>DATIXH010000453.1:0-5558 GCA_035518775.1 Candidatus Acidiferrum sp.
GACGGTGCGGGCGTGATCGAGGAGGTCGGCGCCGGCGTCACCCGCTTCCGCCCCGGCGATCGCGTCTGCTTCTGCAATGGCGGCATCGGCGGCGAACCCGGCACGTACGCAGAGTTCGCGGTGGTGCCGGAAGAGCAGCTCCTGCATGTGCCGGCCAACATCGACTGGAGCACGGCCGCGGCATTGCCGCTGGTAACGATCACGGCGTGGGAAGCGCTCTATGAGCGCGCGGCGCTCATGCAGGGCGAGCATGTGCTGATCCATGCCGGCGCCGGCGGCACCGGCCACGTGGCCGTGCAGCTGGCCGCCCTCAGGGGTGCCCGTGTCGTCGCCACCGTCGGCAGCGACGCCAAGGCCGCGTTCGTGCGCACGCTGGGAGTCGAGCGGCCTATCCTCTATCGCCGGGAGGATTTCGCGGATGCAGCCCTCGCCTGGACGGGCGGACGCGGCATCGACGTCGCCCTCGACAATGTCGGCGCCGACGCCCTGCAGCGCACGTTCCGCGCGATGGCGCCCTATGGTCGCGTCGTCACGCTGATGGGCACGCCCGGCGACGACGCCGAGGGGAGCGCCTACAACAAGAACCTCACGCTCCATAACCTGATGATGCTGACGCCGATGTGGCTCGGCCTCACAGACCGCCTGCGGCGCCAGGCCGCGATCCTCGAGGAAGCCATGGCGTTCCTCGCGACCGGCGAACTGCGGCTGCACATCGATGGCACCTTCCAGCTTACCGAGGCGGCGGCGGCCCATCGGCGGCTCGAAGCCGGCGGCATGATGGGCAAGCTGGTGCTCCGCATCGCCGAGTGAAGCGGCCGGCTCCCTATTCCCGCTTGGCGCGCGCGACGGCCGATCGCCGCAACAGGGCGTCGGCGACGGCGACCTCGGTCCCGGCCAGGCCGACCGAGCAGAAGAGCGTGATGTCGGCCGGGTTGCGCCGGCCGACCGCGCGGCCGGCCACGATGTCAGCGAGGTCGAGCATCTGCGTCGCCGCCCGCGTGCCCTCGAGAAAATACGGCGCGGAATAGCCCTGCAGCTGGGCCGGCGAATCGGTCGCGGCCACATCGGCAAGATCGCCGATGTCGCGCGGCAGCTCGTGGCGGTCCGCGAGCTTCGGGCCCAGCGTCGAGACGTGGGCGCCGCGCGCCAGCCAGTGCGTCTCGAGCACGGGCGCGCCGCTGTCGGTCGCGCACAGCACGAGGTCGGCGCCGGCGACGGCGTCGCGTGCCGTGGCGACCGGACGGATGGCCTTGCCGAGGCGGGCGGACACGCGGGCGGCGAAGCCCTCGCGGTTGCCGGCGTTGCGGCTGTAGATCCGGATCTCCTCCAGGCCGAGACGCACGGCGACGGCCGCCATCACTTGCGACTCGGCCTGCTGGCCGGAACCGATGACGGCGCAGATGCGCACATCCGGGCGCGCCATGCGATCAATGGCGACGCCGCCAATCGCACCGGTGCGCAGGATGCCGAGGGCCTCGCCGATCACCAGGCCGCGCAGGTCGCCGCTCACGCTGTCCCAGACGGCGACGAGCTGGGCGCGCGCGGCGCCCGACCCGCGGAAGGTCTCGTAGACGCGGAAGCCGGCGATGCCGGCGCGCTCGTCGCCGCCCGCATCGATGCCGCCGATCGTGAAGACGAGTTGGCCGCTATCGAACGCGACGCTGTGGCGCGGCGGCGCGACCAGGCGGCCCTGGGCCTTGGCCTCCAGGCAGCGCACGATGACCGCAACGAGATCGGGCATGCGCGCGAGCGCGTTCACCTCGGCATCGGTCAGGATGACGAACGAGTCCACGCGGGAACTCTGCGGCGCGTCACGTCCCTTGTCCACAGCGCACGCGATCGGCCATGGTCACCGGAGGCACCATTGGCGGGCCGTGCACGAGAATCTATCCTGCCGCGCTGACCGCTTGAACGGAGGGGCCGCCATGCCCGAAGGACAGATCGACCGCCGCCCGGCCCCGAGCAGGTTCCATCGCGACCCCGAGCGCTCCTACACGCTGCCGGCCAGCTATTATTTCGACACTGACGTCTATGCGCGGGAGAAGGAGGCGATCTTCTACCGCAGCTGGAACTTCGTCGGGCATGTCGAGCAGCTGCGCGCGGCCGGCAGCTACGTCACCTGCCGGGTCGCCGACCAGAACATCTTCGTCATGCGCGGCAAGAACGGCGCGCTGCGCGGCTTCTACAACGTCTGCTCGCACCGGGCGCACGAGCTGCTGAAAGGATGCGGCACGGCGAAGGTGATCGTCTGCCCCTATCACGCCTGGTCCTATCACAGCGACGGCCGGCTGCGGACGGCGCGCGGCAGCGAGACGATGGCGACGTTCGACGCCGGCGAGTTCTGCCTGAAGCAGGTGCAGGTCGCAGAGATCTGCGGCTTCGTGTTCGCCAATCTCGATCCCCAGGCGGCGCCGCTGGCGACGCAGAGCGGCGCGTTCGAGAGCGAGATGCGGCGCTACTGCCCGGAGATCGACCGGCTGGTCCACTCGCACCGGCTGACCTACGAGCTGAAGGCCAATTGGAAGAACGTGGTCGACAATTTCCTGGAATGCTACCACTGCTCGCCCGCCCATCCGGCCTTCGTCGATCTGGTGGACATCAAGAACTACCGCACGGTGACCCACGGCATCTATTCCAGCCACATCGCGCCGGCGGGCCGCGCCGACAACACCGCCTATCACATCCCCGAAGGGACGCCGACCGACTTCGCCGCCTGGTGGCTGTGGCCCAACGTGACCTTCAACACCTTCCCCGGCCCTCCCAACATGACGATGCTGCACATCATGCCAACGGGACCGGAGACGACGCTCGAGCATTTCGACCTCTACTCCCTCGACAAGACACCCTCCGACTGCGAGCGAGAGGCGATGAAGTACATCGACGAGGTGCTTCAGCCCGAGGACATCGGCCTGGTCGAGAGCGTGCAGCGCGGCCTGCATTCGCGCGGCTACCACCAGGGTCGCTTCATCGTCGACAACGACCGCACCTACATCAGCGAACACGGCGTGCACCACTTTCACCGGCTGGTGCTGGAGGCGCTGGGCGAAATGCCGACGTGAACGTCTGCAGGATCACCCTGCGTCCTTCGACAAGCTCAGGATGAGGTGAAATCTTGGCGGCACCAAGAAAGAACCTCATCCTGAGCTTGTCGAAGGACGCAAGCCGCTGATCCAATCCTTCTGCAGACAACGGCGCAGACACGCGCATTGACGCGCCGAGTCTTCCGCGGCAAGAACCGTTCATGGCTACAGAGACTCTCAAACCCGGCGAGGTCGCCCGCCGACTCTTGCGCGCGGCCGATCGCGCGGCCTTGGCGACGAGTCTTGCCGCCGGCGGACCGGCGGGCGTAGAGGCCTGGCCCTATGCGTCGCTGGTGCTGCTGGCCTGCGACCACGATGCGGCGCCCCTGCTGCTGATCTCCGATCTCGCCGAGCACGCGAAGAACATCGCCGCCGATGCGCGGGCGGCGCTGCTCATCGACGGCACGGCCGGCCGGGTCGATCCCCTGACCGGACCGCGGGTGACGGTCCTGGGCACGGTCGAGAAGACGGACGACCTGCGGCTCAAGGCGCGCTTCGTGGCGCGCCATCCCTCGGCGGCGCTCTATGCCGACTTCGCCGACTTTCATCTCTACCGCGTCACAGTGACGCGCGCTCACATGGTCGCCGGGTTCGGGCGCATCCACTGGACTGACGCCGCCGACTTCACGTTCGAGGCCGGCACCGGCGCGCTCGCCGAGGCCGAGGACGGGCTGATTCGGCAGCTGGGCCCGCAGGCCGACAGGCTCGCCCAGCTGGCGACAGGCAGGCGGGCGGAAGGGTGGCGGCTCACCGGCGTCGATCCGGAGGGCCTCGACCTGCGCCGGGAAGGCGCCGTCGCCCGGGTCGAGTTTCCCGCACCGGTCGCGACGGCCGAGGCGTTCGCCACGACGGTCGATACGCTGCTGGAGGCGGCAACGGCGCGCAAGAAGAGGTGAGCGGTCTTACGCTCCCTTAACCAATTTCCGGCAAGTCTGCTAAAAGGAGCGCCGGCATCCGCCGACCAGGGGAGAGGAGAGTGCCATGGCCTTGCTCATCTTAGTGGGCGTGCTGGTCGTCATCGGCTTCATCGCCATGATGATTTACAACCGGCTGGTCGCCATCCGCAACCAGGTGGGCAACGCCTGGAAGCAGATCGACGTGCAGCTGAAGCGGCGCCATGACCTGATTCCCAATCTGGTCGAGGTGGTGAAGGACTACATGTCCTACGAGCAGGAGACGCTCAGGCAGGTGATCGAGGCCCGCAACCAGGCCGTGAAGGCGCCGACCCCCGAGGCCGCCATGCAGGCCGAAAACGCGCTCTCCGGTGCTATGGGCAAGCTGTTCGCTGTCATGGAGGCCTATCCGGACCTGAAGGCCAACCAGAACGTCGGCCGCCTCATGGAGGAGCTGACGGGCACGGAGAACAAGATCTCGTTCGCCCGCCAGTTCTACAACGACAGCGTGATGAGCCTGAACAATATGGTGCAGAGCTTCCCCTCGAACCTGATCGCCGGCAGCTTCGGCTTCCACACCGGCACCTATTTCGAGGTGCCCGAGGCGGAGACCGCCGCCCCCAAGGTCGACCTGCGCTGACCGCCGCACGGGCGTGCCGGACGTGAGCGACGCGACTCCGGGGCCCTGGGACAAGACGCCGGCAGCGGCCGCGCCGCCGCGCCCGCCCGTCGCCCTCAAGGCGACCGACTTCCTCGCCGCCCAGCGCGTCAACAAGCGCAACACCTGGCTGCTGATCATCATCCTGCTGCTGCTCGGCGGCGCCCTCGGCTATGTCGGCGGCGCCCTCATCGAGTCCTATTCCCGGCCTCACTATTCCGGGGTCGAGTATTCCGGCGGCGGGCGGGCGCCGTTCGCCGCGGTCAGCGCGATCGGCGCGATCGGCGGCGGCGCGCTCATCTCGATCGGGCTGATCGCCTCGGCCGTCACGTTCGCCTTCGGCGGCCGCCTGATGCTCGGCCTCGCCGACGCGCGCGAGGTCACGGCCGAGCAGGAGCCGATGCTCCACAACATCGTCGAGGAGATGGCGATCGCCGCGGGCGTGCCCAAGCCGAAGGTGGCGGTGATCGAGACGGAGGTGCCGAACGCCTTCGCCACCGGCATGGACCCCGAGCACGCCGCCATCGGCGTGACCCGCGGCCTCCTCCAGAAGCTCAACCGCGAGGAGCTGCAGGGCGTCATCGGCCACGAGATGGGCCACATCCTCAACATGGACACGCGCTACATGACGGCGGTGGCGATCCTGGTCGGCCTGATCGCGCTGGTCTGCGACGTGGCGCGCCGGGCGATGTGGTACAGCAGCGTCACCGGCGGCAGCCGGCGCCGCGACCGCGAGGAGAAGGGCGGCGGCAACATCGTGCTGCTGGTCATCTTCATCGTGCTCGCCATCCTGGCGCCGATCGCGGCCCAGCTCGTGCGCTTCGCCGTCTCGCGCCAGCGCGAATATCTGGCCGACGCCACCTCGGTGCGGCTCACCCGCAACCCCGTCGGGCTGATCGGCGCGCTCGAGAAGCTGGCGGCCGAGCA
>DATIXH010000454.1:0-2649 GCA_035518775.1 Candidatus Acidiferrum sp.
ACCAGGCGGTTACGCGCCGCGGCGATGACCGCCGGATCGAGGCGGATCGCCTGGATGCGCTCGCGCAGATAGTGGTAGTGCACCTCCGCCTGCAGGTAGAAGATCGAGAGCGGCCGCGGCGGGGCGAAGCCGAGGAACGGCACGCCGGCCGCCATGTGCGCCAGCAGGCTGATCACGAAGTCGCTCTTACCGACCTTGGGCGCGCCCCCCAGCACCAGCATGCCGCCCGGGGTGAGCAGCCTGGGCGCGATCAGGTCGTCCGGCATCGCGCTCGTGTCATCGAGCAGCTCGCCGAGCGTGAAGGTCGGTAGCGACGCGGGAGCAGCCGGGCTCGCGAGCTCCAGGGCCGGGCCGTTGCGTTCTTCGTGCAGCCGCCACAGCCTTTGCGCTTTCGATGCCAGCCGTTCCAGCGGCCACGACGGGCGCAGCATGGCGGCGTTGTATTGGCAGATCGCCTCCCACGCCTCGTTGCGGCTGATTCGGCCGTCGTGCGCGAGGCGGACATAATGTCCGATGGCGGCGCTGGCGCCCTGGAAGCGGGTCCAGTCGTCCTGCCCGCCGTCCCGCACCGAAGTGATCAGAACGTCATCGATGCCCGGCTTCGCCGCTCGCGACGGCGCGGGATCAGAACCGACACCCGGCAGCGGCGGCATGGCATCGACCGCTTCGGCGAAGTCGCCCAGGTCGACCTCGAGGGTGGGATCGTGCCGCCGAATGGCGACCAGCCGCTTGCAGCCACCCTTATGGTAGATCGAACCGGCGAGGCGGATCGGCTGGTGCGCCGAGCGAAAGTGCGTGTCGCCGCCGACCTTGACGGCGATGTCGCCGCGCAGCCGGCAGAGCAGGCCGATGTCGTCGCCTTCCGCCGGCTCGGTCAGCCGCCACCAGACGTGCAGCTTGTCGAGCCCCTCGGGCGTCCGGCCGCCGGATTCGACGATCAGCGTCGGCTCGCCCAGGTGCCTCAGCAGATGGTCGAGCTTGGCGGCGATGTCGCCGGCGTCCAGGTCGACCACCACCGTCTGCATCTGCCGGATGTCGGCGGCCTTGGCGCGCCCGTGCTCGGCCACCGTGCCGGGGACGACGTAGAACGCCGCACCTTCCCGCGCCGCCCAAGCGGCGAAGTTGAGCGCCTTCGCGGCCACCGCGTCGTCAACTTCGACCCAGATGTTGTGCGGGCGGCCGTCGAAGCCCTGGCCCTTGTCGATGAAGCCGCGGAACGGGATCCAGCCCTCGCAGTAGGCGAAGACGACGTCGAGGAAGAGCGCGATCTGCGCCGGATCCGGCTCCAAATCGAACGGGTCGTCGTCGATCACCGTCGGCGCGTCGTTGAAGTCGCGCCACGGGTTGAAGTGGATGATATTATCGCCGTCGTCGGTCATGCCGGCAGGCTCCAGCAGCGCTGCGACCAGGCGCACATCCGGCATTCATGGTGATCGGGCTTGGCGGCGATGCGCGGCAGCAGCTCGCCGGCTTCGGTCGCCTGCAGGATGCGCACCGCCCGATCGCTCATTGCTGCACGTTGGCGTTGGTCGACCTTCTCACCGCGCATGCGGGGTGAGAAGGTCGGCGCGTACCGAGCACCCGCCATGACGGCCACGTTCGCTTTCCGGAGAACGGCCAGGATGAGACCCGCCGCATGGCGGGTGCCGGGAGGACACGACGGGCAACAGGGTGAAGCGCCAGGGAGAGTGGCCCGGAGCGCCGGTCAATGAGCGTCCCGCAGGACCTCCCGACACTCGGTAACGTAGAGCAACCAAGGGGGAACTGCCCATGCCATATTTTTGCGGGTTGGATTGGGGGAGCATCGGCCACGCCGTCTGCGTGGTCGACGAAACCGGGGCCGTGCTGCTCCACTTCGAAGTCGCGCACGATGCCGCCGGCCTGGCGGAACTGCGCAAGAAGCTCGATCGTCTGGCACCGGCCGGCGACATTCCCATCGCCATCGAGCGCCCGTCGGGCCTGATCGTCGATGCGCTGGTGGAGGCAGGCCATACGGTGGTGCCCATTCACCCAAACGTGGTCAAGGCCTGCCGGCCGCGTTACCGCGCCGCCGGCGGCAAGAGCGATCCCGGCGACGCCTTCATGCTCGCCGACATCCTGCGCACCGACGGCCACCGCTTCCGCCCGCTCGCGCCCTGCTCGGACGAGATCAAGGCGTTGCGCGCCCTGGTTCGCGGTCGCGACGAGCTGGTGGCCGAGCGGATCGCCCTGGCCAACCGCCTGCGTAGCCTGCTGGACAGCTTCTGGCCCGGCGCCGCCGCCATCTTCGCCGACGTCGACTCGCCCATCGCGCTGGCCTTCCTGCAGCGTTACCCCACTCCCGAGTCGGCAACGCGCCTTGGCGAAAAGCGTGTGAAGGCCTTCTTGGCGAGCAACGCTTACTGCGGTCGCCGCAGCCCGGCCGAGCTGCTCGCGCGGCTGCGCACGGCCCCGACCGGCTTGGCCGCGGAGGCCGAAGCCGAGGCCAAGGGCGAAATGGTCGGTGCTCTCGCCGCCGTCCTTGAGCGCCTGGTCGGCGAGATCGCCAAGCTCACCAGCCGCATCCAGAACACTGTCGCAGAGCTGCCCGACGGCCAGATCGTCATGTCCTTCCCAAGGACGGGGCGCATCTGCGCCGCGCAAATCCTCGCCGAGCTCGGCGATGTGCGC
>DATIXH010000455.1:0-23881 GCA_035518775.1 Candidatus Acidiferrum sp.
TTGGTTCTCAGTTGCGCGCCGGCCGCCGCGGGCCGAGCGCGCTCTCGTAGAAGTCCTGCGGATCGTCGGAGGTCCTCGCCGGCGCGGCCAGCCGCGGGACCGCGCCGGGTTCCGGTCCGGCGTAGGCCGCGAGCAGGCGCCGCGCCTCGTCGCAATCCAGGGCGATTTGTGCCTTCAAAGCATCGAGTCCGTCAAACTTCTTCTCCGGCCGCAGATAGTCGATGAGGGCGACCCGCAGATGGCGGCCATAGAGGTCGCCGCTCCAGTCGAAAAGGTAGACCTCGAACACGACGTCGGTGCCGCCCACGGTCGGGCGATAGCCGAGGCTGGCCACGCCGTCATGCCAGACGGTGCCGCGCCCCTCGTCGATGCCGGCCCTGACGGCGTAGATGCCGAGCGCCGGCTGGAGATATTCGCCCAGCATCATGTTCGCCGTCGGGAAGCCCAGGTCGCGCCCCAGCTTCCGGCCGTGCTCGACCCGGCCCTCGATCTCCCACGGGCGTCCCAGCAGCAGGGTGGCCTCGCGCGGCCGGGCCGCCTGCAGGTGCTGGCGCACGAGCGTGGAGGAGAAGACGTCGCCCTGCTCGATGCCCACCGGCGGCAGCGCGGTGACGCCGAATCCGTGAAGCCGGCCGAGATCGGCCAGCAGCGCGGCCGTGCCGCGGCGGCCATGGCCGAAGACGAAGTCGTAGCCGACGACCACATGGGCGACGCTGAGCCCCTCGCTCAGCACCTCGACGACGAAGGCCTGGGCGCTTTTGTGCGACAAGGCGGCGTCGAAATGCAGCACGAACAGGTGGTCGACGCCCATGGCCTCGAGCTGGCGGGCCTTGATGCGCAGCGGCGTCAGCCGGAAGGGCGGCTGGTCCGGCCGGAAGAACTCGCGCGGATGGGGCTCGAAGGTGAGCACGGCATGGCTGGTGCCGAGCTCGCGCGCCTTTTCCGCCGCGGCCGCAATCACCGCCTGGTGGCCGCGGTGGAGGCCGTCGAAATTGCCGAGCGCCACGACGGCGCCGCGCGCTTCGACCGGCACTTCCGTATGGTGTCGAAACAGCCGCATGGCCTGTCTCTAGCGCATCGATTCCAGCATGTCATGCATGTAGGGCGCGCTGGGCGCGCCCGTGTCAGCCGGGGTTGCGGCGATTGCGGTTCTGGCAAGGCGGGCGCGCAGCGCGCCCCTGCAAGACAGACCGCGTGCCTACTCGGCGGCCTGGGGGATCGCGGGGCGGCGCGGCACCAGCAGCTGGGCCTCGCCGTCGATCACCTGGGTGTCGCCGACATGGCAGACGGTGGCGACGGTAATTCGGCCGCGCTCCTGGTCGACGGCGGTGACCGTCACGCGCGCCTTCACGGTGTCGCCAATGCGCACCGGCGCTTTGAACTTGAGGTTCTGGCTGATGTAGATGCAGCCCGGGCCAGGCAGCTTGGTGCCGAGCACGGTCGAGATGAAGCTGGCGGTCAGCATGCCGTGGGCGATGCGGCCCTTGAACATGGTGCTCTTGGCGAACTCCTGGTCGAGATGCACCGGGTTGACGTCGCCGGAGATGCCGCAGAACAGGACGATGTCGGCCTCGGTCACGGTCCGCGTGTAGACCGCGGTCATGCCGACGGACATGTCCTCAAGATAGTAGCCGTGAACTTCACTCATCAGCCTTAGAACCCCCGCGACGCAACATCGTTCCGCAGTGCAATATCGTGTTGCGCCGCAAAAATGGCAATCGAAAATCCGCGCCTCGCAGGCGCTTCCCCATCTTGCAGAGCAGAAATGACGGAAAACTTAATCGACAAATCATGAACTGACGTTTGCAGCGCACTAACGTCAGAATCGGCGACTGTCTGGTCGAAAGCCGCCCTTTATCGCCATCCGCCGACCCCGAACGGGCCGAAACTGGTCAGTGTCATCTCTTTGAAAAACAAGGGCGATTCTTTGATCCATGGGGTCGTTTTGCAGATTCGCTAGTTCGCCGGCCGCGGATCGATCGGAACCAGCTTGGCGAGGTCGAGGATCTCCTCGAGCGCCGCGGCCGCCCCCAGCAGATCGGCCTCGCCGCGGGGCCGGCCGACCATCTGCAGCCCCACCGGCCGGCCGTCGCGGGTGAAGCCGCAGGGCAGGCTGAGGGCCGGGGAGGAGGTGAGGGTGACGGCGTAGGTGATGCGGATCCATTCGACATAGTTGTCGAAGGCGACGCCGTTCAACTCCTTGATCCAGCGCGTCTTGACGTCGAAGGGCGGCACGCAGGCGGCCGGGCAGAGCAGCAGGTCGTAGCGGCGGAAGAATGCGACCACCCGATGGTAGAGGGCGCCGCGCGCCAGCTCCGCCCGGGCGATGTCGTCCGCCGTCAGCGCCAGCCCGCGCTCGATGTTCCAGATCACGTCGGGCTTAAGCTTGTCGCGATGCTTCTCGTAATGCTCCCGGTGCCCCGCCACGAAACCGGCTGCGCGCAGGATCCCAAAGCATTCGGCCGCGCCGGAGAAGTCCGGGCAGGCCTCCTCGACCACGGCGCCGGCCTCCTCGAAGCGGCGCGCCGCGGCGGCGCACAAGGCCCGCACCTCGGCGTCGACGGGCGTGATGCCGAGATCGGGCGAGAACGCCACCCGCTGCGGCCGCCGCCGCTCGGCGGCCGCGATCTGGAACGGCTCCTGCGGCAGGTCGAGCGAGAGCGGATCCTCCGGATGGCGCGCGACCATGGCGTCCAGCATCAGCGCGACGTCGCCGACCGTGCGGCCCATGGGACCGTCGACGGAGAGCGTGTCGAACGGCCGCGCCTCCGGCCCGTGGGGGACGCGGCCCGGGCTGGGGCGCAGGCCCACCACCGAACAGAAGCTGGCCGGCGTGCGCAGGCTGCCGCCGAGGTCGGAGCCGGTCGCGAGCCAGACCTGCCCGGCCGCCAGCGCCGCCGCCGAGCCGCCGGAGGAGCCGCCGACCGTGAGCCGGGGATTCCAGGGGTTAAGCGTCTCCCCGAACACCGCGTTGAAGGTGTTGGCGCCGGCGCCGAACTCCGGCGTGTTCGACTTGGCCAGCACCACGCCGCCATTGGCCTCCAGCCGCTCGACCAGGATGTCGGAGCGCGCCGGCACGTGATCGGCGTAGATCGGGGAGCCATAGGTCGTGCGCACGCCCGCGACGTCGTTCAGGTCCTTGACCGCGAGCGGCAGCCCGCCGAGCCAGCCCGGCCCCGGCGCCACGGCCGACGCCGATTCCATGAGCCGGCGGGCGCGGTCGCGGGCGCGGTCGGCGCACAGCGTCGGCAGCGCATTGAGAACTGCGTCGGTCGCCGCGATGCGGGCCAGGGCTGCATCGATCAGCTCAAGCGGCGATACGCGGCCCTGCCGCAGCAGGCGCACGACCGCTTGCGCGGTCATGTGCGTGAGTTCGGACGGATCACTCATCGCGCCTCCAGCCCACGCCGGATGCGGTCGAGCCGGCGGGCGATCGTGACGACGCTGCCGGCGGCAACGACGGCGAGGGCGGTCCCGACGACGCGACCGCCATAGTCAGCGACTACGCCCTCGCCGATCGCCAGCAGGCAGGCGGCCGTCATGACGGCCATGCGATGCTGCTTCGCCATCGGGCCGCAGAAGTCCTGGGCCAGACCCAGGGCGCCGCCGAGCATGCGCACATAGGCGGTGGCGACCGCGAGCAGCGCCGCTGCCCACCCGAGCGGGCCGCCCCAGGCGGTCCAGGGCAGGCCGTAGCCGGCGCCGACGAAGATCAGGGCGTCGGCCACGCGATCCGGCACGTCGTTGAAGAGCTCGCCCGCCCTCGTGCGCCGTCCGCCCTCGACCGCCACCATGCCGTCCAGCAGATTGCACAGCAGCCGCAGCTGAATTCCAACCGCCGCCGCCAGCAGCAGCACAGCGCGCACTCCCTCGCCGACGTCGCGGCTTAGGGCGAGCGCGGCCGCCGCAGCCCCGGCAAAGCCGACGCTGGCCAGCGAGATGGCATTGGGACTGGCGCCGGCGCGCGCGAGCGAGCCGGCCAGGTAGATCGCCCAGGGGCGGCTGCGGCTCTTCAGCGGTCGCCGCGATTGGGTTGCATCGGCCATGGCCGTCACCATAGATGGCGGGCGCACGGCCGCCAAGCCGAGCGCCGCCACCGCCCGGGGGATGTGCCTTGAGTGATCTCGGCTATGCTCGCATCTATCAGGGCCTGCGCGAGTTCCTGCGGCTCGAGGCCGCCGGCGGCATCGTGCTCGGGATCGCCGCCGCGCTCGCGCTCATCGCCTGCAACAGCGGCCTCGTCGACCTCTACCGGTCCGTCCTCGTCCTGCCCGTCGAGGTTCGCATCGGGCAGCTGCAGATCGCCAAGCCCCTGCTGCTGTGGATCAACGACGGGCTGATGGCGATCTTCTTCCTTCTGGTCGGCCTCGAGATCAAGCGCGAGTTCCTCGAGGGCGAACTGTCGAGCCTGCGCCAGGCCCTGCTGCCGGCGATCGCAGCGGTGGGCGGCATGGCCGTCCCCGCGCTAATATATGTGCTCTGCAACGCCGGCGATCCGGTCGCGGTGCACGGCTGGGCGATCCCGGCGGCCACCGATATCGCCTTCGCGATGGGCGTGCTCTCGCTGCTGGGCGCGCGCGTGCCGCTCGGCCTTAAGGTCTTCCTTCTGGCGCTCGCCATCTTCGACGATCTCGGCGCCATCATCATCATCGCGGTCTTCTACACGGCAAACCTCTCGCTGACGTCGCTGCTGCTGGCGGGTGGCGTGCTGCTGGTGATGCTCGGCTTGAACCGCCTGGGCGTGACGCGCATCGCACCCTACGCGCTGCTCGGCATCGTACTGTGGGTGTGCGTCCTGAAGTCGGGCGTGCATGCGACGCTCGCCGGCGTCGCCATGGCCCTGGCCGTCCCGATGCGGGCGCCGGACGGCGACTCGCCGCTGAAGCAGCTCGAGCACGCGCTCCATCCGTGGGTGGCGTTCCTGGTCGTGCCGCTCTTCGGGTTCGCCAATGCCGGCGTGTCGTTCGCCGGCATGGGCGCCGCGGCGCTCGGCAACGGCGTCAGCCTCGGCATCGCGGCCGGGCTCTTCATCGGAAAGCAGGTCGGCGTGCTCGGCTCCGTGTTCCTGTGCGTGCGGCTGCGGCTGGCGGAGCTGCCGGACGGTGTCGGTTGGCTCGCTCTCTACGGCGCCGCCCTGCTGGCCGGCATCGGCTTCACCATGAGCCTGTTCATCGGCACGCTCGCCTGGGATACGCCGGACTATGGGACGGCGCTGCGCATCGGCGTGATCGCGGGATCGCTGCTGTCGGGTATTGCGGGCTACCTGCTGCTGCGATTCGCATTGCGCGGTGCGACATCAGCACCGGCTGCGAGCGAGCGATGAGCGACCCCTCCAGCGCCGCCCTCGACGAGATCGCGCGCACGCTGCTGGAGCGCGGCATGCAGCAGCTGCGCGCAGGACAGACGGGCGCGGCGACGGCGACGCTGCAGCAGGTGCTCGAACGCGCGCCGGATCAGCCGGCGGCACTCCAACTGCTGGGAGTTGCCGCCTTCCAGAGCGGGCGCGGCGACGAGGCGGTCCACCTCATGCAGCGCGCCATCGTGGCGGCTCCCGGCTATGCGGACGCGCACTACAACCTAGCCAATGTCTTTCTGTTCCAGAGCCGCCTGCCGGAGGCCGAGGCCGGCTTTCGCCGGGTGCTGGCGCTGGATGCCCGCCATGCCGGCGCCCAGCTCAACCTGAGTGGGACCTTGAGCCGGATGGGGCGCATCCCGGAGGCGCTCGCGGCTTGCCGCACTGCGCTCGATCTCGATCCTCGCAATGCGATGGGCCACGCCAACTACGCGAACCTGCTCCGGGATGCCGGCAACCCGGAGAAGGCGGTCGAGCACTACCGGACGGCGCTGGCGCTCGATCCCGGAAGCGCCGACGCCCACAACAATCTCGGCCTGCTCTATCGGGAACTGGGGCAGATCGAGGCCGCGGTGCGCGCCCTCGAGCAGGCGGTGAAGGTGGATCCGGCCAATCCGCAATATCGGCTCAACCTGCGCGACACCTACCGCCGCACGATTCCGGGTTGGCATTTCTCCATGCTCGCCGACCGGGCGCGCAACGACGCCTTCGAGCGTGCCATCGCGAAGGCCGCGCGCGGGCGGCGGCTCGTGCTCGATATCGGCACCGGCTCGGGCCTGCTGGCCATGATGGCGGCGCGCGCCGGCGCGCAGCGCGTGATCGCCTGCGAGGCGATCGCGCCGCTCGCGCAGGTCGCCGCCCGCATCGTCGCCCGCAACGGCTATGCCGACCGCATCGCGGTGATCGCCAAGCGCTCGACCGAGCTCGTGCTCGGGCGTGACCTGCCGGAGCAGGCCGACCTGCTGATCTCGGAGATCCTCGATGCCGGCCTGCTGGGCGAGGGCGTCATGCGAACCTTCCGCCATGCCTGCGCCACACTGATCGCCGCCGATGCCGCCGTCATTCCGGCCGCTGCTACGGTATGGGGCGTCCTCGTCGAAGCGCCGGAGTTGCGCCGCGTCAATCCGATCACGGCGATCAGCGGCTTCGATCTCGGCGAGTTCGACATCTTCCGCAATCCCGTCGCCCACCGGCCGTTCGCCATGGTGCAGGAACCGCACCGCGTGCTGAGCGAGGTGTTCGAAATGGCGCGCTTCGATTTCCGGCGTCTGCCGGCCGAGGAGCGGTCGCAGCCCGTCACCGTACGGGTCACGGCCGATGGGGCCGCGCAAGCCGTCGCATTCTGGTTCGACCTACAGCTCGACGACGCCATCACCCTGTCGACCGCCCCGGGCGGCGACAGCACGCATTGGCGTCAGGCGCTCACCTTCCTCGAGCGCGACCGGCCGTTGCGGCGGGGCGAGACGCTGCAGCTGACGGTCGGTCACACCGACAGCCACTTCTTCTTCCGCTGGCCGGGGGAATAGGCCTCGATCTACGAGGCGGGTACGCCGCCCTGTTCCTTGCGGCGCGCGACATAGGCGTCGAGTTCCTCGCGGATGGCGGGATCGAGCGGCGGCGGCTGGTAGTCGGCCAGCAGCCGCTTCCAGATGGCGTTGGCCCGCTGAGCCGTCTCGAGCGCGCCGCCCTCCCGCCAGGTCTCGTAGTTGCGCCAGTCCGAGACCATCGGCGCATAGAAGGCCGTGTCGTAGCGGGCGAGCGTGTGCTGGGCGCCGAAATAGTGGCCGCCGGGCGGCACCTCGGCGATGGCGTCGAGCGCCAGCGTGTCATCGTTCACCACGATGGGCCGCAGGAACTCCGCCATCATCTGAAGGATCTCGGCATCGACGATCAGCTTCTCGAACGACGCGACCAGGCCGCCCTCCATCCACCCGGCGCCGTGCTTCACAAGATTGGCGCCGCCCATCACCGCGCCCCAGATCGACATCTCCGATTCATAAGCGGCCTGGGCATCGACCGCGTTGGCGGCGCAGGCGTTGGAGGAGCGGTAGGGCAGGCGATAGCGCCGCGCCAGCTGCCCGCTGGCGAGCGCGGTGCGCGTGTACTCGGGCGTGCCGAAGGCCGGCGCACCCGACTTCATGTCCACGTTCGAGGTGTAGGCGCCGTAGAGCACGGGCGCACCCGGCCGCACGATCTGGGCGAAGGCGATGACGCCGAGCGCTTCAGCATTCTGCAGCGAGAGCGCGCCGGCGAGGGTGGTCGGCGCCATGGCGCCGGCGAGGGTGAAGGGCGTGATGATGATCGCCTGCCCCGCTCGCGCCATGGTCATCAGCCCATCGAGCATCGGTCCGTCGACGCGCAGGGGCGAGTTGGTGTTGACGACGGTGCAGAGGCCGGGCTGGTCGAGCAGTTCTTCGCGGGTAATGCCGCGGGCGATGCAGTTCATGGCGATGCCGTCCTCCACGCGGCCGGCGCCGATCGCCGAGGGTGACCAGACACGGTCCGTGAGCGTGATGACGGCGTGGTAGGCGTCGAGATGGCGGATCGGCGGCGGGATGTCGATCGGCTCGACCGGATAGCCGGACGCCAGGTGGACGACATTGAGGCTCTGGACGATGCGGAGCAGGTCGCAATAGTCGGCATAGGTGCCGGGCCGCCGCCCGCGATCGAGGTCCGAGCAGTTGGGAGCGCTGGAGACGGCGCAGAAGTTGATGTGGTTGCCGCCGATGGTGACGCTGTGCGCCGGGTTGCGCGCATGCAGCGCGAAGCATGCCGGCGCCTTCGCCACGTACTCGGCGATCAGCCCGCGATCGAAGCGGACGCGGCGGGTTCCACGGTCGACGCTAGCGCCGGCGCCGGCCAGCAGATCGAGCGCGGCATCGTTTAGGAACTCGAGGCCGTGGGTCTCGAGGATGCGCATGGAGGCGTCGTGAATGCGCTCGAGCTGCTCGCCCGTCAGCACCTCGATCGGCGCGTAGGGATTGACGAGATTGCGCCAGGGCGACTGCGGCAAGCCGCCGGCCTCGCGCCGCGCCCGCCGCCGCGTGGTGCTGGCGTCGCCGTCGCCCCGCCGGCGCGGCGCCGGAGGCTGGACCTCGCTCATGACCGAAGGTCCGGCCGCGGACGGCAGCGGCTGCCAGGACGAATCCGACGGTCAGCCCTGCAAATTCGACGAACCACGCGGCACCTTTTCCCGTCGATGTTAATGCCGTAATTGGAAGACCCGCGCAACGTCCGGTCAACGGACCGCTTTCCCCGCCCGCCCCGCATGTCCGAGATACGCCCGCCCTGGATCCGCGCCGTCACCAAGCCGGGCGCGATGGTCTTCGCCCTGCTGTTCTCGCTGGAATCGCTGGCGCGCGCCACGCTGTGGACGATCGTGCCGCTGCAGGCCTACGAGCTGCTCCACAACGCCCGCGACGTCAGCCTGTTGAATTTCGCCGTGAGCTTCTCGTCGCTGGCGGGCGGCCTCACGATCCCGCTCCTCATCCGCCGCTTCCGTCGGCGCTGGATCTACACCGCCGGCGTCTGCCTGGTGATGCTGGCGGGCCTGCTGCTGGCGACGGGCACGCTCGGCGGACAGGTCGGCGGCATGTTCGCGCGCGCCTTCGGGGGCGCCGCCACCAACATCTCGCTGATGCTCTACGTGATGGACTACATCCGCAGGCGCGACCTCGTGCACTCCGAGCCCTTGAAGATGATGCTGAGCGCGACGGCCTGGTGCACCGGCCCCTTTCTCGGCGTCTTCCTCAACACGCAGATCGGCCGGGGCACCGGCGAGGCGGTGACCGTCGTGAGTGGCGCCCTCGTGCTCTGCTATTTCTGGTATCTGCGCATCCAGGACAATCCGGCGGTCGCGGCCGCCACCCAGCCGCCGCCCAACCCGATCGCCAGCATCCGGCGCTTCCTGGCGCAGCCGCGGCTGCTGCTGGGATGGTTCATCCCCTTCGGCCGCTCCTGCTGGTGGGGGATGTTCGCGGTCTATCCGCCGATCTACCTGGTGCAGACCTTCGGCAGCGAGCGCGGCGGCCTGTGGGGCGCCGCCGTGGTCTCGGTTGGGAATGGATTGCTGTTCGGCGCGCCGCTGGCGGGTCGCCTCGCCGCCCGCATTGGGCTGCGGCGGCCGATCATCGGCGCCTATGTCGGCCTGGGGCTGCTGACCCTCGCGGCCGGCCTGCTCACGGCGTGGCCTCCGGCCGTCATCTTCTGCCTGCTGACGGCGGCCTGCGGGGCGGTGACGCTCGACGCGCTCGGCGGAATTCCCTTCATGCGCTTCGTCCATCCCTATGAGCGGCCGCAGATGACCTCGGTCTACCGCACCTACATCGATATGTCGGACCTGCTGTCCTCCGCGACTTTCTCCTTGTTGCTCAGTCACTTCGACCTGCCGGCGGTGTTCATCGCCATGGGCCTGTTCGCCCTGGGAATGGCGCTGGTCGCGCGCCAGCTGCCGCGCCGCCTTTAACGATCGTCTTTAAGGTTTGTTAACCACATAAGCCGATGCTTGGGTTCTAGGGGGATCAGAAGAACAAGGTCTGCTTCCTTGCCTGTCGCGTCCGCACAGCAACGCCTCTTGGACCAGGTCCGCGCTCCCATCGGGATGCGCACGGGCATCATCGTCTTCGGCTTCGTCGTGGTCGCGCTGTTCCTCGGCCTGCTCGGCTCCGAGGTCATGCGTGAGTACGACCGGAGTCTCGAGCGGGCCGCGCTGACGAGCCAGAACCTGGCCGCCGTCCTCGATCACCATACCACGCAGACCATCGAAGTGGTCGATGTCGGCCTCGGCCACATCATCGACTATCTGGACGTCATCAAGGGATCGCCGCGCTTCGACCACCGGCTGGCGAGCATGCTGCGCCGTTCGGTGAGCGACCTGTCGTTCGTGCAGCGCATCGTCATCACCGACGAGTCCGGCATGATCATGCAGGATTCCCTCGCGGACTCGCCGGCGAACGCGACGATCGAGAACGCGGACTACTTCACCTACCCGCACGACTATCCATCGGCCGCAATCTACATCAGCAAGCCCTTCAAGGACGCGGTGACCGGCCGCTGGACGATCGCGATGAGCCGCCGGCTCGACGCCAGTGCGCGCGAGTTCGCGGGCGTCATCGTCGCGTTCGTCGACCTCGCCTACTTCCAGCAAATCTACGATACGCTCAATATCGGCGAGCACGGCCTGATCCAGCTCTTCAAGCGCGACGGCACCACGCTGATCCGCGAGCCGTTCGAGACCGAGGTCTACGAGCAGAAGCCGGCCGACCGGCAGGCGTTCCTGGGTCTGATCCAGTGGAACCGCAACGGCACGACCACGATCGCCCTGCC
Organism: Candidatus Acidiferrum sp.; assembly: GCA_035518775.1. Lineage (GTDB taxonomy): Bacteria > Pseudomonadota > Alphaproteobacteria > Dongiales > Dongiaceae > JBGPEQ01. The sequence continues at coordinate 10,679 of DATIXH010000455.1, forward strand.
GCCGGACAACATCCAACGCATCATCAGCTATCGCACAGTCCCTGGCAGGCCGCTGGTCGTGGCGGTGGGACTGGCGCGCGACGAAGTACTCGCACAATGGCGCGACGACGTGCGCACGCGCGCCGTGCTGTCGCTGGTGATCATCGTCGCGGTCGTGCTGCTGGTGCTGCTGCTCCTGCGCAGCCTGGCCCGGCGCGATGCGTCGGAGTCGGCGCTGCGGGTCAGCGAGCAGCGCTTCGACCTCGCCGTGCGCGGCACCTCCGACGGGCTGTGGGACTGGGACATGGTGGCGGACCGGGTGTGGTTCTCGCCGCGCTGCTGCGAGCTGCTCGGCTACAAGGCGGTGGAGGAGTTCAGCTCCGACTACGACGACTATTTCAGCCGCATCCATGCCGAGGACGCCGAACGACGCGCGCTGGCCCTCGATCTGCACCTGAAGGAAGGCAAGCCCTACGACGTCGAATACCGGCTACGGCTCAAGGGCGGCGCCTATCGCTGGTTCCGCGTGCGCGGGCAGGCCATCCGCAACGCCGCCGGCGAGCCCATCCGCATGGCGGGCTCCATCAGCGACATCGATTCCCAGCGCCGGGCGGAGACCGCCCTGGTCGAGGCCCTCGACAACCTGCGCGAGAGCGAGGGGCGGCTGTCTTCGCTGATCGAGAACGTGCCGGGCGTGATCTACCGCTCGGTGTTCGACGGGCGCTGGACGGAGACCTTCGTCAACCACGCGCTCGGCGAGCTGACCGGCTATCCGCCGGCGGACTTCACGGCCGGCGGCCCGCGCAGCTTCGCCAGCATCATCCACCCCGACGACCGCGAGCACGTGGCCCGCACCATCGACGACGCCGTGCGCAGGCACACGCCCTTCGCGGTCGAGTACCGGATCATCCACAAGAGCGGCGGCGCCAAGTGGGTGTGGGACCGCGGCCGCGCCATCTACGGCCCGGACGGCCGCGCCCAGTATCTCGACGGCTGCATCTTCGACATCACCGACCGCAAGCAGGGCGAGGGCGAGCTGCGGCGCGCCAAGGATGCGGCCGAAGCCGCCAGCCAGGCAAAATCGCAGTTCCTCGCCCATATGAGCCACGAGCTGCGCACGCCGCTCAACGCCATCATCGGCTTCTCCGAAGTCATGAAGGCGGAGCTGTTCGGGCCCATGGGCTCGGCCCAATACCGCAACTACGCCTGCGACATCCACGAGAGCGGCACCCACCTCCTCGGCGTGATCAACGACATCCTCGACCTCTCTAAGGTCGAGGCCGGCCACCAGGACCTGCACGAGGAGGATTGCGACGTCGAGGAGATCGTCATGGACTCGCTGCGCCTGATCGCCGAGCGGGCGACGGCACAGGGCATTTCCGTCGAGCGGCATCTGCAGTCCGATCTGCCGGCGCTGCGGGCCGACAGTCGCATGATCAAGCAAGTGCTCCTCAACCTGCTGTCGAACGCGGTCAAGTTCACGCCCGGGGGCGGCACCGTGCGCCTGTCGGTCGGCACGGCGAACGACGGCAGCCTGTACTTCATCGTCCAGGACAACGGCATCGGCATACCGGCGGACCAGGTGCGCCGCGTGCTCGAGCCCTTCGTGCAGGTGGAGGGGGCCTTCAGCCGCAAATACAGCGGCACCGGCCTCGGCCTGCCGCTGTCGCGCACCTTCGTCGAGCTGCACGGCGGCACGCTCGAACTGGTCAGCGCGATCGGGTCCGGCACGACGGTGAAGGTGATGTTCCCGCGGGAGCGCTCGCGCAAGCGCGCCTCCGCGGCCTGACATCTCCCAGCGAGCGGCCGGATTTGAGGGTAATTCCAGCCTTAAGACTTTGTTAGAGAGTGTGGTGAAAGCTGATTAAGCATTCCCTAGTGTCAGCGGAGACGACAGACGTGACCCTGCAAACGGCGCCCGCGGACGGCCGGCAGCAGGCTGGATCCCTGCGCGGCTTGCAGCGCGCGCTGGTCGTTTTCGGATTCGCCATGGCCGGCACCATCATCGGCCTGGTCGGCTACGGCCTGTGGGTCGCCCACGATCGCGCCCTCGCCGCTGCGGCCATGGAGACCGGCCGCCTGGCCCGTGTCCTCGAACAGCACACGGCGCAGACGGCCGAAGTGATCGATCGCGCGCTGGCGACGGCCTATGTGAAGACGCGAGGACTATCGTCCGCCCCCTTCGACCCCGCCGTCACGGCGGACTTGCGTGAGCTCCTGATCGGCGCGCCGCAGATGGTGGCCATCTCCGTGGTCGATGCAGACGGTCGGGTGGTCCAGGATTCGCGCGCGGACCAGGGCGGTGCGAGCGCGCCGCCGGAGCCGGCCGAGCTCGCACAGCAGAGCGGCTCTGGACGAGATTCCCTGCAGGTCTCGCGCCTGCTGAGGATCGGGGCCGACCCGAAAGAGGTCTTTGCGATCAGCCGCCCGGTGACGGCCATCGACGGCTCGCTCGCCGGCCGCATCGTCGCCTATGTCGATCCCGACTACTTCGTCGCGCTCTACCGCCAGATCGGCGTCAGGAGCGGCACGATCATGCTGCTGCGCAACGACGGCACGGTTCTCGCGCGCCAGCCGGCGGGCGGGCGCAGCGATGCAGCGGACGCCGCCCTGCTCGGCCGATTGATCGCGACGTCGCCCGACATGCCCGCCGTGAGCGCGCTGCCCTCCGACGGCGTGGCGCGCATCATGAGCACCCACTCGGTCGGCGGCTTTCCGCTGACGATCGCGGTCGGCATCTCCCGCGCCGAAGCCCTGGCGGCCTGGCGCGGCGACGTGCTGGCGACCTGCTCGACCAGCGCGCTGATCATCCTCGTCTGCTATTTCGCCTTCCGGCTGTTCATGCGCCAGGTGGCACGCGGCGAGGCCGACCGCATCGCGCTGCGCGAGAGCGAGACCAAATTCCGCACGCTGCTGGCCAACATTCCCGGCGCCTGCTACCGCTGCAGCCACGACACCGACTACACCACCGAGTTCATCAGCGACGCCATCGCCGAGATCTCCGGCTATCCGGCCGCGGATTTCATGCACAGCAGGGTGCGCACCTTCGCCAGCCTGATCCTGCCCGACGACCTGGCGGCGGTGGCGGCGGCGGTGGACGAGGGCGTCGCGCGCCGTCAGCCGTTCACGATCGAATACCGCATCCGCCACAAGGACGGCTCGGTGCGCTGGGTGCACGAAAAAGGCCAGGGCGTCTACGACGACGACGGCGAGCTGCGCTGGCTCGACGGCGCCCTGTTCGACGTGACCGCGCAGCGCCGCGCCGAGGAGGAGCTCCGCCAAGCCAAGGAAGCGGCTGAGGCGGCCAACGCCGCGAAATCCGACTTCCTGGCCACCATCAGCCACGAGATCCGTACGCCCATGAACGGCGTCATGGGCATGACCGGCCTGTTGCTCGACACCGAGCTCGACGACGAGCAGCGGCGCTATGCCAAGACCGTGCAGCAATGCGCCGATGCGCTGCTGACGCTGATCAACGACATCCTCGACTACTCGAAGTTCGAGGCCGGCAAGCTGACGCTCGAGTGCATCGACTTCGACCTCTCGGACCTGCTCGAGAGCATCGGCCAGCTGCACGGCGCGCGCGCCCACGGCAAGGGCATCGACCTCGCCACCTTCGTGGAGCCCGACGTGCCCAACCGCCTGCGCGGCGACCCCGGCCGGCTGCGGCAGGTGCTGCTCAACCTGGTGGCCAACGCCATCAAGTTCACCGAGCATGGCGGCGTCGCCATCGAGGTCTTCAGCCTCGGCAATGTCGAGGGCGAGGTGCCTCTGCGCCTGGAGGTCACGGATTCCGGCATCGGCATTCCCGCGGACGTGGTGCCGACGCTGTTCCAGAAGTTCACCCAGGCCGACTCCTCGACCACGCGCCGCTTCGGCGGCACCGGCCTCGGCCTCGCCATCTGCAAGCAGCTGGTCAGCGCCATGGGCGGCGAGATCGGCGTCGACAGCGTGCAGGGCAAGGGCAGCCGCTTCTGGTTCACCGTGAAGCTGGCGCCGGGAGCGGCCGACCGCCTCTCGCACTATGCCACCAACACGGCGCTGCGCGGCTTCCGCGTGCTCGTGGTCGACGACAACGAGGTCAACCGGCTGATCTTCCGCAAGCAGCTGGGCGCCTGGGGCATGACCGTGCAGTCGGTCGAGGGCGGCCCCGAGGCCCTGACCGCGTTGGACGAGGCGGCGAGGCGCGGCGCGCCGTTCCACATCGCGCTCATCGACCAGATGATGCCGGCGATGGACGGGGTCGAGCTCGGCCGCCGCATCAGCGCCGACCCGGCCTTCGCCCAGACCAAGCTCATCCTGGCGACCTCGCTCGGCGTGCGCGGCCTGGCCGCCCGCGCCGAGGCCTGCGGCTTCGCGGTCGCGCTCAGCAAGCCGATCGTGCAGGGCAAGCTGCTGGAATGCATGGCCCAGCTGTGCGGCGTCGACGTCGACATCCCGGTGGCGGCCCCGACCACCGCTGGCGTGGCGGCGCCGGCGGTCCGCGACCTCGGCCCGCTGCGCATCCTGGTGGTCGAGGACAACCAGGTAAACCAGCTGCTGGCGACGGTGCTGCTGAGCAAGGCCGGGCACCGCATCGACATCGCCGCCAACGGCCTCGAGGCGCTCGACGCCGTCGGCAGCCGGCCCTACGACCTCGTCCTCATGGACGTGCAGATGCCGGAGATGGACGGCATCGAGGCCACCAAGCGCATCCGCGCGATGGCCGGCCCGGCCCGCAACCTGCCGATCATCGCCATGACCGCCAACGCCATGAAGGGCGACCGCGAGCGGCTGCTGGCGGCCGGCATGAACGACTACGTCTCCAAGCCTATCGACAAGGGCCAGCTGTTTCTGGCAATTGCTTCCTGCATGGGCATTTCATCCGCCCCAGCGTCCGATGCCGGCGAACTGCCGGAGCCGGCCGCGGCCAACGACGCCGCGACATCGGCGGACGCCGAGGCCGCGATGCAGGCGATGCTGGACTCGCTGGCGGCGGTGACGGGCACGGACGCTTGAGATGACCCCCCGCGACGACGATCCCTCGAGCGATACGACGCCCGGCGCCGGCGATATCGGCTACAACCCGCTGAAGGAGACCCTGGCGCGGGCCGAGGAGGCCACCACCGCGCTGCGCGCCAACTACACGGAATGGGCGCGCATCGACGTGGACCATACCCAGGCCCTGCTCGATGGCGCCAAGAGGGACGCCGAGGGCAGGCGTGCGCAGCTCGACCTGCTCTACGCGGCCATGCACAACATCAAGGGCCAGGGCAGCAGCTTCGGCTATCCGCTGGTGACCCGCATCGGCCAGTCGCTGTGCCGGCTGGTGGCGCCGGGGCTGACGGTCGACGAGGCCGGCCTCAAGATCGTCCAGGCCCATCTGGACGCCCTCAAGCTGGTCCTGGCCCAGAAGATCGCCGGCAAGGGCGGCGAGGTCGGCGAAAAGCTGGCCGCCAAGCTCGAAAGCATGACTGCCGGCGGCGAGCGCTGACCGGCCGGCCGGCCGCCGATTGCGATCGATGGACCCCATGCCCAGCGGAGAATGGGGCTGGCGGGAACGACCGATATCCCTCCCCTCCGCCCCCGGGAACAACCCTTACGCACAGGCCGCGGATCGCCGCATTCGCGAGGAGCGATCGAAGGACCCCATGCCCAGCGGAGAAAGGCGGGCTTGTTGGGTCGGCCCCGCGGATTGCAACAAGAGGCGGGACCGCATGGGTCGCCCCTACGGGTGCGGTTCTTGAGCGAAGGACCCCATGCCAAGCGGTGGCGCTCGGCTGGAAGGTCGATTCACGCGGAGACGCGAAGACGCGGAGAGTGTAGGGCGACCCCATGTGGCCGCCCCTTGCCGCGGCTGCCACGGACAGCTGACCATAATTTTGAAAGGATGGACCCCATGCCAAGCGGTGGCGGCGAGGCGGGGTGGCCACATGGGGCCGCCCCTACGGACGCGTTTGACCAACTCCTGCCCCAGTGGGCGGAGCCGAATCTGCACCGATACACGATGTCAAAGACCGAGCCGACACGCGGGAGTGCCGACAAGAACATTATAAGAACATATGGCGTCGCACGTCAAGCGGGTCTGGGCTTCTCGGGACGCGCGACCGGCAGCCCTTCCTCCAGGGTGACGCGGATCGCGAAGTCGTAGCGGTCGACATCGAGGGCGATGCCGAGATCGCCGGGATGCAGGTAGGAACGGGCCGGGTCGTGGTAGTGGGCGATCTCGCCGCCGGCGAGGATGAGCCGGGCAGGGCATCGACATCGCCGGGGCGGCCCTCCAGGAGGTTGCGCAGGTGGAGCGCGCAGAGCTCGTCCTCGTCGGTGCGGACGCGGGCGTTGTTGCCCATCGCGACCAGCGTGATCCGCTCGGCCGCGGCGGCAAGCAGCGCCCGCGCGGTCGCGGTGGCCGTGACCAGCGACGCGGCATAGAGCCGCTCGGCCTGCGTGGCGGCGACGACGCCCTGGGTGCCGGCGCCGGTCCGCTGGATGATCGTCTTGCCCGCCAGCTCGGCCTGCGCGAGCTCGAACGGCGAGTTGCCGAAATCGAAGCCGGCGGGGGCGCGGCCGCCGACCTCGCCCATGCAGGCTTTCCCAAGACCGCGCTCGCGCAGCGCCAGCGCCTCCTCGACGGTCGCGACCATGACGATCTGGCGCGCGCCGTGGGCGAAGGCGACCGCGGCGGTCGTGAAGGCGCGGAACACGTCGATGATGGCGACGGCGCCGACCGCTCGGCACGCGCCTTCCCGAAGGCTCTCGATGCGGATATCCAAGGCACGACTCCCGGATTTCGCCGGCGCCTCGGCAGCGCCGGCAGCGGATAGCACAGGGTTCGCGCTCGTTCCGCAAGCGCCGTGGCGTCCTGCCGCAGCCCGCTTGGCGACGCCAGCGCCGCTTGCGAACCTACTCCGATCGACCGAACGGCGGAAGGAGGGCAGCGCGATGACGCAGAACATCTACGACGATGCGGAGTTCTTCGCCGGTTATGGCAAGCTCGACCGGTCGACCAGGGCCCTGGACGGGGCCGCGGAATGGCCGGCGCTGCGGGCGCTGCTGCCGGACCTGCGCGGCCTGCGGGTCGTGGACCTCGGCTGCGGATACGGATGGTTCTGCCGCTGGGCGCGGGAGCACGGGGCGGCAGACGTGCTCGGCCTCGATGTCTCGGAGCGGATGCTGGCACAGGCCCGGTCGATGACCGCGGATACCGCGATCACCTACACCCGGGCCGACCTGGAGCAGGTCGCGCTGCCGGAGGCGTCGTTCGAGCTCGCCTGCAGCTCGCTCGCGCTCCACTACATCGTGAACCTGCCGGGCCTGCTGGCGACGGTGCAGCGGGCGCTTGTCCCTGGGGGGCGGCTCGTATTCTCGGTCGAGCATCCGATCTTTTCCGCGTCCGCGAACCCCGGCTGGCGGCTGGACGCCGAGGGCCGCAAGAGTTGGCAGGTCGACAACTACTTCATCGAGGGGCCACGGACGACCGACTGGATCACCAAGGGCGTGATCAAGCAGCACCGCACGCTGGGCACGTATCTCAACCTGCTGCTCCGGCTCGGCTTCGTGCTTCAGCATGTCGAGGAATGGACGGCGACGGATGAGCAGATCGCGGCCCAGCCATCCCTGGCGGAGGAGCGCCAGAGGCCGACGTTCCTGTTGGTAGCGGCACGGCGCACCTGAGTTCGGCGACAAGACGGCGACGCCGGCGGCGGCGCGCCGCGAAACTGGCCTGGGGGCGGAACCGCGACAACGCGTCTCCTCCGCGTCGACACAGCGACAGGGCATACCGGCGTGGGCTACTATGCAGCCTGCAGACCCACCGGGGAAACTTCATGGAGAATTGGATCGTGCAGACTGTCGCCTCGCCTCGACCCTTTGCTTTCCTGAGCATACTGCCGCTGCTCCTGTGCCTCGGCCTCGGCTTGGCCGGCTGCGGCCTCGGCGACGCCAAGTATCCGAAACCGCGCTACCAGCATACGGGCACGCCGGACTACGGGCAGCCCTCGTCTTCGCCGGCATTCGGCTACGAAGGCAGCGACAGCACGGACGGCGGGGCCACAGTGATCGGCCCGATCGGGGCCGACAATCCGGTATGGCGCGCCGCGCTCGAGGAGGTCTCGTTCATGCCGCTGATTTCCGCGGACGCCACCAAGGGGATCATCGTGACCGATTGGTACTCCACGCCCGGCGCCCCAGACCAGCGGCAGAAGGTCACGATCCGCGTCCTCGGGCGCGAGGTCCGGCCGCAGAGCCTGAGCGTTGCCATGGTGCGCGAGCAGCGCGGCGCGGACGGCACCTGGACCTCCGTGCCATCGACCGACGCCGTCACCGAGTTTGCGCACGAAATCCTGACGCGGGCGCACCAGGCCTGAGCCCTTGATGTCGGGCGCGGCGCGCGCACTTCAGAGGATGCGATCGACTTCGCTTGCCGTGAAGCCGTAGCGCGCCGTGAGGGCGCGGTGGGCGGGCGAGCCGAGATAGGAGGTCAACGCGGCGTCGATCGCGGCGTGGAGGCCGCCGCTCTCCTTGGCGAAGGCGAACGCGCCGAAGGCCGGCGGCTGTTCATCGGCAGGGACGTCGATGACCGCCAACTCGTCGTCGGGCCGATTCGCGAGATAGCCGCGATGCGCGGACGCGACGCTTGCATAGGCGTCGATCTCGCCGTTCACCACCGCCGTCGCCGCTTCGTCCTGCGTTCTGAACAGGCGGACGCGCTTGGCCGCCACACCCAGGCGCAACGCGGTCGCGTGCTGCACCTGATCGACGATGACGCCGAGCACCGCCGAGGGATCGCGCGCGAGGGCGCGATAGCCGGCGAATCCTCGGGTATCGCCGGCGCGGACCAGCAGGCCGTCGTGCAAGGCCCAGATCGGCCGACTGAAGGCGACGCGCGCGCGGCGCTCCTCGGTGACGAACAGGCCCGTGGTCATGGCCCAGCGCCCCTCAGCCAGGCCCGGCAACAGCTGCGCGAACTCGGCCTCGACCGGCAGGAACGGGCCGGCGCCGGCGATCACCGCGACAGTCTGCGCCAATTCGACGTCGCACCCGCTGACGGCAGCATCGCCGCGGCGAAAGCAGAAGGGCGGCTCCTGGAGATAGGCAAAGACGAGACGCTCACGCCAAGCAGGCGCTCCGCCGGCGGTTCTCGATGGGGCCAGAGACACGACGACGCGGCCGAGCCGCTCAGGCGCTTACAGTCTTACTTCGTGCCGAACAGGCGGTCGCCGGCGTCGCCGAGGCCGGGGACGATGTAGGCGTGGTCGTTGAGGTGATCGTCGAGCGAAGCGGCGTAGACGGGGATGCTCGGGTGCGCGTCGGCGAACACGCGCATGCCTTCCGGCGCCGCGACCAGGGCCATGAAGCGGATGTTGTCGTCGCTGACGCCGCGGCGGTTGAGGATGTCGACCGCGGCCACGGCGGAATGACCGGTCGCCAGCATGGGATCGCAGAGGATGAAGGTGCGGCCCTCGGGCTCCGGCAGCTTCACGAAATACTCGACGGGACGCTTGGTCTGGGGGTCGCGGTAGAGACCGATATGACCCATGCGCGCCGACGGGATGAGATCCTCGAGCCCGTCGGCCATGCCGAGGCCGGCGCGCAGGATGGAGACGACCGCCACCTTCTTGCCGGCGATGACGGGCGCGTCCATGGCGGTGAGGGGAGTCTCGATGCGCTCGTGCGTCACCGGCAGGTTGCGGGTGATCTCGTAGCCCATGAGCAGCGCGATCTCGCGCAGCAGCTGACGGAACAGGATGGTCGGCGTCTGCTTGTTGCGCATCAGGCTCAGCTTGTGCCGGATCAGCGGATGATCGAGCACATGGAGGGACGGGAACTGTTTCGCATCGGCGGTCATGGGCGGGTTCCCTTCAGAAGCGCTAACGCGGACACACAGCCGGCCGCGCACATTGCGGCCATCACGAAGAACGCGGCGCCGGCGAGCGCGTCGTAGATCGCGCCGGCGCACAGCATGGCAAGGCCGAACATGGCGCCCTGCGCCAGCGCTCCATATAGGCCCTGGGCCGACACGGCAAGCCCCGGCGGCATCCGCTGGGCAATGAAATGCACGGCCCCAAGGTGAGTGCCCGCGAAGGTCAGGCCGTGCAGCGCCTGCACGAAGAAGAGGACCGGCAGCGCGGTCGTGAGGCCGGTCAGGATCCAGCGCACGATGCCGGCGACGCCGCCGAGGATGAGGAGGCCGATGGGTCCGATATGGAGCAGCACGCGGCGGCCAGCCGCAAACAGCACGACCTCGACGGCGACGCCGACCGCCCAGAGCAGCCCGATCATGTCTTTGTCATAGCCGGCGTCGAGCCAGTGCAGCGTGCCGAAGCCGTAGAGCACGGCATGGCTCGACTGGATGAGTCCAGCGGCGAGGATGAAGAGCATGAATGCGGGATCGCGCAGTAAATGCCCCCATCCGGCCGTGGAGACGCGACGGACGGAGGGCGTGCTCTCCGGCAGCAGGCGGCAGGCGACGACCGTTGCCGCCAGGCTCAACAGCACGAGGGCGAGGATGAAGTCGGGCGAGCGACCGGCGAGAATCCAGCCGGCGCCGGCGCCGGCAAGGATGAAGGCGAGCGAACCCCAGAGCCTCACGCGACCATAGTCGATGTTGTGCGAGGTCGCCATGCGCATGGTCAGGGCGTCGCCCAGCGGCGTCACAGCGCCGATGCTGAGACCGGCCAGGACCGTGACGAACAGCAGCGGCCAGAACCCCCGTGCGAAGGCGAACAGCAAATAGAACACGAATCCGCCCAGCGCCACGGCCACGAGCACTCCGCGCGTGCGGCCGGTCGTATCGGCAAGCCGCGCCACGAAGGGATTGCCGACGAGTTTCATCCAGGGCGCGAGCGACAGCAGAAACCCGATCGTGGCCGCGTCGAGTCCGCGGGCCGCGAGCCACGCCGGCCAGAACGGCAGCGAGACGCCAACAAAAAGGAAGAAGGCAATATAGAAGGACGATAGACGCAGCGCGATCGAGCGGGGCTCCGCGGCGCTATTGCTGGCGGACATCGCGGGTCATCGTCGCGGGCCGGCGATCCGGTCGAGGATCACGGGGCCGGCTGGCGCGGGCGCGTCGGCAATCGCTACGGCGGCGCGGACAGCGGCGGCAGCCCGCGCGGCCCCGGCGTCGTCGCGGGCGTGGATGACGGTGAGCGGCTGACCGCGCTCGACGCGCTCGCCGAGACCCCGCACGTCCGCGAGGCCGACGCCGTGGTCGATGCGATCCTCGGGCCGGCTGCGGCCGCCGCCGAGGCTCAGGACCGCGAGCCCGAGAGCGCGCACGTCCATCGCCACGATGAAGCCGGCGCGCTCCGAAGCGACGGGCAGGCGGACAGGCGCCGATGGTAGTTGCCTTTCCGGCCGGTCCACGAGATCGGCCGGGCCGCCCAGCGCAATCACCATACGCTGAAAGCGCTCCGCGGCCGCACCGCTGTCGCACGCCGCAAGCAGGCGGCGGCGGGCGTCCGCAGCATCAGGCGCCAAGCGTCCGAGGAGGAGCAGCTCGGTCCCGAGGGCGAGCGTGACTTCGGTGAGGCGGGGATCGCGCGCGGTTCCGGTCAGCCAGTCGATGGCCTCGCGCACCTCGAGCGCGTTGCCGGCGGCGCGGCCGAGCACCTGGTTCATGTCGGTGAGGAGCGCGGTCGTCGGCAGGCCGGCGCCGGTGGCGACGGTGGCGATGCTTTCCGCCAGCTCGCGCGCGCGCTCGGGCTCGGTCATGAAGGCGCCGCTGCCGAACTTCACGTCCATGACCAGGCCCTGCAGGCCGGCGGCCAGCTTCTTCGACAGGATCGACGCGGTGATGAGCGGGATCGATTCGACGGTCGCGGTGACGTCGCGGATGGCGTAGAGGCGGCGGTCGGCGGGCGCCAGATCAGCGGTCTGGCCGATGATGGCGCAGCCGGCCTCGGCCACGACTTTGCGGAAGAGCGCGAGATCGGGCGCGGTGCGATAGCCGGGGATGCTGTCGAGCTTGTCGAGGGTGCCGCCGGTGTGGCCGAGGCCGCGGCCGCTGATCATCGGCACGGCGGCGCCGCAAGCGGCCAGCAGCGGCGCCAGCATGATGCTCACCTTGTCGCCGACGCCGCCGGTCGAGTGCTTGTCGAGCACGGGGCCGGGCAGGTTTGCGCTGGACCAGTCGATGATGCGACCCGACTGCGCCATGGCGCGGGTGAGCGCCACGCGCTCGGCCATCTCCATGCCGCGGAAGAACACGGCCATGGCAAAGGCGGCCACCTGCCCCTCGGCGATCGAACCATCGGCGAGACCGCGCACGAAGAAGGCGATCTCGTCGTCGGCGAGCCGGCCGCCGTCGCGCTTCTTGCGGATGATCTCCTGGGGGAGGAAGGGCGCGGCCGGCGCCGGCGGCACGGCTCAGTCCTCCGGCAGCCGGAGGACGCGCGCCAGGAAACGCCCGAAATCGCGGTTGGATTTCTGCCGCACCGCATCGTCACGGCCGATCGGATAGGGTTTTTCGCTAACGCACATCCCCAGCAGCATCTGGCGCATGGTGGGGTTGGCCATGACGAAGCCGCTGCCGCGGTCGTGAATGCTGCCGTCGCGCCGCACCTCGAAATCGCAGCTGGCGACGTTGCGGCCGATGAGGCGACGGCCGAACGGGCCGTCCCACTGGTGCACGGCGCCGGGATAGACGACGACATCCACCTTGCTGCCGCCGGCGCGGAGATCGTCGGCGAAGGTTTGGCAGCGCGCGTTGTCGACGATCTGGTCGTCACTGCCGTACATCATCAGCAGGGGCGCGCCGGTGGTGCGGCGATCGTCGAAGCGGGCGAGGCAGGGACCGTAGAACGACACATGGCCGGCGAAGCGCAGGCCGGGCGGGGCCATGCGGTCGGCGACCTCGGCCATCAGCGCGTAGGTGGCGGCCATGGCGCCGTAGGAGAAGCCGACGAGGACCACGCGCTTCGGATCGATCTCGGGGCGCGATGCCAGACTGGCGAGGCCGGCATAGCCGTCGGCCACGAGCATGGTCTCCGTGATGTTCAGAAGGCGATCGATGTAGCTCTCGCCGCGATCGCGCCGGCCGCCGAAGGAATCCACGACCAGGACGGCGATGCCCATGGCCGACAACTGCTTGCCGTAGGTCAGCTCGCGCGCCGCCAGCACGCCGCTCGAGCCGTGCAGCATCACCACCGCCGGCAGCGAGTGCGGTGCGTGCGGGCCGGGCGGCAGGAACAAAATCCCATGAATGGTCGTGGCCGGCGCCCGTTTCTTGTCGACGTCGGTCAG
>DATIXH010000456.1:0-11660 GCA_035518775.1 Candidatus Acidiferrum sp.
CCATGCGCGCGAGCATCCGCACGATCGAGCGCGGCGGCCGCCGGATCGGCTACGTCCATGTCTGGTCTTACGCGCGTGACGCCTACCAGGCGCTGCTCGAGCGCGAGATCTCGATGGGCCGCCTCAAGGATGCCGACGCGATCGTCTGGGACCTGCGCGACGGCTGGGGCGGCGCCTCGCCGTCCTATCTCGACATCTTCGACCCGCGCGGTCCGACCATGACGATGACGAACCGCTCAGGCGACAAGGATGTCGACAACGCGCGCTGGCGCAAGCCGGTCGCCCTCCTCATCAACGGCGGCACGCGCAGCGGCAAGGAGGTCCTCGCCTACGGCTTCAAGAAGTACGGCTACGGCCCGGTGATCGGCACGCGCAGCGAGGGCGCGCTGCTGGCCGCCCGCGCCTTCCTCATGGACGACGGCAGCCTGCTGCTGCTGCCGGTGACCGACGTCGCCGTCGATGGCGAGCGGCTCGAGGGCCGCGGCGTCGATCCCACCATCGAGGTGCCGTTCGATCTGCCCTACGCCGCCGGCGCCGATCCGCAGCTCGAGCGCGCCGTCGACGAGCTCGCCCGCACCGCCGGGGGGTGAGGCCGGCCGTCCCTACTGCGCCGCCTGCCGTCGCTGCGAGGCGTGGCCGCGTTCCCACTCAACCATGTAGTCGCGGGTGAGCGGCACGGCCTCCTGCCGGCGGGCGAGCTGCATCTGGAACACCATCTGGCCGGCATAACGGAAGCCGAGCTCGCAGCCCGTGAGATAGAATTCCCACATGCGGCAGAAGCGTTCGTCGTAGAGCGCCCGCACCTTCTCGCGGTTGGCCGCGAAGCGCCGGCGCCATTCCCGCAGCGTCTCGGCATAGTGCAGGCGCAGGATCTCGATGTCGGTGACCCACAGCCCCTCGGCCTCCACGGCCGCCATGACCTCGGAGAGCGCCGGCGTATAGCCACCCGGGAAGATGTACTTCTGCAGCCACGCGTTCGTGCCGCCCGGCGGATCGATGCGGCCGATCGAATGCAGCAGCGCGACGCCGTCCTCGGCGAGGAGCTCGCGGATGCGGCGGAAGAACGCCCGGTAGTGGGGGGCGCCGACATGCTCGAACATGCCGACGGAGACGATGCGGTCGTAGCGGCCCTGCTCCTCCCGGTAGTCGCGCAGGTGAAAGCGCACGCGCTCGGCGAGACCGGCGTCCGCGGCGCGCGCCTGGCTGACCTTGTGCTGCTCGGTGCTGAGCGTGACGCCCGTGACGTCGGCGCCCGTTTCCTGCGCCAGATAGAGCCCGAGGCCGCCCCAGCCCGAGCCGATGTCCAGCACCTTCAGCCGCTGGCGGTCGAGCAGGAGCTTGCTGGCGATGTGGCGCTTCTTGTTCTCCTGCGCGGCCTCCAGGCTGTCGGACTCGGCCGCGAAATAGGCGCAGGAATATTGCCGGTCGCGGTCAAGGAAGAGGTCGTAGAGCTGATCCGAGAGGTCGTAGTGGTGGGCGACGTTGCGGCGGGCGCGGCCGACGGGATTGTATTGCTTCAGCCGGCGCACCGCGGTGTTGACCAGCTTGTACCAGGCGCTGCGCTGCAGGTTGCCGTAGTTGCGCGCGGCGACCTCCAGAAAGTCGTAGAGCGTGCCCTCCTCGATCGTCAGCAGCCCGTCCATATAAGCCTCGCCGACGGAGAGGGCGGGGTTGAGCGCCAGCGTGTAGTCGAGACTGCGGCGCCGCAGGCGGATGGTGCAGGGCCGCTCCGAGCGGTCGCCGAATTCGTGCATCCGGCCGGCCCCGTCGATGAGGCGGAGATGCCCGGACCGGATGATGGATTTGAGGACGGCGGCAAACAGCATGCTCTCTGGACCTCGCTTCCGACACGCAACGGCGGCAGGATAACGGGCCCAATCGCGGTTGGCCAGCAGGGCAGGATCCCGTAGGGGCGACCGGCAGGTCGCCCGCTCGTCGTGCGGCGGATGGAGCGCGACCTGCCGGTCGCCCCTACGGCAGACGTGGCCGGGCGCTAGCCGCTGGTGGCGGCCAGGCGCAGGTTGCCGCGCAGGACGCGCTCGCGCGGCAGCTTGACGACGACGGCGGTGCCGGTGCCGACGTTGCTGGAGATGGTGAGGGTGCCGTCATGCAGCTCCACCATCGCCTTGGCCAGGGGGATGCCGAGACCCGTGCCCTCGTAGCGGCGCGACCAGGCGTTGTCGATCTGGCCGAAGGCCGAGAACACCTTCGGCATGTCCTCGGCGGCGATGCCGATGCCGGTGTCGACCACGCGGATGAGGACGTTGCCGTCCTCGTCGCGCGCCAGGGAGATCTGTACCTCGCCGCCCATCGGCGTGAACTTGATGGCGTTCGACACCAGGTTCATGAGCACCTGCCGCAGCTTGCGCTCGTCGGCCCGCATGCGGACGGTCTGCTCGCCGCCCTCGCGGTGGAGCGACACGCCGGCGACCTCGGCACGCGGGCTCTGCTGGCGGATCACGTTGGAGATCATCTGGTTGATGTCGACCTCGCTCTCGGTGAGGCGGAGCTTGCCGCTCTCGGACTTCGAGTATTCGAGGATGTCGCTGATCAGGTTGAGCAGGTGCGCGCCGCTCTCGTTGATGTCCTTGGCGTACTCGCGGTAGCGCTCCTGGCCGAGCGGCCCCAGCAGCTCGCGCTTCAGCACCTCGGAGAAGCCGATGATGGCGTTGAGCGGCGTGCGCAGCTCGTGGCTCATGGTGGCCAGGAACTCGGTCTTGGCGCGGCTGGCGGCCTCGGCCTTCTCCATGGCCTCGTGCAGGGCGCGCTGGGTGCGGCCGAAGCGCAGCAGGAAGCGAGCGCGGTGGTTGAAGAGCGGCCAGTTGATCGGCTTGGTGATGAAGTCGGTGGCGCCGGCCTGATAGGCGCGGTCGATCGAGGACACGTCATCGAGGCCAGTGACCATGAGCACGGGCACGTGGGCGCCGTGCGGGCGCTTGCGCGTCTCGACGCAGGCGGCGAAGCCGTCGACGCGTGGCATCATGGCGTCCAGGAACATGAGTTCCGGATGCAGGCGGTCGAGCAGGTCGAGCGCCTCCAGGCCGTCGCCGGCCTCGTGGACGGTGAAGCCGGCCGCTTCCAGCGACTCGCGCATCAGCAGCCGATGCACGACATCGTCATCGGCGACGAGAACGAGGGCGGAATCGACCCCCTTCTCGTTGGCTGGCGTCATGCGGTCTGTCGACATTTCTCTTTCTCCTCGCGCAGCGTTTCACGCAGCGCACTGCTAACCTTCTGGAATTCCGATTCGATGCGGGCGAAGCGGCTGTCGGCCTCGACCAGATCGTTCTGGCGGGCCCGCCCTTCCATGTCCCCGATGTGCTGGGCCAGCTGCTTCGCCCCGAGGCTGGCGCTGCTGGATTTCAGGCTGTGGGCAATCTTCCATACCGCCGAGGCGTCGCCGCCGGCGATGGCGCGACGCAGCTCTTCGAGTACGGTCGGCGCGTTCTCGAGATACATGCCGGCCGCGCGCTCGAGCACCGACGGGCCCTCGCCGCGACGCAGGCTCTTGAGATAGTCGATGGTCGTCTTGTCGAGGGCGTCGCCCGGCTCCGCCGCCGGCGCCGGCGCAGCGACCGGCGTCTGCTCCTGCGGCTGCGCGGCGGCTACCGGCGTTTCCGGCTGAATACGGGCGCCATTGGACATCGGTTCAACCTCGTTCACGGTGACGTCGGCCGCCGGGGGATCGTCCGCGGCAAGCGGCGGGTTGCTCTCTGCTCCGGTCGCAGGCGTCGGTGCCTCCGGCGGAACGTCCGCGGGGGGCGGCGCGGCGCTCTCCGCCGTCGGCTCAGGCGTCGGTTCCGCGGGCGCCGCGCGGCGGCCGGCCCAGCGGTCGAGGGCGGCGCGCAGCTCGTCGAGCGTCAGCGGCTTGGTCAGGTAGTCGTCCATGCCGGCGGCGATGCAGCGCTCGTAGTCCTCGCCGCGCGCGTTGGCGGTGAGGGCCAGGATCGGCGTGCGCGGCTTGCCGTCCGTCGCCTCGCGCGTGCGGATGATCTTGGCGGCGTCGATGCCGTCCATGTTCGGCATGTGGCAGTCCATCAGGATCACGTCGTAGCGCGCCGCCTCCCAGGCCGCGATCGCCTGCTGGCCGTCGTCCGCCGAATCGACTTGGCAACCGAGCTGGCGCAGCGCCTCGCCCGCGACCTCGCGATTCACCGGGTTGTCCTCCGCGATCAGGATGCGAGCCGTGAACGACTGGATGGGCGGCGTGGCCGCGGGTGTCTCCGCCGGTGCCGCCTTGGCGTGGATGGTGGCGGACAGACAGTCGTAGAGGGCGGACTGGCGCACCGGCTTCAGCAGCCGCTCCACGCCGCCGAAGGGGTCGTCGCTCGCATCGTCCTCCGTGAGCCGCGATTCCAGCAGGATGATGCGGGTGTGCGCGATCGCCGCGTCGTTGCGGACCTCCTTGATCAGCCAGCTGGGGTCGCGGAGCTCGGCCGGATCGACGAAGGCCACGTCGAAGCGCCGCCCGACCCGGCCGGCGAGCTGCAGCAGGTGGAGCGCTTCGTCCTCGCCATCGACGCCGCGGCTGGAGATGCCGAGCGAGGCGAGCTGGGCGCTGAAGGCCTCGCGGCTGCTGCCGGTGCCATCGACGACGAGGGCGCGGATGCCGCTCAGGAGACGCCGCTTCGGATCCTCGGCGTCCTCGCCGGTGATGCCGAGGCGGACGGTGAACCAGAAGGTGGAGCCCTCGCCGGGCTTGCTGTCGACGCCGATGTCGCCGCCCATCATCGCCGTCAGCTGCTTGGCGATGGCGAGGCCGAGGCCGGTGCCGCCGTAGCGGCGCGTCGTCGACTGGTCGGCCTGCGCGAACGACTCGAAGATCTTGCGCTGCGCGTCGGGCGCCACGCCGATGCCGGTGTCGCGGACCTCGACGCGCAGCCGCATCGAGTCGGCGCCGATCTCGTCGGGGCGCATGTGGATCATGACCTCGCCGCGCTCCGTGAACTTGATGGCGTTGCCCACGAGGTTGGTCAGCACCTGGCGCAGGCGGCCGGCGTCGCCGGTCAGGCGGCGCGGCAGGTGCGGCGCGACGTGCGAGCCGAAGCGCAGGCCCTTCTTCTCCGCCATCTCGTTGAAGAGGTCCTGGACCTCCTCGACGATATTGCGGGGGTCGAAGGCCACGGCTTCGAGCTCGATCTTGCCGGCCTCGATCTTCGAGAAGTCGAGGATGTTGTTGATGATGCCGAGCAGCGTCTTGGCCGAGCCGTGGATGATCTGGCCGAAGCGGCGCTGGCGCTCGCTGAGCTCGGTGTTCAGCAGCACCTCGGTCGTGCCGAGCACGCCGTTGAGGGGCGTACGGATCTCGTGGCTGACGGTGGCGAGGAACTCGGACTTCGCCTTGTTGGCGGCCTCGGCCTTGGTCTTGGCGTCCTCCAGCTCGCTGACGGCCTGCCACAGGCTGGCGTTGGTCTGCACCAGCTCCTGCGTGCGGGCCTGCACCTGCTGCTCGAGCTCGTTGCGGTGCGCGCGCAGCTTCTTGTCGCGCAGCTCGATCTGCTCGAGCATGGCGTTGAAGCTGTCGATCAGCTGGCCGACCTCGTCCTCCCCTGCCCGCTTCACGCGCTGCGAGTACTGCTTGTCGGTCTCGATCGCCCGCATGGCGACGCTCAGGTTCGACAGCGGCTTCGAGATCGCGCGGCCCAGCAGCACCGAAACCAGCAGCGCCACCAGGATGGCGGAGCCGAACACCCCGAGGCCGATCCAGATGTACTCCTGGATGCGGGCATAGAGCCGGCTTAGGTCGGACACGACGTAGAGCGTGCCGATCTCGTCGCCGTCGAGCACGATGGCGACGCGTGCATACATGTCCTGCTCGCCCGTGCGCAGCTCCTGCGGCGCCTTGGCATTCCGCATCAGAGCGGCGGCGACGGCCTGGTCGAGCGGGCCACCGCTGCGCGTGAACGACGCCATGACGCTGGAGTCTTTCTCCGACCAGATGAAGGCGTACTTGACCTGGGGGGTGGTCGAGAGCGTGCGAAGGCTTTCGGCCGCGGCGTCGCGGTCGTCGAAGGCCACGGCGGCCGTGCTGTTGCCGCCGACCACGCGCGCCAGCGTGGTCAGCTGATCGAGCTGGTCGCCGCGCAGGTTGAGGTAGTCCTGGGTCATAACGACCGCCAGCGCCATCACCAGCACGCCCGTGCTGGCCAGCGCGATCATGGCCGTCACCTTGGTCCGGATGGGCATGTTGCGCAGGTAGTGCATCATGGTCAGGACCCCGAGCACTCGACCTGGCGCTTGGCCAGGTTCAGCAGTTTCGAGCTGAGCTTGAGGCCCGATTCCTCGGCCGCCTTGACGTTGATCTCGAAGCCGATCCGGTCGTCGGCGCCGCGCACCATGCGGATGATGCCGCAGCTCTCGCCGAAGCCGTCGAGATCGCTCACGGTGAGCGCATGAACCTCCTTGCTGGTCGAGACGATCTTGGGCAGGCGCGCCTTCTCGGACGGCGCCACGTAGACCACCTGGCAGTCGTCCTTGTCGCGGTAGGCCGAGAGGTACTTGACGACGACGGTGCGGCCGCCGACCGACTTGCCCTGCACGCTGTCGAAGGCGTTGCCGAACTCGTGCTTGCCGACGACGCAGAAGGTGATGGGCGCCTTGGCATCGGCGAACACCGAATCCGGCCAGGTCGTGAACTTCGCGAAGTTGTAGATGAAGGCGACCTTCAGGAGCTGCTCATTGGCCTCCTGCGCAGGCACGGCGATCGAGGGCATCGCGACCATCGCCAGGGCGGTGACCAACGCCACCAAACGCCGGGGCAGGCGCGCGGACGGACTCCGGGCCCCCAGCAGTTTGGCGAATATGTCAGCCACGCGTTGCACCAGCGGTCCTCAGAACGTCACCGTAATCTTGCCGTACACCGACCGTTCCACCTCGGTCGGCGTTGTATCGACCAGTTCAGGCGTAGACTCCAGATGATGGCCGGCCATCAGGTTCTGGCCGACGATGGACAGCTCGACGCCGTCGGTCGGCCGCCAGGCCAAGCGCGCATCGAACGTGAAATAACTGTCGACGCCGCGCTCCGGCAGGCTCGAAACGTAGCGGCCCCAGATGTCGAAGTCCCAGTCGTCCGCGAGGTTGAACTGTGACCGCACGGAAACCTGGTGCCGAGGATTGCGGCCGTCGGTCTGCTCGATGAGCGGATCCGCGCTGCCCGCGTCGCGGTCGAGATCCATCATCAGGAACGTGTAGGCCGGGTGTATCTGCCACCACGGCGCCGGCCGGATGTCGGCGCCGACCTCGACGCCGTAGGTCTGGGCGCTGCCGAGATTGTCGAACCGCGACGTGCCGACCGCGCACACGAAGAAGGGCGGTGTCGGACAAGGGACGAGCCCAAACCCCGGCTGGGGCTCCACCGTCGCCAGGTGATCGTAGATGTTATAGAAGGTCGCGATGTCGACCGCGAAATTCTCGTCGGGCCGCACCCGATAGCCGAGCTCGAAGGCCAGGACATCCTCGGAGTCCTGATTCGGATTGCCGAGCACCGAGAGCTGCAACGGCACGGGAAGCGGCGGCGTCGTCGAGAACGGCGGCGCGACCGAATTGAGGATGATGCTGTCTTCGGCCTGCGAGGGCGTGCGCGTGGCCCGCGATGCCGCCAGCCAGATCGATTGCCGGTCGTCGGGCGTAAAGAGCAGGCGCGCTGTCGGCTGGATCTCGAAGCCGGTATAGGTGTTGTACTCGAACTTCGAGCCGAGCGTCAGCCGCAGCCGATCCTGCACGAGGGTGATGTCGTCCTGGAAGAACGCGCTCGCGAGGTGATCAGTCCGGTTCTCATCGGAAAATGAGACCGTGAAGTTGCCGTCGAACTGCGCCGCGTTCAGGCGGTAGCCCATGCCCCACACGATATCGTTGCGATCGTTCGGCTGGAAATGGTGCTGGAAGTCGACGTCGAAGGTGTGCTCATCGAGCGATATCCCGAGCTCGTCGCCGGCAACGAGATCGTAGTAGACCTGAAGCTGCATGTCGGAGCCGTCGGCGAAGCGGTGCGTCCAGCGCCCGAGGAGATTGCCGCCGAAGACGTCGTCGTCGGTGTTGACGGTCTGGCTGAACGGGAAGGCCAGCGAGAAGGTGCGGCCGGTCGTGCCGACGACGCCGCGGTAGAAGTCGCCCTGAACCGTTAAGCCGTCGGGCCCTTCCGGCTCCCAGTCCATGCGGAAGCCGGTGCGTCCGACCTGCCAGTCGTCTGCGGCATCGCCGCCGCCGATGAACTCCTGGCTGTCGCGATTGAAGTACTTGGCATAGGCCCGGTAGTAGGTGTCGTCATTGAACTTGCCGCCGTAACGCACGGTCGAGAAGCCCTGCTCCTCGGTGCCGCCGCCGGCCACGAGCAGCGTGCCCTGCGTATCGCGCGCCCGCTTGGTCACGATATTGATGACGCCGTTCACCGCGTTGGCGCCCCAGAGGCTGGCGCCCGGACCGCGCACGACCTCGATGCGATCGATGTCCTCGAGCACCGTGTCCTGGACGTCCCACAGCACGCCGGAGAACAGCGGCGTGTAGACCGAGCGGCCGTCGATCATGACCTGCAGCTTGTTGGCGAAGCGCCCGTTGAACCCGCGCGCGGAGATCGCCCATTTGTTGCCGTCGATGCGCGCCACCTCGACGCCCGGCACCATGCGCAGCGCCTCGGGGATGCTGGTGACGCCCGAGCGGCGGATGTCTTCCTGTGTGATGACGAAGATGGCGGCGGCGCTCTCCGCCACGGTCTGCGGCCGTCTTGCTGTCGAAGTCACCCTGAGGTTCATCAGCTCCTCAAGGCTCAGATCGGTAAGGTCAACTGGTGGCAACGCCGCGCACACGCCATTCGAAAACACCGGCAGCAAAAGAACCACAGCCAGAATGACACGCGACAATGAGACCAGCGCGGCGGGAAATAGCCCCGCGCGCCCCCGTTCGCGCCATGGGGCCCTGGTCGACATAAGGTCGGACGTCTGCCTCTGGTAAACCCGATGCTGATTTTTGGATGAAAGTGGTTAATTTTCCTTCAAGTTGTTGATTTTTCTCGCTCTGGCCGCGACTTGCCGGCGGCTCCGGCGATCGCGTCAAATTGAAGCAATTTCAGGCAGATAGCTTGAACGCAGGGAATCGGCCGCCCCCTCGTGTAACGCACTGTTCCGCGTTCCGTCGAAAGGAGTCAGGTCCCATGACCAACAGCTATTGCATTGCGGCCGCATTCGGGCTCGGCCTGCTGCTGCTGCCGGTTGCGGCGTCGGCCGACCAGAACACGACCTGGGGCACGCATTGGCTCAATGCCCGCGAGGCGCGCCAGAACGCCCGCACCGACGCCGGCATTGCCAACGGCTCGCTGACGGGCACGGAGGTCAACCGCATCGATCGCCATGAGCAGCGGCTGGACAACGCCACCGACCGTGCGCTGTCCGACGGCGACCTCAGCGCCAGCGAGTTCCGCCACCTGAACCGCGCCTACAACGCCGAGAGCCGGTTCATCTATCGCCAGAAGCACGACGGGCAGAACCAGTAACCCGCTGCCCTGTTGCCGGATCGGCCGCGCGACCCCGCCTATCCTCCCGCGCGGCCGGACCCGGCTGCGGCCGGCGCGCCGGCGACGCCTGGTGACCCCCCGAGTTCAAATCCCAGTCGTCCCGGCCGCCGTTCGGCTCTATGCTGTCGACGAGGATGTCGATCGCGGAGGCGAAGGACATGCGGGGTTATCACGACATCGGCGGCCTGCCGCTCGGCGCCATCGACCGGGCGCAGCACGATTACGCGCTGTGGGAGAAGCGGGTCGACGCCATGCTGGTGCTGCTGAGCAGCAAGAAGCTCATCACGACAGACGAGTTGCGCCTGGGCATCGAGACGCTCGGGGCCGACGCCTATGAGCGGCTGAGCTACTACGAGCGCTGGATCGCCTCGATCTGCCGCGCCCTGGTGGCGCGCGGCGTCATCACGACCGACGAGCTCGGGCGCCGCATGGCCGAGGCCGGCGAGCACGCCGGGGACGCCGCATGACGCCGCGCTTCAAGCCGGGCGATGCGGTAACCGTGCGGCGCGCCTATCCGCCCGGCCATATCCGCACGCCCTACTACATCCGCGGCCAGAGCGGGGTCGTGGAGCGGATCTGCGGCAGCTTCCCGAACCCCGAGGAGCTGGCCTTCGGCCGCAACGGCCTGCCTGCGCAGCCGCTCTATCGCGTGCGCTTCGCGCAGCGCCAGGTGTGGCCGGACTATGGCGGCGCCGGCGCTGACACGGTCGACATCGAGATCTACGAGCATTGGCTGGAGCCGGCCGGACGGGAGAAAGCAGATGCATGACGGTCATCCTCACGACCATCGCCCCGATCAGGATGGTCCGCTCAGCGACTACCAGCGGATGGAGATCGCGCTGCGCGAGTTCTTGATCGAGAAGGGCATCCTGACGGCCGACGAGATCCGCCGCACGGTCGAGGCCATGGATGCCCGCAGCCCGGCGCTGGGCGCGCGCGTGGTCGCGCGGGCGTGGACCGACCCCGCCTTCAAGGCGCGCCTGCTCGCCAACGGTACCGCGGCCTGCGAGGAGCTCGGCGTCGCCATGGCCGGGACCAAGCTGGTCGTCGTGGAGAGCACGGCGGAGGTGCACAACCTCATCGTCTGCACGCTCTGCTCCTGCTATCCGCGCATGCTGCTGGGGCTGCCGCCGGACTGGTACAAGAGCCGGGCCTACCGGTCCCGGGCGGTGCGCGAGCCGCGCGCCGTGCTGCGCGAGTTCGGGACGGAGTTGCCGGACGATGTGACCGTGCGCGTGCATGATTCCACCGCCGACATGCGCTATCTCGTGCTGCCGCTCCGGCCGCCGGGCACCGAGGGCTGGAGCGAGGAACGGCTGGCCGCGCTCGTCACGCGCGACAGCATGGTCGGCGTCTCCGTCCCCCGCGCGGCGTAACGCACTACTTGATGATCAGCACGCGCAGGTCGGCCTTCGGCACATAGTTCTCGGCCTCGAGCACGAAGGTCGTCGGTCCCGTCTTCTTGATCCCGTCGATGCAGAGCGTCAGCAGATCTGCCGGATCGCCCTTGTCGATCGTCAGCCGGAACTTGCCGATCGGTCCGCGCCAATTGTTCGCGGTGGTCAGGACGTAGTCGACGGCCGTGGCGATCAGCAGCCCGTCGTCCGGCTCCTCGCCGCCCTTCGTCGAACGCTCCTTGATGCGCTTCCAGAGCGCCGTGCGGGTGGGATCGTCGACGCAGTAGGGCGTGAGCTCGTCGTCGTTCGGAGCAAGCGAGTATTTCGACACAAGGAACTGGCCGGCCACCGGCTTGTAGCGATGCTCGACGATGACGGTCTTACCGGCCGGAAAGACCTGGCCCCAGTGGAAGGCCGTGCGATCGAGCCATTGCGGATAGACGTTGTCGTACTCGTCATATTGGGCGATCCCGCGCGCCATGAGCTCCTTGCGCAGCGCCGGATCCGCCTTCAGGAGCGCGTCGTTTGCCCATCGCCGTCACGCGTAGCGCAATTGCCGTCCGACGCCCGTCTGCCGGGCCTTCTCGAGCATGGCATGGCCGAGGGCGATGTCGGAGAGGCTGAGGCCGCGGTGCCAGAACAGGATCGTCTCGTCGTCGCGCTCGCGGCCCGGCTTCTTGCCGACGGCGATCTCGCAGAGCTCGGCGTGGAGCGTCGCCTCGCTGAGCTTGCCGGCATCGACATGGGCGCGCAGCGCG
>DATIXH010000457.1:0-20298 GCA_035518775.1 Candidatus Acidiferrum sp.
TTGAGCGCGCCTGTCCCGGTGAGCGTGACATGCTCGATGCCGGCATAGGCGGCTGCGTTGAGGTCGATCGAGATGGAGGCCTGGATGCGGTCGTCGGTGCCGCTGATGTCGACGATCACGTCCTTGGCGCTGTCGACGATATAGGTGTCGTTGTCGTTGCCGCCCACGAGGCTGTCGCTGCCGGTGCCGCCGTCGAGGGTGTCGGAGCCCTTGCCGCCGCTGAGCGAATCGTTGCCGCCCAGACCCTGCAGCAGGGTCGAGTCCCCACCCGGGACCACGGACAGCGTGTCGCCGGCGCTGGTGCCGACGAGCGGCGCCGCCACCAGGCCGTCGACGCCGACGATGCTGGCGTTGGCCAGCAGCCCGGGCAGGTCCGTGCTCACGCCGAACAGGACGGTGGTCGCGACGAAGTCGTGGACACTCCCGGCGCCGTCCTCATCGACGAAGAGCGTCGTCGAGCCGTCGACCGTCTCGGTCTTCAGGAAGTCCTTCGCATTCGTTGCCGTCACGCCGCTCGGCAGCAGGAGCTGGAGATCGATGAGATCGCCGCCGGGGAGCCCGTTGAAGTCGGTGATGAGACTGGCGATTGCGCCGCTGTTGAACTGGAACACATCATTGCCGGCGCCGCCCACGAGCGTATCGGCGCCGTCGTTGTCCACCAGCCGGTCGTTTCCATCGCCGCCGAGCAGCAAGTCGTCGCCCGGGAAACCATCGAGGGTGTCGTTGCCCGCCAATCCGCTGAGCACGTTGGCCTCCGTGTCTCCGGTGATGGCGTTTGCGAGCGCGTTTCCGGTTCCGTCGATCGGGCCGGGGCCGTCGAGAGTGAGGTTCTCAAGCGTGGCGCCCAGCACATAGCTGATCGAGGCAAAGACCGTGTCGGTGTCAGTCGACGGGCCGGTCTCGCTGATCTTGTCGCCGGCATCGTCGACGATGTACTGGTCGCTGCCCTTGCCGCCGATCATGCTGTCGGCGCCTTTGCCGCCTTCGAGAACATCGTCGCCGTCGTTGCCGGTCAGCGTGTCGTCGCCGGCGCGGCCCAGGAGATCGTTGGCGCCGAAATTGCCGGTGATCTTGTTGCCGAGCTCGTTGCCCGTCCCATCGATATCCGCCGTGCCGGTCAGCGTCAGGTTCTCCACGAAGTCGGAGAGCGTGTAGGCCGCCGCGGCGCTGTTCACCTGGTCCGTGCCCTCGTTGGCATACTCGACGATCACGTCCTTGCTGCTGTCCACCTCGTAGGTATCGTTGCCCGCGCCGCCGACGGCGGTGTCGTCGCCGACCCGGCCGTCGAGCTTGTTGGCGCCGGTGTTGCCGACGAGCATGTTGGCGAACTCGTCGCCGGTGGCGCTGAGCCCGCTGGTGCCGGTGAGCGTAACGTGCTCGATGCCGGCATAAGCCGCGCTGTTGAGGTCGATGCTGATGGAGGCCTGGATGCGATCGTCGTCGCCGCTGCTGTCGGTGATCACGTCCTTGGCGCTGTCGATGATGTAGGTGTCGCTGAGGCCTCCGCCGACGAGCGTATCGTTACCGGTGCCGCCGTCGAGGGTGTCGAAGCCTTTGTCGCCGCCAGTGAGCGAATCGTTGCCGCCCAGGCCCTGGAGCAGTTGCGACTTCGCGCCTGACGCCAATGTGTCGGCGGCGGTCGTGCCGACCACGGTCGTTGCCGTCAGCACGCCGATCCCGAGGATGGAGGCGTTGGCCAGCAGGCCGTTGAGATCGGTGCTGACGCCCTGCAGGACCGCAAGATCGACGAAGCTGTTGGCGCCCCCGTTGGCATCGATCTGCAGCACGGTGCTTCCGCCGGCCGAGACAGCCTTGAGAAACTGATCGGCGTTCGCCCCGGTCACGCCCTTGCCGCCAAGGAAATCGCCGACATCGAGCAGGTCGCCGCCCGGCAGGCCATTGAAGTCCCCAACCAGGTCCGTGTCCGTGCCGCTGCTGGCGAAGAACGCGAAGCTGTCGATGCCGGCGCCCCCGGCCAGCGTCGCGTTGTCGCTCGTACCCTGCAGCTGGTCGTTGCCGTCGCCCCCCATCAGCAGGTCTTTGCCGCTGTTGCCGTTCAGCGTGTCGTCGCCCGCCAGCCCGCTGAGGACGTTCGCCTTGTTGTTGCCGGTGATGACGTTGCCCAGGCTGTTGCCGGTGCCGTCGATGGCATCTGTGCCCAGCAGCCCCAGGTTCTCGATATTGTTGCCGAGCACGTAGGTGATGCTGCTGTCGACGCGGTCGCGATCGGTGGCGGGGCCGCTTTCGGTCACCTTGTCGCCGGCGTCGTCGACGACGTAGCCGTCATTGCCGCTGCCGCCGGTCATGCTGTCGGCGCCGGAACCGCCGTCCAGGACATCGTCGCCGCCGTTGCCGGTCAGCGTGTCGGCGCCGTCGCCGCCGTCGAGCGAATTGCTGTTGTCGTTGCCCGTGATCTTGTTGGCGAGCGCATTGCCCGTGCCGAGGCTGTCCGCGGCGCCCGTCAGCGTCAGGTTCTCGACGAAATCGGGAAGCGTGAAGGAGAAGAAGCTGTTGACCTGATCGGTGCCGTCGCCGGAGAGCTCGATGATCTCGTCGCCGCCGTCGTCCACCGTATAGGTGTCGTTGCCGGCGCCGCCGATCATGGTATCGGCGTCGACTCCGCCGTCGAGCTTGTTGGCGCCGCTGTTGCCGATCAGCATGTTCTGCTCGGCGTCGCCCGTGGCGCTGAGGCCGCTCGTGCCGGTGAGCGTGACGTGCTCGATGTCGGCATAGGCCGCGCTGTTGAGGTCGATGCTGATCGACGCCTGGATGCGGTCGCCGGCGCCGCTGCTCTCGACGATCACGTCCTTGGTGCTGTCCACGGCATAGGTGTCGTTGCCGCTGCCGCCGGAGAGGGTGTCGGAGCCGGTGCCGCCGTCGAGCGTGTCGTCGCCGAGCGCGCCGCCGCCGCCGTCGATCGAATCGTTGCCGGCGAGCCCGGCGAGATAGTCCGAGAGCGCGGAGCCGATGAGGGTATCGGCGGCGGTCGTGCCGTTGAAGGTGGCCATGATTTTCCTACTGCTTGGGGGATGGATTGGCGACGATGGCGATGGCCGGGACGAGCCCAGCCGCGCCGTCGTCCGCGTCGTCGCGGGCGCGGACCGGATGCGGACGGAGGAACAGGCCGGTGTTCCTGAGGGCGCCGACGGCCGGGTCGAGGCGCGGCGCGCCCGCCCGGCCGCGCCATGCGGATGTGACGAATGTCACAGCCCGGGCGGCCAGCGCGGCGTATGCTGCCGCGCTATCGACTCGCGGCAGCAGGCGGAGCGCCGCCCTTAGGGCGGCGAAGCATCCGCCGGCGGCGGGCCCTGCCGGGGGTGTTGCGTTCTCCTCGTCTTCGCCGCGTGCCGTACGCCCGTCTCTCCGCGCCGACGCCTCGATCGAGGCCACCACTGCCGCGCCGGGGGCGAGATGACAGAAGAGGGGATGATCGATGACATCGCTGCTCGGGTGCCGCTTGGGCCGCATGGACTGAACCTCCTGCCGACTGGCGGCAGGATGCCGGATGCCCGTGATCGCAGCGTTGTGTCCGGAGGAAAAGAAACGTAAATCTCGGAGGTAGCTGACATTTGGCGACGCTCTGTCAGGTCACGGAACCCTCGGCGATGGACAGCTGGTCGCTGACGCTGCTCGGCGGATTCGAACTGCGGCCGACGGACGGCGCAGCCGCCGATCTGCCGGGCCAGAAGGACCGCGCCCTGCTGGCGGTGCTCGCCATGGCCGGGGGCGACGCGCAGTCGCGCGAGCGGCTGGCCGGCCTGCTGTGGAGCGAACACGGCGACCGCCAGGCGCGCGACAGCCTGAAGCAGGCCCTGGTCCGGCTGCGCCGCTGCCTCGGGGGCGGCGAGGAGGGCATGCTCCGGGGCGACCGGCAGTCGATCGCGCTCGACCGCGCCGCCGTCGACGTCGACGTGCTGGCCTTCGAGCGGCTGGTGCGCGACGGCACGCTCGACGCGCTCACGCAGGCGGCGGGGCTCTATCGCGGCGACCTGCTCGAGGGCATCGCGATCCGCGATCCCGCCTTCGAGGACTGGCTGCTGGTCGAGCGCCAGCGCCTGCGCCAGCTGTTCGAGCGCGCCCTCGCCGGCCTCATGGCGCTGGCGCTGGAGGCGGGCGACCGCGAGCGCGCGGCCGAGGCGGCGCGCCGCCTGCTGCAGATCGACCCGCTGAGCGAGGCGGCCTACCGCACGCTCATGCAGGTGCATGCCGACGAGGCCCAGACGGCGCAGGCGCTCAAGCTCTACGAGACCCTGCGCGAGCGGCTCTACCGCGAGCTGGGCGTGGCGCCGGAGCCGGCGACCGTGGCGCTGCACGACCGCATCCGCCAGCGCCGGACGGGGCCGGCGGCGGCAGCGGTGGCCGAGCCGGAGGCGGCCGCGGAACCCCCGCAGGCCGAGCGCGCGACACCGCCGGCGGCGGCCAAGTCCGCGATCGCCGTGCTGCCGTTCACCAACATGAGCGGCGATCCGGAGCAGCGCTACTACAGCGACGGCATCGCCGAAGACATCATGACGGGCCTGGCGCGCTTCCGCTCCCTGCTCGTCATCGCCCGCAACTCCGCCTTCCAGTACCGCGACCGGGCGGTCGACGTGCGCGCGGTGGGGCGCGAGCTCGGCGCGCACTACGTGGTCGAAGGCAGCGTGCGCAAGGCCGACGACCGCATCCGCATCTCGGTCCAGCTCGTCGACGCCGCCACGGGCAATCACCTGTGGGCGAACAAGTACGACCACGAGCTCGGCAACCTGTTCGCGCTGCAGGACGAGGTCACGCAGGCCATCGTCGCGACCATCGAGGGCCGGATCGCCGCCGGCGACGCCGCGCGCGCCCGGCGCAAACCGACCGAGCACATGGACGCCTACGACTACCTGCTGCAGGCGCGCGAGCTGATGGCGCATTACGACCTGGCGGCCGCCGGGCCGCTGCTGGCGCGCGCCATCGAGGCCGATCCGACCTACGCGGAGGCCTATGCGCGGCGCGCCTTCGTCGTGCTGTCGCGCTATTGGGCGAAGCAGGACCGGGCGCAGCTCGACAAGGCGGCGCGGCTGGCGCAGAAGGCCCTTGCCCTCGATGCCGAGGACGAATGGGCAAACTTCGCCATGGGCACGGTCCGGCTGAGCATGCGCCAGTTCGACCTGGCCGGCTCGCACTACGAGCGGATCCTCGCAATCAACCCGAACAACGTCACCTGCGCGACCATGTTCGCGGAGTTCCTGACCTACGTCGGGCGCCCCGCCGAGGCCCTGCTGCAGCTCGACGAGACCCTGCGCCGCGATCCGTTTCCGCCGAACTGGTACTGGGAGATCCGGGGCATGGCGCTGTTCGGCCTCGAGCGCTACGACGAGGCGATTGCCGCCTACAGCAAGATGACGGTGCTGCATCCCTGGATTCAGGCGTACCTGGCCGCGGCCTACGTGCATGCCGACCGGCCCGACGACGCGGCTCGCCAGCTGGCCCTCTATCGCGACGATCACCCCGAAGGCTCCCTCCTGGCGATCGCGAAGCAGGAGCCCTACAAGGACGACCGGCTGCGCGACCGGCTGATCGACGGCCTGCAGTCGCTGCTCGCCTCCCAGGCCGCGGAACCCGGTCCGGCGCCGGGCAAGCTGTCGATCGCCGTGCTGCCGTTCACCAACATCGGCGGCGATCCCGATCAGGAATACTTCGCCGACGGGCTGACCGAGGACATCATCACCGACCTGTCGCGGGTCTCGGCGCTCTCCGTCGTGGCCCGGCATACCGTCTTCAGCCTCAAGGGCCGGACCCTCCACCTGCAGGAGGTGGCGCGCGACCTGAACGTCGACTACATCCTCGAGGGCAGCGTGCGCCGCGCCGAGGGCAGCGTGCGCATCACCGCGCAGCTGATCGACGGCGCCAGCGGGGATCACCGCTGGGCCGAGCGTTACGATCGCCGTCTCGACGACATCTTCGCCCTGCAGGACGAGATCTCCAAGAGCATCGTCGACGTGCTCAGGGTGACGTTGCTGCCGGCGGAGCTCGAGACGATCACCCGCCATCCGACCGCCGATGCCCGTGCCTACGAGTACTACCTGATGGGCCGCTTCTTCTACCTGCGCGGCCAGGGCAAGCGTCATCTGGCCATCGCCCGCGACATGTACGCCAAGGCGGTCGAAATCGACCGGGGCTATGCCCGCGCCTATGCCGGCATGGCGATCTGCGATTCCTACGAGGCGGCGAGCGATCCGGACGGCTCCTTCGAAACGGCGCTCGCGAACAGCGAGCGGGCGCTCGCCTTGGATGCCAACCTGGCGGAGGCCTATGCCGCCAAGGGGTTCGCGCTGTTCGCAGCCGTGCGCTTCGACGAGGCGGCGATCGAGTTCGAGCGCGCCACGAAGCTGGATCCCGGCCTGTTCGAAGCGCATTTCTTCCACGCGCGCAATTGTCACAACCTTGGCCAGCGCGCGGAGGCGGCGGGGCTGTTCGCGCGGGCGGCGGAGTTGCGGCCGGGTGATTTCCGCTCGCCGGGCCTGCTGGCGTGGGAATGCAAGGCGCTTGGGCGGCGCGAGCAGAGCGCCGCCGCGCTGCGGCGCTGCCTGGCCCGCCTCGAGGCGGAGGTGAAGGCGCACCCCGACAACGCCGATGCCCTGGTGTTCGGCAGCTCGATCCTCGTCGAGAGCGGCGATTCCGCGCGCGCCGAAGACTGGCTGGCCCGGGCCATCATCCTGGGACCGGATGACCGCTTCGTTCAATACAACGCCGCGCTGACCAACGCGATGCTCGGCAGGATCGATGCCGCGTTGGATTACCTGGAACAGGCATTCTCCGCACCACCCACCTTCCGCCGCCGCCTGGCGGCGTGGATGAAATACGACGACGAGATGAATGTGCTGCGCGACCACCCGCGCTTCCGGGCGCTCATGGACAGCATCGAGGGCGGCGCGGCGGCAGCCGCAGCCGCCGCGCCGGCAGTGCCGCGAGACGCGGCATCGGCCACCAAGCCCTCGATCGCGGTCCTGCCGTTCGTCAATCTCAGCGGCGATCCCGAGCAGCAGTATTTCAGCGACGGCGTCACGGAAGACATCATCACGGAGCTGTCGCGCTTCCATACCCTGTTCGTGATCGCCCGCAACTCGTCGTTCCACTACCGCGGCGGCGAGCGCGACACGGTCGCCGTCGGCCGCGAGCTGGGCGTCCGCTATCTGTGCGAGGGCAGCGTGCGCCGCCTCGGCGACCGCCTGCGCATCAGCGCCCAGCTGATCGAGGCGGCGACCGGCGCGCATCTGTGGGCCGAGAACTTCGACCGCGACGTCGCCGACATTCTGGCGGTGCAGGACGACATCGTGCGCGCCATCGCCACGACGCTCGGCTATCGCCTCGAGGCGGCCGGCCGCGAGCGGGCCCTGCGCCTGAGCCCAGAGGCGCTCTCGGCCTATGACCTCACACTGCGTAGCGAGGCGCTCATGCTGCGCCATACCAAGGAGGACAATGCCGAGGCCCAGCGGCTGGGGCAGCAGGCGGTCGCGCTCGATCCCAAGAGCGCGCCGGCGCACGCGCAGCTCGCCTGGACCTACTGCCTGGACAATATCTTCGGCTGGAGCGACGAGACCGGCGCGACGCTGGCGCCGGCCCTCGTTCTCGCGCAGCGCGCCGTCCTGCTCGACGACGCCGATTGCCGCGCGCGCTGGCTGCTCGGCCACGTGCACATCTTCCGCCGCGAGTACGACGAGGCCCGCGCCCACCTGCGCACGGCCATCGCGTTGAACCCCAACGACGTGGAGGCGCGTGCAGTCTACGGCATCTACCTCTATGCCGTCGGCGACACCGACGGCGCGCTCGAGCAGTTCGACATCGCCCGGCGCCACAACCCCTTCGAGTTCAACTGGATCATCATGTGCCGCGGCATCGCGCTGTTCACGGCGCGACGCTACGACGAAGCGGTCGCCGCCTTGAAGCAAGTGCACAATCCCAACAACGAAATGCGGCTGTGGCTGGCGGCAAGCTATGCAGGCGCCGGCCGCCTGCCGGAGGCGCGGGCGACGCTCGCCGAGTTCCTGACCGTCGCCGAGCGCGAGATGGCGCGCTTTCCCGGCCAGCGGCTGGAGGACTGGCGGCCGCAGCTGCACCGCTTCGTCGAGTACCGCGATATCAGCGAGTTCGACCACCTCGCCGCCGCGCTGCAGGCCGCCGGGCTAAGCTAAGCAGGGTTTCATCCATTGTGACACACTCCGTTGTCATCCCCGCGAAAGCGGGGATCCAGGGCTACTGCACGTCGCTTGCCCTGGACCCCCGCTTTCGCGGGGGTGACAAGTTCAAATGCGGGGCTTTCCAGTGAACCCTGCTTAGAACCGCGGCGGGAAGCCCTGGTTCTTCGGGCGGTAGAACGGGTCGCCGGTGAAGCGCAGGCGGACGCTGTCGTCCATGACCTGGCGGTCGCCGTCGCCGAGCGTGAGCGGACGGAAGTAAGGGTTCTCGAGCAGCTTGCCGACACCGCCCAGGAACTCCTTGAACGAGTCGTGCAGCGTGCCGCGCGCCCAGTCGGGCTTTGGCTGCGGCCGGCGCGCCGGCGCCAGGGCCAGGCCGCAGGACGCGGCCTTCTCCATCATCCAGGCCAAGCCGAGGTCGGACAGCTCGCGCTCGGCATAGCCACCGCCGACGTCACAATGAGCGCCGACGAACCAGCGCTGCTCGACCGTCTGGTGGTCGTGGAACGGCGCTGTCCACAGCGTCGGCTTGAACTCCTCGCGATGCTCGTCGATGGCGACGGCGTGGTAGGCGTTCTCGACGATGCCGGAGAGGCCGGTGTCGTGAAACTGGTACTTCCTGCGGTCGAAGCTTTCCAGGCCGGGGATCCTGAAGCGGTCGAGGAGGCTGGCGGGGATGCCGAGGGCGCCGACCGTGTCCCAGACGCCCAGGAACTTCACGCCGACGGTGCGGGCGTTCGCGGCACGGAACGACTTCGCCGCGTCCGAATCGGGCGTGTCATCGACATCGCGGTAGAGTGCGTAGGCCTCCGGCACGCGGTCGAGATCAGTCACGAGCCCGCTCTTGCGCAGCATGCCGACCAGGCTGCGGGCGGCGTAGGCGCCGCGGCTGAAGCCGAGGATGAAGAGCTCGTCGCCCTCCACGTAGTTGGTGGCGAGGAAGTCGTAGCCGCTGCGGATGATCTCGTCGATGCCGTAGCCGAAGGCGCCGCCACGCAGCCGCTCGTCCCAGCGCGTGCCGACGCCCGGGCTGTACCACTTCACCTGGCGGACGCCGCCGGGCGCCGTCGCCAGCACCGCCTCGTGGAAGCGGCGCACGTTGGTTTCGACCTGCTCGTCGGGCGCACGGCTGACGTCGGGCTTGTTCCAGGTGCCGTCGAAGCAGAGTACAAGCCGCGCCGTCATGTGACGCCTCCTCTAGCGGATTCCGGGAAGCGCCAGACTCCGCCGTTGCCGCGCCGGCGGCAGTGACGGGGATCACAGATCTGGCGGATCGCGTGGCAGCGCGCCGGTCAGGCCTCGGTGCGCAGCCGTGCGGGATCGAACGGCGGCAGGCGCGCGGGGTCGAAGGGCGACAGATCCAAGCTGCGGGCGGCACCGTCGAGGATCAACTCGGCGACGGCCTCGCCGGTGGCGGGGGCATTGAGGATGCCCCAGACGCTGTGGCCAGTCGCGACATAGGCGCCGGCGACTCCCGGCACCGCTCCGATCAGCGGCAGGCCATCCTCGGTCACCGGACGGAAGCAGGCCTGGCGCGCCAGCACTTTCGCATCGGCGAGCGTCGGCGACAGGTCGCGGCACAGGGCGTGGAGGCGCTCGATGGCACCCCGGTCGGGCGTCACCGCGGCGGGTTCGACCGGCAGCGGGCTTTCGCTGGAGATCGCGCAGACATAGGTGGTGCCGTCGGCGCGCGGAAAAACCTCCGGCGACAGCAGCGCCCCGTCCGCCTCCTGATAATCGAGGAAGAGGGCCTGCGCCGGGATGGTGGCGCCGGTCTCGAAGACCAGGCTGTGGCCCTTGAGGCCGAACACGCCGGGCAGCGGCAGCCAGCGCGCTGCCAGGATCGACCACGGGCCCAGGGCGATGACGACGGCGTCGCCGGTGACGGGCTCGCCATCGACCGCGACGCCGGCAACACGGCCTTCCCCCTGTCCTCTCTGGATGCCCGTGACCTCGCCCCGCAGCAGCTCTGCGCCGCGCTCTTGCGCGGCCCGCATCAGCGCAGCGGTGAAGGCGCCCGGGTGGACCTGGGCCGTCGTTTCGGTGCCGCCGAGCTGGCGCTCGAGCAGCACGCTCTCAGCCAGCCAGGCGACGGGACTGCGGCGGCGCCGCGCCGTGCCGACGGCGCCGGCGTAGCCGCTGTAGGTGTCGAGGCGGCGGTAGGCCCAGCCGTCGCCGAGCTGACCGGCAAGCTGGGCGTGGAGCGCGAAGCTACGCCGCGCGAGCGGCGCCAGCGGGCTGCCGTCGCACCAGTCGAGCGCCAGGAAACCGCCGGACTTGCCGGAGGCGGCACAGGCGACGCCGGTACGCTCGATGACGACCGCCTGCGCGCCGCGGCAGCTGAGGAAATAGGCGATGCAGGCGCCGATCACGCCGCCGCCGCAGATCAGGACGCGCACGGGCTGACCGCCTGGACCGGCTGTGCGGCTACGAGTCCCGGCCGAGGCCGCGGATCACGTAGCCGCCCGACTTCTCGTCCATCTCCAGCTCCAGCTGGCGACGCGCCTGGGCCTCCTCGAGCAGCTCGTTGAACGAGCCGAACCCGTAATAGGACTCGTTGAAGCTCGGCTGGCGCCGCTTCAAGGTCTGCTTGACCATCGAGCCCCAGAGCTTCGCTCTGTCGCCCCGTTCCGCATAGAGCGCCTCGATGGTCGCGCGCACGAGATCGATGGCCTTCTGCGCCCGATCGTCGGCGGCCGCGGGCACAGTGTCCCCCGCGGCCGCGGCCTTCGGCGCCTTCGCGGCGGGCTCGCGGCGCCGGCGCGGCCGGGCCGGCTCGCGCTTAACGACCAGATCGTCATACAGGATGAACTCGTCGCAGGTGCTCATCAACAGGTCCGAGGTGGAGTTCTTCACACCGACGCCGATCACGGTCTTGGCGTTCTCCCGCAGCTTGCTCACCAGGGGCGAGAAATCGGAGTCGCCGGAGATGATCACGAAGGTGTCGATATGGGCCTTCGTGTAGCAGAGGTCGAGGGCATCGACGACCATGCGGATATCGGCCGAGTTCTTGCCGGACTGGCGGACATGGGGGATCTCGATCAGCTCGAAGGCGGCCTCGTGCATCGCGGCCTTGAACTGCTTGTAGCGGTCCCAGTCGCAATAGGCCTTCTTCACGACGATGCTGCCCTTGAGCAGGAGCTTCTGCAGCACGAGCTGGATGTCGAAACTCGCATACTTGGCGTCGCGCGCGCCCAGGGCGATGTTCTCGAAGTCGCAGAACAACGCCAGATTGCCATCCTCGTTCACGGCCAAGCCCCCTGCGCTCCCGTTCGATCCATCCGGAGATAGCACCAGCGCTCCGGCCGGCGCAAGCCGCGCGGGTGCCGTCTCCGGCAGGGCAGAGGCGCGTCTTTATCACTTATATGAATCTTTTCCTACTGTATGCGGTCGAGGGGATCGGTCGAAAATCCCTCAAATGCAATGATTTACACGCATTTTCTAGACATCGTGAACGTTAAATTAACGGGCCTTTAGGATCGCTTAATTATAGTGGGTGCTGCAGAAATGTTGCGTGCCCAGAATAGGTGCAGGCGTGCCGAGCGTTGTCACTCCAGAGATCTCGTCGTCGCGGGCGAAGCGCGGCTCGTATCTGCGCCGCTATGTCGCACGCTATGAGCGGCAGTGCGAGGAGGACGAGGCGGAGCTGGCGCTGCGGCGCAGCCGCGACGAGGCCCAGCGCGCCGCCGAGCGGGCGCGCGAGGCGCAGGCCGAAGCCGAGGCCGCCACCCGCGCCAAGGCCGCTTTCATGGCGACGATGAGCCGGGAGCTGAGCGCGCCGTTGGCGGCGATCGTCGGCCTGGCGCAGACGCTGCAGGCCGAGCAGGCCGCCGCATCGCCGGGCGGGCAGACGGCCGCCGCGGAGATCGGGTCCGTGGCCGCGCATCTGCGCGATCTCATCGGCGACGTGCTGGAGCTGGCGCGCATCGGCGCCGGCGAGACGGCGCTGGTCGAGGAAGACTTGAATCTCGATTCCATCATCGCCGACAGCCTGAACGCCATCGATGCCCGCGCCCAGGCCAAGGGCGTCACCGTCAATTTCTGTCCGACCGCTACGCGCGTGCGCAGCGACGGCAAGCGCCTGCGCCGGATCTTCGACGACGTGCTGATGCACGCCCTGCGCTCGACGCCGACCGGCGGCGGCATCGCCATCGAGCTGTTCGAGGAGCGCGAGGGCGGCCTGATGCTGTCGGTGATCGACGGCGGCGCCGGCATGACGCCCACGGAGGTGAACGCGGCGCTGCAGCCGGTGGGCGCCTCGGCGCCGATCGAGCGCGCCGACACGCGCCAGCTGAGCCTGGCCCTCGCCAAGGCCTTCATGGAGCTGCAGGGCGGCCAGTTCTTCATCGAGACCGTGCCGGGCTCCGGCACCGCGGCCTGCATCTACCTGCCGCCGCGCAGCGTGCGCCGGAGCGCCTGAGCATGTCCGCCGTTCCCCTCCGCAAGCCGGAAGCCGTCTCGGCCGGCGATGCCTTGATCGCGGAGGTGCGCCGGCGGCTGCAGGAGCGCTTCGGCGACATCGGCAGCGCGCCTGGGCAGGCGGCGAGCCCGTCGCTCGAGCTGTCGGACACGCATCGCATCGGCCGCATCGTTTCGATCGAGGGCACCAAGCTCGTGGTGATGATCGAGATCGAGGACGCGAAGGCGCAGGTCGAGCTCTCGCACAGCCTGCAAGTCGGCTGCGTCGTGAAGGTGCCGACCAAGAATTCAGTCGCCTTCGGCATGGTCAACGCGCTCTCCATCGCCAAGCCGGCGAAGCACGGCGATCAAGCCGAAAGCCGCTTCCTCGAGCTTGAGCTGGTCGGCGAGTCGGTCACCGTCGGCACCGGCAAGGGCGCCAACATGCGGCGCGGCGTCTCCACCTATCCGGTGCTGGGCAGCCCCGTCTATGCGGCGACCCAGGCCGACCTGCGCTTCGTGTTCGTGCGCGACGGCCCGCAATCGGCGCGCATCGGCAGCATCCAGCAGGACCCGAACCTGCCGGCGCAGGTGAACGTCGACGACCTCCTGGGCAAGCATTTCGCGGTGCTCGGCGCCACCGGCACGGGCAAGTCCTGCGCCGTGACGCTGATCCTCAAGGCCATCCTCCGGCGCAATCCGAACGGCCACGTCCTGCTGCTGGATCCGCACGCGGAGTATGCCTATGCCTTCGGCGACCAGGCCAATGTGATCGACCTGCACAAGCTGCAGCTGCCGCACTGGCTGTTCAACTTCGCGGAGCTACGGGCCGTGCTGACGAACGCCGGCGCCAGCATCTCCAACGTCGAGGCCGCGCTGCTCAATGACCTCATCACCCAGGCCAAGAAGCAGTTCCTGGGCGCGGCCGCCGACGAGCGGTTCATTACCTCCGACACGCCGACGCCCTACCGCAT
The DNA here is from genome assembly GCA_035518775.1 of Candidatus Acidiferrum sp. Classification (GTDB taxonomy): domain Bacteria; phylum Pseudomonadota; class Alphaproteobacteria; order Dongiales; family Dongiaceae; genus JBGPEQ01. Next base: position 13,532 of record DATIXH010000457.1, read on the forward strand.
CGGCCAGGTCGCCGACTATATCGAGGACGTGCTGGGGCGGCTCGAGAAGCCGGAGAGCATCGCCGCCTACCAGGCGCTGAAGACGGCCATCATCACGCTGCAGAACGACGCGCGCTTCGCCTTCATGTTCGCGAAGGGCGTCACCACCCGCGACCTCATGGTGCCGATTCTCTCGTCCATCTTCCGGGTGCCCGTGGAGGGCAAGCCGATCACCATTCTCGACCTCTCGGGCGTGCCGTTCGAGATCCTGAACGTCGTGGTCTCCGTGCTCTGCCGCACCGCCTTCGACTTCGCGACCTGGAGCCGGGGCAAGTGGCCGATCCTGCTGGTGTGCGAGGAAGCGCACCTCTACGCGCCCGAGAACCCCGAGGCCGGGTTCGAGCCGACCAAGCGCGTGCTCGCGCGCATCGCCAAGGAGGGTCGCAAGTACGGACTCTCCCTGGGCATCGCCAGCCAGCGGCCGGCCGAGCTGGCGGCGACCATGCTGTCGCAATGCAGCACCATCTTCGCCATGCGCCTCACCCACGAGCGCGACCAGCAGTGGGTGCGCTCGTCGCTCTCCGACGGGGTGGTCGGACTGCTGGAGGCGCTGGGCTCGCTCGGCACCGCCGAGGCGATCGGCGTCGGCGAGGGCATCGTCATGCCGATGCGGCTGGTGTTCGACACCCTGCCGCCGGAGGAGCGGCCGCGCAGCGCCACCGCCTCCTTCTCGACCGCCTGGAAGAACGACAGCGCCGGCGACGTCGAGAAGCTGCAGGACGTGGTCGACCAGTGGCGCCGCCAGCGCCACAACGACTAGCACCCGATCTGACGCCAGCACCCTCACCCTCTCGCGACCGCCCGTCAGCTTGACGGGGGCGACCGTCATGTTAGGGTCGCCGCAATAATCAACTGCCCACGGGGAGGATGATGACGGCTGCGCCGGCATCCGCAGCGTTGGAACTCGGGCCGCAGCAGCCGATCCTGGAGGCGCACGGCATCTCCAAGTACTTCGGCGCTGTCACGGCGCTGCGCGGGGTCGATTTCAAGCTGCATCGCGGCGAGGTGCTGGGCGTGGTCGGCGACAACGGCGCCGGCAAGTCGACGCTGATGAAGATCCTCTCCGGCCTCTATGCGCCGAGCCAGGGCCAGCTGTTGTTCGAGGGCCGGCCGGTGCGCTTCCACAGCCCGCACGACGCGCGCGACCTCGGCATCGAGATGGTCTACCAGGACCTGGCGCTGGCCGAGAACCTGAACATCGCCGAGAACATCTTCCTCGGCCGCGAGCCGCGGCGCGGCCCCTTCGGCGGCCCGCTCGGGCTGGTGGACCATAAGGCCGGCCGCCGGCGCGCCCAGGAGCACCTCGACAACCTGCGCATCCATGTGAAAAGCGTCGACCAGAAGGTGGGTGAGCTGTCGGGCGGGCAGCGGCAGGCCGTCGCCATCGCCCGCGCCACCGCCTTCCAGGCCAAGGTCGTGATCATGGACGAGCCGACGGCGGCCCTCGCGGTGAAGGAGGTCGGCAAGGTGCTCGACCTGATCAAGGGGCTGAAGCACCAGGGCATCAGCGTCGTGCTGATCAGCCATCGCATGGACGACATCTTCTATGTCTGCGACCGCGTGGTGGCGCTCTTCCACGGCGCCAATTTCGCCGAGGCGCCGCTGGCGCAGACCTCGCGCAGCCAGGTGATCGGCTGGATCATGGGCACCAAGGAAGGCGCGGGAGAGCTGGCCTATGACCGCGTCCAATGAGTCGGCGCCGCCCGTGGCGGCGGAGCGGCCGGGCTGGCGCCTGCGGCTGATCCCGGTCCTCGACCGCTACGGCATCCTGCTGGTCATCCTGCTGATGTGCCTGGTGCTCTACGCGCTGCAGCCCGAAGTGTTCCTCACCTGGCGCAACATCGCCAACGTCTTCAAGCAGACGGCCGTGAACGCGATGCTGGCGATCGGCATGTTCCTGGCGATCCTGACGGCGGGCATCGATCTCTCCGTCGGCTCGGTGCTGGCGCTCGGGATGATGTCGCTGGCCGTGGCGAACGCGGCCGGGTGGCCGTGGCCGATCGTGCTGCTGCTCGGGCCCGCGGTCGGGCTCGCCGCCGGCTTCGTCAACGGCGTCGGCATCACCAAGCTGCGCATGCCGCATCCCTTCATCATGACGCTCGGCATGCTGTTCATGGCGCGCGGCCTCGCCAACATCATCTCCGGCGGCGTGCCCTATACGGGACTCCCGGAGCCCGTGCGCTTCCTCGGCTCCGAGCAGATCTATCTCGGCGACTGGGGCACGGAACGGCTCAACCTGCCGATCGCGCTGATCGTCACCGTCGTCGTCTATCTCGCCTTCTGGGCCTTCCTCGAGCATACGGTGCTCGGCCGGCGCATCTATGCGATCGGCGGCAACCCGCAGGCGGCGCGGGTCAGCGGCATCAATGTCGACCGCGTGCTGATCGTCGTCTATACGCTGTGCGGGCTGATGGCGGGCTTCGCCGGGCTGATCATGGCCGGACGGACCAACTCCGGCTTCCCCAACGCCGGCATCGGCGCCGAGTTGGAGGCGATCGCGGCCGTGATCATCGGCGGCGCCAGCTTCTTCGGCGGCCGCGGCACGGTGCTGGGCGTGTTCGGCGGGGTCATCGTCATGGGTCTGATCAGCAACGGCCTGAACCTCAACAACGTCAGCGTGTTCTGGCAGCAGATCCTGATCGGCGCCATCATCGTGCTCGCGGTCTTCCTCGACGTCATCCGGCGGGAGGTGGGCACGCGCAAATAGGGGCAGAGTCGTTACCGAAGACCAAATCGCAACAAGAAGGAGGACGGGATCATCATGAGGACAACGACAGGCATGCTGGCGGCGCTCGCGGCGGGGTTCGTGGCGACGGCCAGCACCATGGCGGCGGCGCAATCGATCGTCGTGGACATGAAGGGGCCGGGCGCGGGCAATCCGTTCTGGGCGGCCGTGCAGCGCGGGGCCGAGGCGAAGGGCAAGGAGGTCGGCGTCGACGTGACCGTGCTGGCGCCGCCGACCGAGTCCGACGTCGCCGCCCAGATCGCCCAGATCGAGGACCAGCTGGCCAAGGGCATCAAGGGCCTGGTGCTGGCGCCGACCGATCCCAACGCGCTGGCGCCGGTGGTGGACGAGGCGCTCAAGAGCAAGGTGCCCGTGGTGTTCGTCGACACCAAGGGCACGAACGCCGGCGTCACCTACATCGGCACCGACAACGTGGCGGGCGCCGCCCTCGCCGCCAAGTACATCTGCGACAACGTGCCGAAGGGCTCCGACGTCGCGCTCATCACGGGCATCGTGACGCAGTCGACGGGCAAGGCGCGCGCCGACGGCGGGCGCTCCGGCCTCACCGGCTGCGGCCTCAAGATCGTGGCCGAGCAGACCGGCGAGTGGGACCGCGCCAAGGGGCTGGCGGTGATGGAGAACATCATCACCGGCAATCCCAACATCAAGGCGGTGTTCGCCAGCAACGACAACATGGCGCTGGGCGCGACCGAGGCCCTGAAGAGCGCGGGCATGCTCGACAAGGTGATGGTGGTCGGCTTCGACGCCAATCCCGACGCCGCCGCCAGCATCCTGGCCGGCGAGATGAAGGCCTCGGTGGCGCAGAACCCGGCCAACATGGGCGCCATCGGCGTGGAGAGCATCCTCAAGCTCGCCAAGGGCGAGACCCTGCCGCCGGTGATCGACACCGGCACCGTGCTGGTGACGAAGGAGAACGCGGAGAAGTTCAAGTAGCCGCCGGCTGACGATCGGGGCCGGCCGACCGCCGGCCCCGATCGAGCCGACCGCTATAGCGAGCGCGCGAGGCCGGGCGTCGCGTAGCCGACGTGGCCGAGCGCCTCGGCAATCTCCGGCAGGATGGCGGGATCGTCGATGGTGGCGGGCATCTTGTAGTCCTGGCCGTCGGCGATCTTCTGCATGGTGCCGCGCAGGATCTTGCCGGAGCGCGTCTTCGGCAGGCGCTTCACCACCGTGGCGGTCTTGAAGGCGGCGACGGGGCCGATGCGGTCGCGCACCATCTGCACGACCTCCTTGCAGATATGGGCGTGATCGCGATTGACCCCGGCCTTCAGCACGACGAAGCCGAGCGGCACCTGGCCCTTCAGCTCGTCGGCGACGCCGATGACCGCGCACTCGGCCACGTCGGGGTGGGCCGCCAGCACCTCCTCCATCGCGCCCGTGGAGAGCCGGTGGCCGGCGACGTTGATGACGTCGTCGGTGCGGGCCATGACGTAGACGTAGCCGTCGGCATCCATGTAGCCGGCGTCGCCGGTCTGGTAGTAGCCGGGGTAGGTCGCGAGATAGGACCGCACATAGCGCTCGTCGGCGTTCCACAGCGTCGGCAGGGTGCCGGGAGGCAGCGGCAGCTTGCAGACGAGGGCGCCGATGTCGCCGCGCTTGGCCTCGTGGCAGCCTTCGTCGACGACGCGCACGTCCCAGCCGGGCGCCGGCCTGGTGGGCGAGCCGTGCTTCACCGGCAGCGGTTCGATGCCCATGCAGTTGGCGCAGATCGCCCAGCCGGTCTCGGTCTGCCACCAATGGTCGATCACCGGCACCTTCAGGTGCTGTTCGGCCCATTCGAGCGTCGGCGGATCCGAGCGCTCGCCGGCCAGGAACAGCGTACGGAAGTGCGCGAGGTCGTAGTTGCGGATCAGCTTGCCCTCGGGATCCTCGCGCTTGATGGCGCGGAAGGCGGTGGGCGCGGTGAAGAGAGCGCGCACCTTGTGCTGGGCGATGACGCGCCAGAACGCGCCGGCGTCGGGCGTGCCCACGGGCTTGCCCTCGTAGAGCACCGTGGTGCAGCCGTAGAGCAGCGGCGCATAGACGATGTAGGAATGGCCGACCACCCAGCCGACGTCCGAGGCCGCCCAGTACACCTCGCCCGGCGTCATGCCGTAGATGTTCTTCATGCTCCAGTGCAGCGCGACGGCGTGGCCGCCATGGTCGCGCACGATGCCCTTGGGCTGGCCGGTGGTGCCACTCGTGTAGAGGATGTAGAGCGGGTCGGTGGCCTGCACGGGCACGCAATCGTGCGGCTTGGCGCACGCCATCGCCTCCTGCCAGTCGAGATCGCGCTCGGGGATCAGCTCGGCCCGCTCCAGCGGCCGCTGCAGGATGATGCAGCGCTCCGGCTTGTGGATGGCCATCATGATGGCGGCGTCGAGCAGCGGCTTGTAGGGGATGACCTTGCTGACCTCGACCCCGCAGGAGGCGGAGACGATGACCTTCGGCGTGGCGTCGTTGATGCGGGTCGCCAGCTCGTTGGCGGCGAAACCGCCGAACACCACGGAATGCACGGCCCCGATGCGGGCGCAGCCGAGCATGGCGATCAGCGCCTCCGGCACCATCGGCATGTAGAGGATGACGCGGTCGCCCTTGCCGACGCCGGCCTCGGCGAGCGCGCCGGCGAACTTCGCGACCTCGTCGCGCAGGCGTCGATAGGAATAGGTTCTGACCGTGTTGGTGACCGGACTGTCATAGATCAGGGCGGGCTGGTCGCCGCGGCCCTTGTCGACATGGCGGTCGAGGGCGTTGTAGCAGGTGTTGAGCACGCCGCCCTTGAACCAGCGGTAGAACGGCGGGTTCGAATCGTCGAGCACGCGGTCCCACTTCACGACCCAATCGAGAGCGGCGGCGGCCGCGCCCCAGAAGCCGTTGGGATCGGCGAGCGAACGCTGGTGCACCTCGGCCCAGGTCGGCAGTTTCTCGGCGACGCGCTCCTCCGGCTGCGGCGCGCCGGTCAAGGCGCGTTCCAGCATCGCCCGCTTGTCCGGCGCCTCGGCGCGCGGAACGGACAGCTGGGGCACCGCCCGTTTCGGCTTGGCCGCGGCTGCCGGGCGGGCGGATCGCTTCTTCGCCTTCGCTCTCGCCTTCGACGCCGGCGCTGCCCGGGGTCTGACTTTCTTCGGCGCTGCTTTCTTTGCGATCGCGCGCTTCGCCGCCTTCTTCTTCGCCGCCGGCTTGCGCGATTTCGGCTTCGCCTTCTTCGCCGCCATTGAACGCCCTCCCCCGATCAAGCCCCGCAGACTATCATTGTGCGCAACGGCAGTTCGACTGCCAAGCGCCCGACTAGCTGGCCGTCCAGGATCGGTAGTCGGCGGCGAGGTGCTCGACGGCCGCCGCGAGGAATCGCCCGCCGGCCGCGGCGCTCGACAGGCCCGGATTGGAACCGATGCGGCCGTCCGGGAAGTTGCGGCGGTAGTCGTCGGCGTCGGCGAAGTCGCCGGTCGGCGCCACCGGCGGATCGAGCGTCATGGGCCGGGCCGCCTGGGGATAGACATGCCAGGTCATCGAGACTTCCGAAGGCGTGGCGTGGCTGCCCTCGGCATTGCCGTAGAGCTCCTTCGAGAGCTGTTTCACCGCCGGCGCCTCCCACCAGTTGCGCAGGCGGCACTTGACCCCCGGGCGGTTGCCGGCGCCGTCCATGCTGGTCTCGGCATAGACCTCGGAGAAGGCCGCATTCACGGTCGCGATGTTGCCGCCATGGCCGTTGATGAAATAGAAGCGGCGGAAGCCGTGGCGGGCGAGCGAGACGATGTTGTCGCGCACGATCGCCATGAGGGTCGAGGGCCGCAGGGTGATCGAGCCGGCGAAGCCCAGATGGTGCTGGGCCATGCCGACGGCGATGGTCGGCGCCACCAGCGCGCCGGCGGCCTCGCCGACGCCGCGCGCCACGGCCTCGGCGCAGATGGCGTCGGTGCCGACCAAGCCGTTCGGCCCGTGCTGCTCGGTCGAGCCGATGGGGATGATGATGCCGACGCTGGTCTTCAGGTAGGCCTCGACA
>DATIXH010000458.1:0-58559 GCA_035518775.1 Candidatus Acidiferrum sp.
GCCGGCGACGGCGATGCGGGCGGGCGACGCGCCGAAGCGTTGTGCGTTCTCGAACGCCCACGCGCAGGCGGCGCGCGCGTCCTCGATTTGACCCGGAAACGGCGTCTCCGGCGCCAGGCGATAATCGACCGAAAGCACGCGGCCTTGTGAGCTTTTGGCCAGCCAGGAGCAGATCGAGTCGTGGGTGTCGATGTCGCACGTGACGAAGCCGCCGCCGTGGAAAAACACGATAAGCGGCGCGTCCATCGGGTCCGCCGCCTCGTAGTAGCGCGCGCGCAGCGGGCCGGCCGCACCGGCGATCTGCAAATCCTCGACCTTGCCTAAACCCGGCGCACGCGCTGCCGCCACGGCCATCAACTGACGCAAACCGCGGCGGGCTTGCGCCAGCATGGTGGCTTCGACCGACTGAACGACGCTCATCGGGCTTGGCCTCTACCGCAAGCCGGGCCGCTAGGCTAACGCTCGCAGCAATGACCGACCGCATTTCCTTCCAGGGCGAACCGGGCGCCAATTCGCACATCGCCGCCCGCGACTTCTATCCGGGGTTCGAACCACTGCCCTGCGCCAGCTTCGAAGACGCCTTCGCGGCGGTAAGCGAAGGCCAGGCCAGGTATGCGATGATCCCGATCGAAAACTCCGTGGCGGGGCGCGTGGCGGACGTGCACCACCTCATTCCAGAATCCGGCCTCTTCATCATCGCCGAGCACTTCATGCCGATCCGGCATCAATTGCTCGGCCTGAAAAGCGCGACGCTGGCCGGCTTGCGAGAAGTGCGCTCGCATCCGCAGGCGCTGGGGCAATGCCGCAAGGTGCTGCGCGAATTGGGCGTGAAACCGGTGACGACCGTCGACACCGCGGGCGCGGCGCGCGAAATCGCCGAACTCGGCGACAACCATGTTGGCGCCCTAGCGTCGACATTGGCGGCGGAGATTTACGGCTTGCAGGTGCTGCGCGCCGACATGGCCGACGCCGCCCACAACACGACGCGCTTCCTGGTGTTCGCCCGCGAAGCGCAAACGCCGAAGGACGGGCCATGCATGACCAGCTTCGTTTTTCGCGTCCGCAACGTGCCAGCGGCGCTTTACAAGGCGCTCGGCGGCTTCGCCACCAACGGCGTCAACATCGTGAAGCTCGAGAGCTACATGATCGATGCCTGGTTCACGGTCGCGCAGTTCTACGCCGAGATCGAAGGCCATCCCGACCAGCGTTCCGTCCGCCTCGCCCTCGAAGAGCTGGGCTTCTTCTCCCGCGAGGTGAAGATTCTCGGCGTCTATCCTGCGCATCCCTTCCGGCGTGGCGGCGGCGGCAAGTAGGCCCGACGCCCGCGCGACCGCGATCCTGCTGCCGACGCTCTGACACTTGTTCTCTCCCGCGGCGACTCAGCGTGGCCCGCTCGATCGTCGCAGGACCGGGGCCGTTATGCTCTGACGGCGGTCGTCGCGCGGGCGGCAGCCGAATTGCCGCCGATACACGCGACAGAAATGCTCCAGGGATCCGAATCCGGCACTGACGGCGATCTCGGTCACTGACAGGTCCGTCTGCTGGAGCAGCGCGTGGGCCTTCGTCAGCCGGGCGAACTGATAGTGGCGGACAGGACTGGTCCCGACCGTTTTCGCGAACAGGCGCTGCATGCGTCGCATCGAGATACCGGCGCGCCGGGCGATCTCGGCGCACGCCAAGGGCTCCTCGACGTTCTCTTCCATCATGGCGAGAACCCTTTCGAGGGTCGGGTCTCCGGGAACAGCGGCCCGCGCGCCCGGCACAGGCTGCGGTTCATCGCCGCGCCGCCAGGACGGCAGCATCAGGTGCGCGGCAGTCTCCGCGGCGAGAGTCGCATCGCGATCCTGCGCGATCCACGCCAGCATCATGTCGAGCGTGGCGCGGAGCTGTTTCCCGGACCCGACGTGCGCGGTGACGAGGCCGTGGACGCCTGGATCCGGCGCGCGGTGGAGACTTGCTATCATCCCGTCGGCACCTGCAAGATGGGCATGGCGAGCGATCATGCCGCCGTGGTGGATGAGGAGCTGCGTGTGCACGGCGTCGGCGCGTTGCGGGTGGTCGATGCCTCCATCATGCCCTCGATCGTCAGCGGCAACACCAACGCTCATGATCGCGGAACGCGCGGCGGACCTCATCCGCGGCCGCGCGCCGCTGCCGCGCCTAGAGGCGCCGGTCTGGATCCACCTGCGCTGGGAGACGGCGCAACGATGACGTCTTGGAACGGAGAACGGGAATGAGCGTCGTGAATATCGTGCGGACGGGCAGCGAGCCGGCGCCGGCAGCGGAAATCGCGGAAGCGCGCGTCGACCTGGCGGCGGCCTTCCGCTGGTTCGCCCGCATCGGCATGCATGAAGCCGTCGCCAATCATCTGAGCGTCGCGGTCTCTGCCGATGGCTCCAAGTTCCTGATGAATCCCCGCGGCCGTCATTTTTCGCGCGTCCGCGCCAGCGATCTGCTGCTGCTCGACGCCAACGACCAGGCGACGCTGCGCCGGCCCGACGCGCCCGATCCCACCGCCTGGTATATCCACGGCCGGCTGCACGCGCGTCTCCCCCAGGCGCGCTGCGTCATGCATCTGCACCCGAAATTCGCGACCGCGCTCGCCGGCCTTGCCGACAGCACGATGTACCCGATCGACCAGAACACGATGCGGTTCTATGGACGCGTGGCGATGGACGAGGCGTATGGAGGCATGGCCCTCGCCAGCGAGGAGGGCGACCGTCTGGCCAGCCTGCTCGGGAACAAGGGCGTGCTGATGATGGGCAACCACGGCGCCCTGGTCGTCGGTGCCTCGGTCGCGCGGGCATTCGACGAGATGTACTATTTCGAACGCGCGGCCGAGACGCTCATGACCTGCTACGCGGCCAACCGCCCGCTTCGCGTCGCGCCCGATGCGGTCGCCCAGACGACCGCCCAGCAATGGCTGGACTACCCGAATTTCGCCGAGGACCACCTGGCGGAAGTGAAGGCGATCCTGGATCGGGAAGCACCCGACTATCGCGATTGACGGTTCTTGACTACTCGGCGCCGTAGTCGGCCCGGGCGGAGCCCGGCGAGACAAGGCCGTTCTTGAGGTCCGTCGCGAGCGCCGCCGAATTTCGCTCACGGGGATCGCCGAGGCCGCCGCCGCCGGGCGTGCGCAGGATCAGTCGTTCACCGGCGGGGATCTCCTGGGTACCCTTGCATTCCAGTTGCCGGTCGCCGGTCTTGAGGCCGAGATAGGCGGGCTTGCCTGCACGGCCACCGTCGCGCCCGCGCGGGGGATATTTCGTGCGATCGAAGGCGGCCAGGATTTCGATAGGATCGCTCGACCGGTTCTCAATCTCGAGTTCCAGCCCGTGGCCGCCGCGCTGCGTGCCGGGACCGCCGGAATCCGGGCGGAGTTCCTTGCGCCAGAACAGCAACGGCGTGGTCGTCTCGACGATCTCCACGGGCGTGCCCTTCACGCCGCTGGGATAGGCGGTGGCCGAGAGCCCGTCCTTGCCCGGCCGCGCGCCCGTGCCGCCGTTGGTGACGACGGAGATGGCGAAGCGGCGCTCCGCCTCGGCGGCGCGGCCGCGGAAGGTCATGAGATAGATGCAGGAGGTGCCTTCGGCCGGCACGCGGTCGGGAATGGCTTGGCGCAGGCCGCCGAACACGACGTCCGGCAGCATCTGGCCGATGATGTGGCGCAGGGCCACCGGCGCCGGCGGCAGGGCGTTGACGATGCTGTGGGGCGGCGCCGTCACGCGGTAGGCGGAGAGCGAGCCGGCGTTGTTCGGCACGCGCGGCGCCACGGCGCAGGACAGCCCGAACACCGAATAGGCCGTAGTGTAGGCGAGCGGGCTGTTGATGCCGAAGCGCGCGGCCGGCGATGTCCCGGCGAAATCGACGCGCACGGCATCCTCGGCGATGGTCGTGGCGGCGGCGAGGGTGATCGGCGCGTCATAGCCGTCGATGGTCATCTCGTAGCGCCAGCTGCCCTTCGGCAGTTTGGCGATCTCGGCAAGCACGGCGGCGCGCGAGCTCTGGAGGATGTGCGCGGAGAGGTCCTCCAGCGTGCTGAGGTTGAACTCTGCCATCATCTCGCTCAGGCGACGGCAGCCGATCTCGTTGCAGTTGATGAGCGAATAGATGTCGCCCTCGGTCTCCACCGGCAGGCGGGTGTTGGCCTTCACGATCTGCATCAGCGTTTCGTTCACGCGCCCGCGGTCGACCAGCTTCAGGAAGGGCAGGTGGAGGCCCTCCATGAAGACGTCGGTGCCGTCGGGCCCGAAGCCGATGCCGCCGAGATCGACGATATGGCTGGTGCAGGAGAACAGGCCGACGAGCCGGCCGCGATGGAAGGCCGGCGTGGTGACGACCATGTCGTTCAGATGGCCGGTGCCCTTCCAGGGATTGTTGGTGCAGTAGACATCGCCCTCGGCCATCGACTGGGTCGGGAAGGCCTCGATGAAATGCCGCACCGATTCCGCCATCGAGTTCACATGCCCCGGCGTGCCCGTGACGGCCTGGGCCAGCATATGGCCCTGCAGATCGAACACGCCCGCCGAAAGATCGCCGGATTCCCGCACGATGTAGCTGAAGGCGGTGCGCATCAGCGTCTGCGCCTGCTCCTCGACGACGGCGAGCAGCCGGTTCCACATGATCTGGCGATGGATGGCGGAGAGGCCGCTTTCCGTGTCGGTCATGCTGCGTTCGGTCCTTCGTAGGGGCGACCGGCAGGTCGCCCGTCTCTCCGCCGCACCGTAGTTTGTCCCATTGATCTGGTCCATCCGTGACGCGGGCGACCTGCCGGTCGCCCCTACAAGACCGTCGCTCTCCGATCCAGCACGATGCACCCACGGGCATTGATGGTGGCGTCGAAGGTCGCGCTGACGAAGGTGGTGGTCTCGTCCTCGGCGATGACGGCCGGACCGGCGATGTGCGCGCCGGGGGCGAGACCGGCGCGCCAATAGACCGGCACCTCCATCGCGTCTCCGGACTCCGGGTCGAAGAGGCGGCGGCGCCCGGCCTGCAGCGGCGGCTCGGCGGCGGCGGCGATGCCGGCGGGCGTGGCGCGCTCGGGCTCCGTGCTCACGGTCAAGGACCAGGTCAGGATCTCGATCTCCGCGTGCGGAATGGTGCGCGAGAACAGCGCCTCGTATTCGCGCTGGAAGGCGTCGCGCAGAAAGCCGGCGTCTTCGGCCGTGAGATCGCGCGCCGGCAGGGGCACCACGATCTCATGGCCCTGGCCCACATAGCGCATGAATGCCGAGCGCGGCTCGATCAGCGGCGCCGATCCGGCGCCAGCGCGCACCACCTCAAGCGCCTCCGCGCGCATCTCCGCGATGATGGCGTTGGCGGCCGAGGGATCGAAGGCCGACAGCCGCATGTAGCGGCTGCGCACCACCTCGAACGCGATCGGCGCGCGCAGGAAGCCGATGGCGGAGCCGACGCCGGCATTGGGCGGGACGATGACGCGGGCGATGCCGAGTTTCTCCGCCAGCCGCGCCGCATGCAGCGGCGCCGCGCCGCCGAAGGCGATCAGGCTGTGCTCGGCGATGACCTTGCCGCGCTCCACCGAATGGACGCGCGCAGCGTTCGCCATGTTTTCGTCCACGATCTCCGCCACGCCATAGCCAGCGAGCGGTGCCGAGAGGTTGAGGCGCGCCCCGATATCGGCCTGCAGCGCCGCCGCGGCCTTGGCGCCGTCCAGCGGCAGGCGCCCAGCCGCGAAGCGCGCCGGATCGATGCGGCCGAGCACGAGATCGGCATCGGTCACGGTCGGATGCGTGCCGCCGCGGCTGTAGCAAGCCGGGCCCGGCTCCGCCCCGGCGCTCTCGGGCCCGACGGTGATGCGGCCCATGGCGTCGACATGGGCGAGCGAGCCGCCGCCGGCGCCGATCTCCACCATCTCGATCACGGGAATGCGCAGCGGCAGCCCGCTGCCCTTGAGGAAGCGCGCCGCGCGATCGACCTCGAAGCTGCGCGAGGCCTGCGGCTTCTGGTTCTCGATCAGGCAGATCTTGGCCGTCGTGCCGCCCATGTCGAAGGACAGCACCTTGTTCTCCCCGCATTCGGCCGCGACGAACGTCGCCAGGATCGCCCCGCCCGCAGGCCCGCTCTCCACCAGCCGGATGGGAAAGCGCCGCGCCGTCTCCAGCGTCGTGAGGCCCCCGCCGGACGTCATCAGATACACTGGGCACCGGAATCCGCGCTGCGTCAGCGCCTCGCCGAGGCGTCCCAGATAGCCGGCCATGAGCGGCTGCACATAGGCATTCGCCACCGCCGTCGAGGTGCGTTCATACTCGCGCACCTCCGGGCATACCTCGCTGGAGAGCGTGACGGCGAGCTGCGGGCGCGCTTCAGCCAGGATCTCGCGCGCGCGCCGCTCATGCGCGGCGTTGGCGTAGCTGTGGAAAAAGGCCACGGCCACACTGGTCGCGCCGACGCGGTCGAGCTCCGGCAGCAGGGCGCGCAGCGCCGCCTCGTCGAGCGGCATCAGCACGGCGCCGCCGGCATCAATCCGCTCCGGCACGGTGAAGCGGCGGAAGCGCGGCACCAGCGGCACCGGCTTGTCGATGAAGATGTCGTACTGGTCGTAGCGCCCCTCGTCGGCGATATCGAGGATGTCGCGGAAGCCCGCGGTGGCGATCAGCGCAGTGACCGCGCCCTTGCGCTCGATGATGGCATTGGTCGCGAGCGTCGTGCCGTGAAGGAAGAGGTCGATCTCGCTGGGCGCAATCCCGATCTCCGCCAGCAGCTCGAGCGTCCCGGCGATCACGGCCTGCTCCGGCGCCTGCGGCGTGGTCAGCACCTTGCGCGTCCAGCGCCGCGCGCCGGCCTCGACGACGAGATCGGTGAAGGTGCCGCCGATGTCGACGGCGAGACGCTTGCGTGGTGTCTGATTGTCTACGGGCACGGCGGTTCAGGCTGGTGCAAAAAAGGGTCGATGACGGCGATCAGGATCGGCATCAGCTCTTGCGATCCTCCGGCGCCGGGACGGTGTAGTTGAGTCCTAGGCGGCCGCCGTCGGGATAGATCGTCTGCCCCGTGATGTAGGAGGCGTCGTCGCTGGCGAGGAAGGCCGCGATCGAGGCCACCTCCGATGCCTCGCCGAACCGGCCGATGGGGGTGCGAGACAGTATCCGCCGCGTCGCCGCCTCGTCCTTCAGCACCGCGGTGCGCGCCATGTCCGTGAGGATCGTGCCCGGCCCGATGGCGACGGCGCGGATGCCGTGCGGGGCGAGCGCAATGGCCATGATCTTGGTGAGCTGGTTGATGCCGCCCTTGGAGGCCGCGTAGGCGACCTGATTGGGGATCGTGAGGATGGCGTTGACCGAGGACATGCTGATGATGACGCCGCCCCCGCCCTGGCGCACCATCTGGCGCGCCGCCGCCTGCCCTGCGAGGAACACGGACTTCAGATTGGTGCGGATCACGCGATCGAAGTCCGGCTCCTCCAGATCGAGGAATTCCGCGGCATGGGTGATTCCGGCGTTGGCGAGCATGATGTCGACGCGGCCATGGATCTCGACCGCACGCCGGATCAGGGCCTCGACATCGGGCTTCAGTCCCGCATCGGCGCGCATGAAGGGCGCCCCGAGGCGCGCTGCGGCGGCCTGGCCCCCGGCGTCGTTGATGTCGGAGAGCATGAGCTTCGCGCCTTCCGCCTTGAAGCGCTCGGCGCAGGCGAGGCCAATGCCCTGCGCCGCCCCCGTAATAACGGCAACCCTATCCTTCAGACGCATCCCCACTCCTCGACCTCTCCCCGGCTCAACATGACATACCCGACGAAACCGTGCGAGGCGAGCCTGTACGCTTTGCCGTTCGCGCGATGTTGCGCCGTAATCGAACCCCGCCAGGGAGTCGCTTCTCGCAAGTTCCCCGCCTATGATGCCGGCGCAAGGGGAGGGCCGCCATGACCATCGATTTCCTCGTCACGTCGCTGATCATCATCGTCTCACCCGGGACTGGCGTGCTCTACACGCTGGCGACCGGCTTGTCGCGCGGCTCGCGCGCCAGCGTCGTCGCGGCGTTCGGCTGCACGCTCGGCATCGTCCCGCACATGGCAGCGGCGATGATGGGGCTGGCGGCGCTGCTGCACACCAGCGCGGTTGCCTTCCAGACCCTCAAGTATCTCGGTGTGGCCTATCTGCTCTACATGGCCTGGAGCGCACTGCGCGAGCGCGGCGCCCTCAAGGTCGAGGAGCAGGTCGGCGCCCGCTCGGCGACCCAGGTGATCGTCAACGCCATCCTGATCAACATCCTCAATCCGAAGCTGTCGATCTTCTTCTTCGCGTTCCTGCCGCAGTTCGTGAGCACCCACGAGCAGCATCCGCTGCCCCGCATGGCCGAGCTGAGTGCCGTCTTCATGTTCCTCACCTTCGCGGTTTTCGTCGTCTATGGGCTGTTCGCCGCTGCCATCCGCAGGCACGTCATCTCGCGGCCGCGCATCCTCACCTGGATGCGCCGCACCTTCGCCGCCGCCTTCATCGCGCTCGGCGCCAAGCTCGCCTTCGCCGACCGTTGAGCGTCCGACTCAAGCTCTATTTCGCCAATATGCAGGGCCGGGTCAGGTAGTTCGGCGGCGGTGGGGTCAGGAACAGGAGCAACAGCAGGCTGATCGTCAGCACCCAGGCCACGATCCAGAAGCCGTCGATATAGGCGAGCACATAGGCCTCGCGCCGCACCAGGCTGCCGAGCTGGAGCAGGCCCTGGGCGGTGGGGTCGCCGGTGCCGGCGGCCCGATCGGTGAAGAGTTGCGAGAACTGCGTCAGCGTTCCCTCGGTCGTGTCAGCGCCGCGCATGAGGTTCAGGCCGGCCAGGTTGGAGTCGATCTGCTCGCGGACCCGGACGAAAGTTTGAATGAAGGCAGAGCCGAGTTCGTTGCCGAGCAGCCGGCTCGCCTGGATCACGCCGGCGGCGGTGACGGCCTGGGCGGGCGTGATGTTGGCGATGGCGAAGAAAACCAGCGAGGTAAGGCCGAACGCCAGCCCGGCGGCCTCTACCAGTTGCGAGGGCAGGAAGTCGTCATTGACCCAGTCGTGGGTTAGGCCGGTATCCATCCAGCTGCCGATCGCGATCAGCGCGAGCCCAAGTGCGAGGGTCAGGCGGGCATCGAGATAGCGCAGCAGCCATGCGATCAGAGGTACGAGCAGCACCTGCGGCAGCGCGATCCAATTGACGACGTCGGCGACCTGCAGAGAGCGTAAGCCCTGCACCCGCGTCAGATAGTCCGGCAGGATGAACGCCGTCGCGGTGCTGCCGAAGCCATAGACTGCGATCATCACGGCCGCGATCCAGACGTTGGGCCGCTGCAGCACGCGGAGATCGAAGAGCGGCTGCGCGACCAGCGACTCGTTGGCGACGAAGGCGACAAGCAGCAGGCCGCCGGCGAGCAGCAGCCCGACCACCGTGCCAGAATTGAGCCAGTCCAGGCGATTGCCCTGATCGAGCGCGGCATAGAGCAGCGTCAGCCCCAAACCGATATAGACGATGCCGGTCCAGTCGCCCTGCCGCAGCAGCGTGCGGCTGATCGGCTCGCGCGGCATGCCGAACCAGATGAGGATGATCATGATCGGCGTGAGCAGGGTGTTCTGCCAGAACATCCACGGCCACAGACCGTGCTCGCCATAGAAGGCCTCGATGGAAGCCGCGATGTTCTGCGAGAAGACGAAGCGGAACGAGTAGGCGGCGAAGCCCCAACGCCACCAGCGCGGCGGCAGTTCCCGTATGATGAAGCCGACGGTGGCGGGAATGAATGAGCCGACCGCCAAGCCCCGCACGATTTGGATGGCGAGCAGCAGCGTCGGGTCGCGCGTCAGCGGCGGCAGCGCCGACGCGATGGCGAGGATCGTGCTGGACCACAGCAGGAAGCGCCGTGGGCCTAGCAGCAGGCTCAGCCAGGCGGCGGAGGCGCAGACGGCGAGCTGCGTCGCGGTGAACGCGGTGGAAAACCAGGAGCCTTCATCGAAGCCGAGCGACAGGCCGCCGCGGATATCGGCGAGCCCGACCGTCGTGAGGCGCACATTGATGCTGGAGATGAACGCGCCCACCAGGACGGCGGTGACGCCGAGCAGCGGGCGATGGCTGATCGTCGCCGGCTTCGCGATCGGCGCCGTGCCGGCAGCCGTCGAAGCGATCGCGGTCGTCACTGGCTCTTTGCTTCCATATCGGTGTGGATCGTCGCAATCACCGACATGCCTGGGCGCAGCTTGCCCGCGAGCGGGTTTCCCGGATCGAGCAGAATCTTCACGGGAATGCGCTGCACAACCTTGGTGAAGTTGCCGGTGGCGTTGTCGGGCGGCAACAGGGTGAACTGCGAGCCGCTCGCCGGCGCGATGCTGTCGACATGGCCCCAGACCGTCACCCCCGGAAAGCTGTCAATCGTGATGCTCGCCCGCTGGCCGACGGCGACTCGCGTGAGCTGGGTCTCCTTGTAGTTCGCGACCACCCACACAGTGTCGAGCGGCACGACCGAGATCACCTGCGTGCCCGGCCGGACGTACTGGCCGGCGCGTACCCCGCGCTCGCCGACCATGCCGTCGACCGGCGCCACGATTCGCGTGTAGCCGAGCGTGATGTTCGCCAGCTCAAGCTGCGCGCGCTTGGCCTTCATCTCGGCACGGAGCTGGGATTCCTGCGTGTCGAGCACAGCCATCTCGCGCCGCTCGCTCTCGAGCTCGGCCTGATTGCGCGCGAGCGTCGCCTCGAAGCGCCTTTGGTCGGCTGCGGCCTGCTCCACCTTCTGGGACGTGCCGTAGGAACTCGCCAGCAGCGCGCGCTGGCGCTGGGCCTCGAGCTTGGTGCGCTCGACGTCGGCCTCGGTCGCCGCGATGGCGCTCTCTGCCTGGTCGATCTGGCTGTGCTGCTCGGCCTTGTGCGCCTTCAGGTTGTCGATCGCGGCCGCAGCCCCTGCCAGGTCGGCCTCGGCCTGCGCCTCTCGCGCGCGGTAGTCGTCGTCCTCGATCTCGACGAGGAGGTCGCCGGCCTTGACCGACTGATAGTCGCTGACCGCGACCTTGCTGACATAGCCTTCGATCTTGGCGCTGAGCGGCGTGATGTCGCCCTTCACGTAGGCGTCGTCCGTCGCCTGGTCGATCCGCGCGCCCACCCACGAATCCCAGCGCGCCGCGAACAGGATGGCCGTCGCCGTCGCGATCGCGACGATGCCGATCCCGACCAGCGCACGCAGCCATCGCCGCTGCCGCCGGGCTGCAACCGGTGGCGGCGGCGGTGCGGGATTGGCTGCCGGAGGCAACGGCGGTTGCAGGGAAACGGGCGGCGCTACCGGCGCCGGATTGGCCGCGGGCGGCACCGGCGGTCGCGGGGAAGGGGCCGCCGCTGCCAGCGCAGGCATCGTCACGTCGCTGTTGTCAGGCATCGGCCCTCTTGCGCAGCGCCATAAGGGGACCTCGCTGGCCCCATGGTTTTCACCCGTTCCCTGTAGCCTTGCCAAGACTGATCGATAGGCGCTTGGACGCCCCTGCCGTATTTGGTGGACTTGTCCGCGGGCGGCAGGTCCGAAATTTGAGTGAGGTATTTTTTGTAACTAGTTGCAATCGAGATTAGAAAAGTTGCAAATTGTGCGAACCACGCTTCCGCTCCCCCACATCGCAGCAGGCAGAAGACCGGTTGGCCATCATCGGGGCCGTATCTGCCTCTCGAAGCGAAGGGAAGCCGGCGGCAACCCGCAACGAGGAGATCCGAATGGCTCGCATACTCGTCATCGATGACGATCGATTGCTGCGCGGCGCTGTGGAGTTGATCCTGCGGTTGGAAGGTCACGAGGTCGCCTGCGTGTGCGGCGGTCGCCGGGGCCTGGCGCAGTTCCGCTCGGACCAATTCGACCTGGTCGCCTGCGACATCTTCATGCCGAACATGGAGGGCCTCGAGACGATCGGCGCGATCCGCGCCCTCGATACCGAGCTGCCGATCATCGCCTTCACTGGCGGTCCCGACTACGCCGCCGATCCCGACTCGACGGCCGGTCTCCAGCGCATCGCCCGCCAGCTCCCGCGCACGGAGGTGCTCGCCAAGCCGTTCCGCAGCCAGGAGCTGCTCGCGCTCGTGCGCCGGTGCCTGCGCTCGAAGGTGGGTGCATGATGTTCGAATCGGACCGCGAGGCGCTGGCACGGCCGGGCGGGCTCCGCCTGGCCGCCATCTGGTCGATCCTGCGGCTGGTGTGGGGCGGGCCGGGCGGCCTGGACCGGCAGGTCGAAGGGCGGGTCGCGCGGCTCGCAACGCTCTTCCTAAGCTGGCGGAGGCGGCGAGCGGAACTGCGCGGCCCCGAGCGCCTCGACGATCACATGCTCAAGGACATCGGCATCTCGCGCTGCGACGTCGAGCGGGAGCTGCGCACCC
The DNA here is from genome assembly GCA_035518775.1 of Candidatus Acidiferrum sp. Lineage (GTDB taxonomy): Bacteria > Pseudomonadota > Alphaproteobacteria > Dongiales > Dongiaceae > JBGPEQ01. The sequence continues at coordinate 12,328 of DATIXH010000458.1, forward strand.
GTTGGTTCCGGTGAATGACCTCTGCGATGCTCCTTGACGAGTGAATCTATGTTGCTATATTGTTCCCATGTCGGCAAGCTACCTGCCGGCTCGATGTTTGACATCGTGGATAGCTCAGACGACGACCCTTGCGGCGAGCGGGCGGGCTTGGCCGTGCCGCCTCCACTCGCCGGCATTTCCGCTTGGCATGGGGTCGATCGCTCGTTCTGCGTCGACACCCTATCCAGCGGCAGGCGGCACCGCGCCGGCGCGGACGAGCGGTTTCCGCTGGACATGGGGTTCATCCGCGACTTCTGGGGGTCGACGTGAAAATCCGGCGTCACAGCCTCGGCTGTCACCCCGGCGAAAGCCGCGGCCTATAGCCACAGACTTCTGGAGCATGGACCCCGACTTCCGTTCGGGGTGACACGCACAGCGGCCCCGCTGGACATGGGGTCGATCGCTCGTTTTGTGCGCGACGGACTAGCCCGCGGCCAGCCAGTCCTCCACCAGCCGGCGGGCGATCGAGTCGCGGCGCGGCAGCCGGAACACCTCGTTCTCCGGCGAGGCCCGGAGCTCGGCCCGCGTGTACCAGGCGGCGGTCTCGATCTCGTCGGTGGCCGGCGTGAGGTCGGTGGTCGTGGCCCGTGCCGTGAAGCCCAGCATGATGGAGGAGGGAAACGGCCAGGGCTGGGAGGAGTGGTAGGTCACCTCTGCCAGCACGAGGCCGACCTCCTCGGCCACCTCGCGGCGGACCGCGTCCTCCAGGCTCTCGCCCGGCTCGACGAAGCCCGCCAGCACCGAGTGCATCCCGGGCGGCCAGATCTTCTGGCGGCCGAGCACAGCCCGGTCGCCGCCGTCATGCACCAGCATGATCACGGCCGGGTCGGTGCGCGGGAAATGCTGGGCGCCGCAGGCCTCGTTGGTGCAGCGGCGCACGTGGCCAGCCTCCAGGCTCACGGTCGGGTGGCCGCACACCCCGCAGAAGCGGTGCCGCGCGTGCCAGTGCATCATGCCGCGCGCGTAGGCCAGCAGCCCGCCCTGGTCGCGGTCGAGGAGCGGGCCGACCGTGCGCAGGTCGGCGAAGGTCGCCGCCTCGGCCAGGCTCGCCACCGGCGCCGGGTCGTCGAGATGGGAGACCTCGATGGCGAAGTGCGCGATGCTCTCATGCACCCCGAGGAACGCAACCTCACGGCCCTCCCGCAGCAGCACGGCGGCCCGCTCCACCGACAGCCAGGCCGCACTCGGCGTGCTGCCGGCGATCACCAGGTTGTGGGTGCGCCAGACCGGCAGGATGCGGGTCGCCGGGTCGGCCAGCCGCTGCGCGAGCCACTGATCGTCGCGGCGCAGGTGCCCCTGCCGGTCGACCGCGGCGCTGGCATAGAAGTTCGGGCGCAGGGTCTCAGCCGCCATGGCCGTTGCCGTTCGGGGCCGGCGCCGTCTCGGAGTAGCTTTGGCGCAGATGCACCGGCTTGGCGCGCCGCCGCTGCAGCAGGTTGAGCGCCTCCACGAACACCGAGAAGCCCATGGCCGCGTAGATGTAACCCTTGGGAATATGGGCGCCGCAGCTGTCGGCGATCAGCGTCATGCCGATCAGCAGCAGGAAGGCGAGCGCCAGCATCTTCACCGTCGGATGGCGCTCCACGAAATCGCCCACAGGCCGCGCTGCCAGTAGCATGACGAGCATCGAGAGGATGATCGCCACCGCCATCACCCAGATCTCGTTGGCCATGCCGATCGCCGTCACGATCGAGTCGATGGAGAAGACGAGGTTGAGGAGCGTGATCTGTACGACCACCGCCGCCAGCTGCGCTCGCACCCGCGCCGAGGCCTCGCCCTCCTCGCCCTCCAGGCTGTTGTGAATCTCGTGGGTCGCCTTGTAGAGCAGGAACAGCCCGCCGGCGAAGAGAATGATGTCGCGGCCGGAGAAGCCCTGGCCGAACACTTCGAACAGCGGCTCGGTCAAGCCGATCACCCAGGCGATCCCGAGCAGCAGCAGCAGGCGCGGCACCAGCGCCATGATGATGCCGAGGTTGCGCGCCCGCGGCTGCTGGTCCTTCGGCAGCTTGCCCACCAGCACGGCGATGAACACGAGGTTGTCGATGCCGAGCACGACCTCCAGGGCGGTCAGCGTCAGCAGGCTCAGCCAAATCTCCGGATTCGCAAGCCATTCCATGGGTCGATGGTTCCCGTCGCCGCCTCGCGGGCGAACCTGCCCGATTTGACGCGAGCCGGCAACAGGAGCACCCTTGCGCCTCGCCCGTGGCGTCCCATCTGAGAGCGGGCGGGGGGCGGTAAGCCGTTCATCCCAGGTTCAGGTCGCATGGGAGACACTGCGATCATGCGTTTCATCGGAACCCTCCTCGGGCTGCTGCTGACGGCGCTGGTCGCCTGGCCGGCCGCCGGCGCCAGCAACGACCTTGCGCTGGCGACCTTCCCGCCCGCCGGCCGTCTCGACTACCAGGTCGTCCGGGAAGGCGACGACATCGGCACCCAGTCGGTCGAGTTCATCCGCAGCGGCGACCGGCTCACTGTGCGCACCCACGTGAACATCGTCGTCACCGTGCTCGGCATCCCAGTGTTCCGTTTCACCCACGAGGCCGAGGAGCAGTGGCAGAATGGGCGGCTCACCGCCTTCAAGTCGAAGAGCAACGACGACGGCGAGCCGCGCGACGTCGCCCTCAGGCTCGACGGCGATCGCCTGCGCGGCACCTACAACGGACGTACGCTCGATCTCCCGGGCTCGCTCATCCCCGCCAGCCTGTGGCGGCCCGACACGGTCCACCAGACTGTGCTGCTCGATCCGATCAAGGGCCGCGACCGCCAGGTGACCATCGCCGACAAGGGCCTCGAGAAGGTGAAGATCCGCGGCCAGGTGGTCGACGCGCATCACTACGCCATGACCGGCCAGATCACCCGCGACATCTGGTACGGACCTGACGGCCAGATCGTGCAGGTCCGCTTCCCCGCCAAGGACGGCTCCCAGGTTCAGGTCGTGCTGCGCTAGCGCGCTGCGGTCATCGCTGCCCTTGCCCCGGCGGCGGTCAAACCTGATATAGTGCCCTCGGGAGGCTGGCGGCGGACGGGCGTCTCGCCAACCCGGTCAGGTCCGGAAGGAAGCAGCCGTAACGAGTTTGCGCCCGGGTCGTCTCACCAGCCTCCCACCGTCCCGAGCGGCCGCGGCTGCTCGCCCCCGTTGCTGCAGGAGCCTGTGACGTCCGCCATGCCGGCCGCTGAGAACACCGTTGGCGCGACCTACCGCGTGCTGGCGCGGAAATATCGGCCGACGACCTTCGACCAGCTGATCGGCCAGGACGCCATGGTGCGGACGCTGACGAACGCGTTCGCCAGCGGCCGCATCACCCAGGCCTTCATGCTCACGGGCGTGCGCGGGGTCGGCAAGACCACGACCGCCCGCATCATCGCCCGCGCCCTCAACTGCGTCGGGCCGGACGGCCAGGGCGGCCCGACCGCCGCGCCCTGCGGCCGGTGCGACAACTGCATCGCGATCGCCGAGGATCGCCACGTCGACGTGCTCGAGCTGGATGCCGCCAGCCGCACCGGCGTCGGCGAGATGCGCGAGCTGCTCGACGGCGTGCGTTATCGCCCGGTGAGCGCGCGCTACAAGGTCTACATCATCGACGAAGTGCACATGCTCTCGACCAGCGCCTTCAACGCGCTGCTGAAGACGCTGGAGGAGCCGCCGGCGCATGTGAAGTTCATCTTCGCGACCACCGAGATCCGCAAGGTGCCGGTCACCGTGCTGTCCCGCTGCCAGCGCTTCGACCTGCGCCGCATCGACGCGGACACGCTCGCCCGGCTCTACTCCGATGTAGCCAAGGCCGAAGGTGTGGAGATCGCGCCCGCGGCCGTCGCGCTTATCGCCCGTGCCGCCGACGGCTCGGCGCGCGACGGCCTGTCGCTGCTCGATCAGGCGATCGCACGGGCCGAAGGCGCGATCACCGAGGCCGACGTGCGCGACATGCTCGGCCTCGCCGATCGCACGCAGCTGTTCGATCTCTACGACCTGCTGATGCAGGGCGACGCCAAAGGCGCGCTCGATCTGATGGGCGCGCTCTACGCGGCCGGCGCCGATCCGGCCGTCGTCGTCCAGGATCTGCTGGAACTCACCCATTGGCTGACGCGCATCAAACTGGTGCCGCGAGCGGCCGAGGCGCCGGGCGTGCCGGAGGCCGAGCGCGTGCGCGGCGGCGCCATGGCCGGAAAGCTCGCGCTCTCCCATCTCGCGCGCGTCTGGCAGATGCTGCTCAAGGGATTGGGCGAGGTGCAGTCGGCGCCGCTGCCGCTGCAGGCCGCCGAGATGGTGCTGATCCGCCTCACCCATGCCGCCGACCTGCCGACGCCGGCCGATCTCGTGCGGCAGCTGCAGGAGGGCGGCAGCGGGCCGGCCGAACGGCCGCGTGCGGTGGCCACGTCCGAACGGCCGCCACCGCCGCCGACCGCGCTGGCGGTGGCGCCACCTGCCGTGTCCGTGCGCACCGAGCCCGATCGGCCGCGCGCCTTCGCCAGCGGTGAAATCGTCGCTGCGGCCCAACCCGAGCCTACGGCCCTGGCGCCGAATCCCGAAAGCTTCGTCGCCGTCGTGGCTCTCCTAGGCGAGCGGCGCGAGGCCATCCTGCAAGCCCACCTCAAGAACAACGTGCACCTCGTGCAGTTCGAATTGGGGCGCATCGAGTTTCGACCGGATGAGCATGCGCCGCGCAATCTCGCCAACCGGCTGGGCGCGCTGCTCTCGGAGTGGACCGGCCGGCGCTGGGTGGTCGCGATTTCGAGCGAGCCGGGCGAGCCGACCCTGGCGCAGCAGGAGGCTGCGGCCGACCGCCGCGAGCGCGCGGAGGTGGACGCCCATCCGCTCGTCCAGGCGGCCATGGCAGCCTTTCCCGGCGCCACGATCGAGGCGATCCGCGACCTGGCGGGGGTGGTTGAACCAGCGTCAGAGGGAGATCCGGAGGCATGAAGAATCTCGGCCAGATGATGAAGCAGGCCCAGGCCATGCAGGCCAAGATGCAGGAGATGCAGGCCGCGCTCGAGCGCACCGAGGTCACCGGCGCCGCCGGCGGCGGCATGGTCACGGTCACCGTCTCCGGCAAGGGCGAGATGCGCCGCATCAAGATCGACCCCAAGCTCGTCGATGCCAACGAGGTCGCGATGCTCGAAGACCTGGTCGTCGCCGCCGTCAACGACGCCCGCGCCAAGGCCGAGCAGCAGATGCAGGCCGAGATGGCGAAGCTCACCGGCGGCCTGCAGCTCCCGCCTGGATTCAAGCTGCCGTTTTGACCATCTCGGACATCGATCGCCTGATCCAGCTGCTGGCCAAGCTGCCCGGCCTTGGTCCGCGCTCGGCCCGGCGAGCGGCCCTCCAGCTCCTGAAAAAGCGCGAAACGCTGATGCAGCCGCTGGCGCGTGCGCTCGACGACGCGGCCGCCAGCATCCGCAGCTGCTCGCAATGCGGCAACCTCGACACCGCCGACCCCTGCGCCATCTGCGCCGAGCCGCGCCGCGATGCCGCGACTCTCTGCGTGGTGGCCGACGTCGCCGACCTCTGGGCGCTCGAGCGCGCCGCCGCCTACAAGGGCCGCTATCACGTCCTCGGCGGCACCCTCTCCGCTCTCGACGGCATCGGCCCGGAGCAGCTGAACATCGCGGGCCTCCTGCGCCGCGCCGCCGAGCCGGGCGTCAAGGAGGTGATCCTTGCCACTGGCGCCACCGTCGACGGCCAGACCACGGCCCACTACATCGCCGACCGCCTGGCCGGCGCGAACGTGACGATCTCGCGCCTCGCCCACGGCGTCCCCGTCGGCGGCGAACTCGACTATCTCGACGACGGCACCCTCACCGCCGCGCTCAAGGCCCGTCGCCCCGTGTAAGGAATCGGCGATGATGCAGCTACGCACTCTTCTGTTCCTGCTGAGCACGGTCATCTGCGCCCGGCTGCCGCCCGCGCAAGCCGCCGACGTCACGGAGGTGCAGAAGGCGGCCATGTGCCAGGCGCGCAAGACCTGCGCCATCGCGCCGTCGCTGCACGACGCCGGCAGTTCCGCCGCCGGCCCGCTGAGCGTCGCCGAGTTGCACTTCGGCCTCGCCGACAAGCCGGACGACGCGCCCGACGAAGGCTGTGTCGCCGGTGACTATGAGACCCGCGACGGCGGCGTAGAGTACTGGCTCCTCGGAGGCAGCGAGCCGCCGCGTCTGCTGCTGCGCCTGTGCAACGACGGCTACGGAGCCGCCGGTGTCGGCGAGGACGAAGTCACCGTCGCCGAGAACCGCTTCGTGCACCGCCAATATGGCGGTTCGGCCTCGCGCTGGGAGGAGACCACGACCGAGACCCTGTCGCCGCTGCGGCTCGTCGACGTCCGCTCCTGCTCCTTTCATACGCTGATACCCGGTTCCGGTGAGCTCACGGACATCGATCCTGTCGCCCGCATCGCCCGCTCCGTGGCGGTTCCGACGGATCCTGCAAAGGCGGAGGAGGACGAGCCGGATGAGAACGGTGCAGAGGTCGACTGTCCGGACTGGCCGGACAAGGCCGCCTTCACGCCCACCCCGGCGAAGGGCCTGATCGCCGGCTACGATCTGCCGATCCACATCGTCGCGGGCGACTCAACCGCTCTGCCGGTGGACGGGTGGGCACTCGGCGACTGCGGCTTTACCATGGCGACCGATGGTCGCAACGGTTTTATCGTCTTTGGCCAGCCCGCGCCGCCGACGGAGGCCGCGGAGATCACGGCGCTCGCCGTCGCCGACGACGAACTGGTGCTCCAGGTCTATGACCCGACGGCCGCCGATGCGACGGCTGCGGCGGCCGGCAAGAGCTGGATCCACGCCCCGCATGTCGAACTGTGGCTGGCGCCGGATTGGGACAAGGAAACCAATCCGCCCGCCGACGAGAATCTTCGCCAGATCGGCATCGATCTCGATGGCAAGGCGTATGCCGCCAAGGGGGGCAAGGACGCCCTGCCGCAGGTCGCGCGCTGGCAGGCAAAGGACGCAGCTGGTCGGCCCGTTGTCGTGCTGCGGGTGAGCTGGGCGGAGAATTCCTATCCGTTCCTCGCCGGCCTCGGCTTGGTCTATTCCCAGGCCAGCGGTGGCAAGCAGGTCCGCCTCGTTGCCAACACCGGCATCGTCAAGAATCGGCCGCTCTACCTGCCGCACCTCGTCGACCCCGGCAGGTCCCAAGGCGATCGCACCACCTCCTGCGAGTTGCGCGGCGGCGTGCTGGCGACGCGCTCGTAGCCGACGGCTTTCGCCTCGACGACCCCGGTCTCATTTCCTACAGTCGTGCCATGCGCTATCTGGCGGCCGACGTGGGCGGGACTTTCACGGACCTGGTGCTGGTCGATGTCGATCCGGCCACCGGCGCCGGACGCGTGCTCTTGGACAAGGTGACCTCGCAGGCCACCGGCTCGGCCGCGGGCATTGCCGATGGTATCACGCGCATCGCCTCGGCTGCAGGGCTCCGGCCGGCCGACATCGATCTCTTCGTCCACGGCTTCACCGTCGGCACGAACGCGTTCCTGACGCGAAGCGGCGCCCGGGTCGCGCTGGTCGTGACCAAGGGCTTCCGCGACCTCCTCGTCATCGGCAGTCAGTCCCGCCCCGATCTCTATTCGCTGACGAGCCGAAAGCCGGAGCCCGTCGTGCCGCGCTCGCGCACCGTCGAGGTCGTAGAGCGCATCGACGCGTTCGGAAACGTCGTGACGCCGCTGACGGCGGCCGAGGCCGCGCGCGCCGCCGCGGCCGTCGCGGCGCTGGACCCGCAATCGGTCGCCGTCTGCCTCGCCTTCGCGCATCTCGATGTGCGCCACGAACGCCTGCTCGAGGAGACCCTGAACGCGGCGCTGCCGGGAATCCCGGTCTATCTCTCCACCCGGGTCAATCCGCAGATCGAGGAATATCCGCGCGCCAACACCACGGCCGTCGCCGCCTATGTCGGCCCGGTGATCGATCGCTATGTCCGCGCCGTGGAAGAACGCCTCGCAGGCATCGGCTTCACGTCGCCGCTGCGCCTGATGCGCAGCGATGGCGGCGCCGCGACCGCGCGTGCCGCCCGCGACAATCCGGCGCACATGCTGCTGTCGGGGCCCGCCGGCGGCGTCATCGCCGGCGCGGCGCTCGCGCGCGACCTCGGCGTCAAGAATCTGATCACCCTCGACATGGGCGGAACGTCGGCCGATTTCTCCGTCATCCTCGACGGCGCGCCCACGATGGTGCCGGCGCGCGACGTCGCGGGACAGCCGCTGCGGCTGCCCACCCTCGACATCGAGACGATCTCGGCGGGCGGCGGCTCGATCGCGCGCGTCGACGTCGGCGGCGCCTTGCGCGTCGGGCCGGCCTCGGCCGGCGCCGTGCCCGGACCGGCGTGCTACGGGCATGGCGGCGGCGACGCGACCGTCACCGATGCCGCGGTCGTCCTGGGCATACTCGATCCGCGGGAGTTCCTCGGCGGCGACATCCCGCTCCATCCCGACCGCGCGCGCGAGGCCGTCGAGCGCAGCATCGCCAAGCCGCTTGGCCTGACGCTGGAGGAGGCGGCCGCCGGCATCATCGCCGTCGCTTGCGCCAACATGAACCAGGCCATCCGCACGCTCTCGGTCGAGCGCGGGCATGACATCCGCGGCTTCTCGCTGCTCGCCTTCGGCGGCGCGGGGCCGTTCTGCGCCGTCTTCATGGCGCGCGAGCTCGGCATGGCCGAAGTGATCGCGCCCCGCCATCCCGGCGTGTTCGCAGCCTCCGGCCTGCTTATGACGGACCTGCGTCACACCGCCCAGACGGCCTGGCAGCGTCCGCTCGGCAAGGTCGGCGAGGGCGAGCTGCGGGCCCGCATCGCTTCCTTGCAGGAAGAACTGGCGGAGGAGCTTGGCCGCGACGGCGTGGCGGCCGCTGATCGCTACTATCGCTTCGCCGCCGACATGCGCTGCGTCGGCCAGTTCCACCAGCTGACGGTGCCGCTGCCGATGCCGAACGGTGCGCGCTGGTGGGATCCGGCGAAGCTCGCCGCCGATTTCCATGCCGCTCACGACAAGGCCTACGGCCACGCCGATGCGCGCGTCCCGATCGAGTTCGTCAACCTGCGGGCGGAGGGCTTCGGCCGCGTGCCCAAGCCGCCGCCGCCGCCTGAGCCCACGGCGGCGGAGGGTGCACCGGCTCCGGCCGGAAAGCGCCGCATCTATTTCGACCGCGCCAGCGGTTGGATCGAAAGCACCGTCTATCGTCGCGACGACCTCCGCCGCGGCCATCGCCTGTCGGGTCCCTGCGTCGTCGCCCAGCGCGACTCGACGGTTCTCGTGCTGCCCGATCAACAGGCTATCGTCGATCGGGCCGATGTCATCCGCATCCAAGGAGTGAAGTCATGAATGCACCCGCTCGCGCCGCGGCCCTCTTCGGCGCCGGACCCTTGCCAAAGGTGGCCTGGGGCAAGGGCTCCTATGTCTATGACACGGCGGGCAAGCGTTACATCGACGGTTCCTGCGGGCCGGCCGTCTATTGCATCGGCCACGGCAACGAGGAGGTCAACGCCGCGATCGGTCGCCAGCTCGACAAGATCGCCCACGGCTATCGCTACACCTTCACGAGCGATCCCCTCGAAGAGCTGACGGAGATCGTGAAGACCCAGGCCGGCAACGGCCTCGAGCGCATGGTGTTCGTGACCGGCGGTTCCGAGGCCACGGAATCCTGTCTGAAGATCGCCCTGCAGTACCACGCGGCGCGCGGAGAGATGTCGCGCCGGCGCTTCATCGCACGCGAGCGCTCCTGGCACGGCAACACGCTCGGCGCTCTCTCGGTCTCCGGCTTCAAGGAGCGCCGCGCGCCGTTCGAGGGCGCGCTCCTCGATGTCTCCCATCTGTCGCCGGTGAATGCCTATCGCCCGCCGGCGAACGTCCGGCCGGACGATGTCGCGCGCGCCTGCGCCGACGAGCTGGAGCAGGAGATCCTGCGCGTCGGCCCGGACAAGGTCGCCGCCTTCATCTTCGAGCCCGTGGTCGGCGCGGCCGGCGGCGCGGTGCCGGCGCCGCCGGGCTACGCCCGTGCGGTGCGCGAGATCTGCGACCGCCATGGCGTGCTCCTGATCGCCGACGAGGTGATGTGCGGCACCGGCCGCTGCGGCACCTGGCGCGCGCTCGAGCATGACGGCGTCGTGCCGGACATCATGGCGATCGCCAAGGGCTTGGCCGGCGGCTACCTGCCGCTCGGCGCCGCCGTCTATCATCGGAAGGTGGCGGAGCCGATCCTTGCCGTGCATGGCGCCGCCCTCACCGGCCACACCTTCTCCGGGCACACCGCCTGCTGCGCGGCCGGCGTCGCCGTTCAGACTATCATCAAGCGCGAAAACCTCGTCCAGCGCGTGCATGACAATGGCGCCAAGCTGACGCAGATGCTGCGGACTGCGCTGCATGGCGTCGACGCAGTCGGCGATATCAGGGGCCGCGGCCATCTTATCGGCATCGAGTTCGTCGCCGATCGCCAGACGAGCGAGCCGTTCCGGGCCGAGTTGCAGCTCTTCGCCCGGATCCGGCAGACCGCCTTCGACGACGGCCTCATCTGCTATCCCGTCGGCGGCAATGTCGACGGCGTCAACGGCGACATCGTCATCATCGCGCCGCCCTACAACGCGACCGACGACGAGCTCGCGGAGATCGTCGACAAGTTCGGCCACGCCGCGCGCAAGGCGGTCGCGGCCATCGGCCGCGGGTAGCAGACCGCGGCCACAGGCGCTATATCAGCAAGAACCTGTCCAACAGCACGGCCAATCCCTCCATGTCCGCAAGTCTGTTCACGTCCCTCCGCCTGGGACCGCTGGAGCTGCCCAACCGCATCGTCGTTGCGCCGATGTGCCAGTACAGCGCCGACGATGGTTGCGCCAATCCGGTCTGGCACCGCCAGCACTGGGCGCAGTTCGCCATGTCCGGCGCCGGCCTCGTGGTCGTCGAGGCGACCGGAGTCGAGCGTATCGGCCGCATCACTCACAGCTGCCTGGGCCTCTATTCCGACGCCTGCGAGGCCGCGATGGCGCGCGAGCTGTCGGCCGTGAAGCGGCTGGCGCTGCCCGGCACCCGCTTCGGCATTCAGCTCGCCCACGCCGGGCGCAAGGCTTCGGCGCAGCGCCCCTGGGAGGGCGGCAAGCCGCTCGGCCAGAACGAGGATCCCTGGCCGGCCGTCGCGCCCTCGGCGATCCCCTTCGACGCCGGCTGGCATACGCCGAGGGCACTCGACGATGCCGGGATCGCGCGCGTGCGCGAGGCCTTCGTCGCCGCCGCGCGCCGCGCCGTCGCCATCGGCTTCGACCAGGTCGAACTGCACATGGCGCACGGCTACCTCCTGCACGAGTTCCTGTCGCCGCTCGGCAACCAGCGCACCGACGGCTACGGCGGGTCCCTCGAGAATCGCCTGCGCTTCCCGCTCGAGGTGGCGCGGGCCGTGCGCGCCGCCGTGCCCGCGCACATGGCGCTCGGCGCCCGCATCACCGGCACCGATTGGGTGGAGGGCGGCTGGACGGTCGAGGATGCGATCGTCTTGGCCAGCGAGCTGAGCGCCAGTGGCCTGGATTTCGTCTGCGTCTCCAGCGGCGGCATTCACGGCGGTCTCCGCGTGCCGGTCGAGCCCGGCTATCAGGTCCCGCTCGCCGCCCGCATCCGGCAGGGCAGCGGCATCGTCACCCGAGCGGTGGGCCTGATCGCCGATGCCCAGCAGGCGGAGCGCATCGTCGCCGGCGGCCAGGCCGACCAGGTCGCCTTGGCTCGCGCCCTGCTCGACAATCCCCGCTGGGTCTGGCACGCCGCTGACCGCCTCGGCGCCAGGATCGCCTACCCACCGCAATACGCCCGCGTCGCCGCCGCCCAATGGCCCGGCGCCCGCCTCGCTCGCCCGGACGATTTCGCCGCCCTGCAGCAAGCGGCGAAGTAGCCCGCTCTTCCCTCATGTCATCGCCGGGCTTGACCCGGCGACCCATCGTGCCGGGGCACAGACGTCGGCGGCGTGGATGCCCGGGTCAAGCCCGGGCATGACAGCGAGGGGAAGGCGTGGTTTGATGCAGGCTCATCGATCGCGCGAGCAATGACCGGCAATATCGACTCCATCACCCGCGACGTGTTCCAGCAGCAGCTCGTCGGCATCGCCGAGGAGATGTCGATGGCGCTGCGGCGCGCCGCCTTCTCCTCGATCATCTGGGACATGTACGACTACGCCTGCGGCCTGTTCACGCCGGCCGGCGAGATGATGGCGCAGGCCGAGACGATCCCGGCGCAGCTCGGGATCATGTCGACGGCGCTCGGGCATGTCAGCGCCGCCATCCCGCCAAGCAGCTGGAAGCCTGGGGACGTGCTGGTCTGCAACGATCCCTTTCGTGGCTGCACCCACACGATGGACATCGTGCTGTTCTCGCCGGTGTTCGTCGGCGGCAAGCTTGTCGCGGTCACCAGCACGATCGCCCATCACATCGACATCGGCGGCAAGATCCCGGGCACCGAGGCCGCCGACAATATCGAGGTGTTCGCCGAGGGCCTGATCCTGCCGCCGCTGAAGCTGCTGGAGGAGGGCCGCCCCAACCAGGCAATCTTCGACATCGTCGCCGCCAACGTGCGCGACCCCCACGCCTGTCAGGGCGACCTGCGTGCGCAGATCGCCGGCTGCCGCACCGGCGAGCGCCGCATCGCGGAGTTGTGGTCGCAGTATGAGTCCGACCGCGCCGCCGCCCTCACCGCCGGCTGCCTCGACTATGCCGAGACCTACATGCGCCGCGTCATCGCCGGCGTGCCCAACGGCCGCCACGACGCCGAGGTGCTGATCGAAGACGACGTGACGACGACCGATCCGATCCGCCTGAAGGTGGCGGTGACGGTGGCCGGCGACAGCCTCACCGTCGATTGGACCGGCACCTCGGCGCAGCGCGACAACGCGCTCAACGTGCCGATCGCGTCGACGCTCTCGATGGTGAACTACGCGGTGAAATGCATCGTCGCGCCGGAGATCGCGCAGAACGAGGGCTGCAACCGTCCGGTGAAGCTGATCGTGCCCGCGGGCACGGTGTTGAACCCGAGGCGTCCCGCCGCCGTTTCCGTCCGCCACCTCACGCAGCAGGCGCTCGCCGATTGCGTGCTGAAGGCGATGGCGCCGCTGGCGCCCGACCATGCCGCCGCCGGCTGCCACGTCAGCTTCCCGACCTTCTGTGCCGGCGGTTTCGATGACCGTCCGCAGGCGCGCCGCGACGACGGCAGCGAGCCCTACTACGTGATCTCCGACATCATCGGCGGCGGCATGGGCGGCCACGCCCACGGCGACGGCCTCGACGCCGTCGACACCCACGGCGGCAACTGCGCGCTGCTCTCGGCCGAGGTGATGGAGACGCTCTCGCCCTTCCGCGTGCTCCGGACCGAGCTGGTCGACGGCTCCGGCGGCGCCGGCCAATATCGCGGCGGCCTCGGCATCGTCAGGGACTACGAGCATCTGGCCGAACGCAGCGTCCTCGGCGCCTACGTCCAGCAGACCCGCGACGACACCCGCCCCTGGGGCCTCGCCGGCGGCCAGTCCGGCGGCAAGGCCGGCATGTGGCTCAACCCCGACCGCGCCGATGGCCGGCAGCTCAGCAGCAAGGTCATCGGCCAGGTGCTGAAGAAGGGCGACGTCCTCCGCCTCGTTGGCGCGGGCGGAGGAGGGTGGGGCGCTCCAAGCAAGCGCGAGAAAGCGCTGGCAGAGCGCGACCGCCTCGAAGGGTTCTCATAGACATCCCTGCGTGCGGGCGCGCCGTGGCGCTATGAGCATGAGCAACCGAAAGGCATGGTCCGTGCAGGCCGCCCAGGCCAAGCTTTCCGAAATTCTGCGCCGCGCCCGCGCCGGGGAGCCGCAGATGATCGGCACGGAGGATCCGTGCGTCGTTGTGTCCGAGCAGGCTTGGCGTCGGGCGACCAGGAGCGGCGATGATTTCGGCCGCTGGCTGGTCAAGACGGCGCCGCGCGGGACGCCTTTGGAGCTTCCGAAACGCGCTGGTACCCGCCGCGGCGATCCGTTCGCGGATACGGGAACGTGACGGACTGGCTCGTCGACACCAACGTGATCTCAGAGCTCGTCAGACCGCGGCCGGCGGCCAAGGTCGTCGCGTTCCTTGAGCGCACGAGTGGGTTGCATCTGTCCGTCATCACGTTGCACGGAATTGCCTACGCCGCCGATCGTGCCCCCGATCCCGTGAGGCGCGCCAAGCTGACGGCGTGGCTTGGTCGGCTCTCACAGCAGCAAGGCGACCGCGTCAGACCGGTCGGTGCTACGGTCGCCGAGCGCGCCGGTCGCCTGCGGGCGGCTGCCGACGCTTTGGGTCGCACGGCCGATCCGCTCGATGCCCTGATCGCGGCGACAGCACTCGAACGGAACCTCAAGCTCGCCACCCACAATCTCGCCGATTTCCAGGCGTTCGGTCTGGATCTCCATGATCCCTGGGCATGAACCGGCGCTGAGCCGGTTTTCCGGCGCTGGCATCATTCTTGCCTTGACATTTCGACGGCCGGGCCCCATGTAAGCGCCAACCAGATTTCTCGCGATCGCGCGATGCGCTCGCCGTAACGGCTGAGCGTCTCATCCCGAGACAATAGTTGAAACTTCGTTAGCACCCGGTGCGCGTGGGCAGCTTCGATACGCTCCACGCGACCGCGCCGATACCCGGCTCGGCGTCCTGGCGCATAAGGATTACAGTAACTTGACCAATATCTCGTTTGCCGACCTCGGCATCTCCGAGGCGCTCCGGCGTGCCCTGCATGCCGAGAACTATCTAACCCCGACCCCCATTCAGGAGCGGGCCATCCCCGTGCTGCTGGAAGGCAAGGACATCCTCGGTATCGCCCAGACCGGCACGGGCAAGACCGCCGCCTTTCTGTTGCCCATCCTCCAGCATTTGGCGGCGACGCGGACCACCGCGGCGCCGCGCACGGCGCGGGCCCTCATCCTGGCGCCGACGCGCGAGCTGGCGGCCCAGATCGGCGAGCGCGCCCGCGCCTACGGCCATCACCTCGGCCTGCGCCACACCGTCGTCTTCGGCGGCGTCGGGTTCGGTCCGCAGGTCTCGGCCCTCGCGCGCGGCGTCGACGTGTTGATCGCCACGCCCGGCCGGCTGCTCGATCTGATCGCGCGCGGCCGCTTGCGGCTCGATCATGTCTCGCATCTCGTCCTCGACGAGGCCGACCGCATGCTCGACATGGGCTTCGTGCGCGACGTCCGGAAGATCGTGGGTCTCATGCCGAAGGCGCGGCAGTCGCTGCTGTTCTCGGCCACCATGCCGCAGGAGATCGCGCGTCTCGCGGCCGAGCTGCTGCGCTCGCCGGTGCGCGTTGAAGTCTCGCCCCCGACCCGCACGGCCGAGCGCATCGACCAGCGCGTGTTCATGGTCGAGGCCGCAGCCAAGCGCACCTTCCTCGCCAAGCTGCTGGCGGATCCGGCGATGGCGCGCGTCATCGTGTTCACGCGCACCAAGCACGGCGCCGATCGGGTCGCCGATCATCTCGCCCGCGCCGGGATCGCGGCCGACGCCATCCACGGCAACAAGTCGCAGAACGCGCGCGAGCGCGCCCTCGCGCGATTCCGCGCCGGCAACGCCCGCGTTCTCGTCGCCACCGATATCGCCGCACGGGGGATCGACGTGACGGACATCACGCATGTCGTCAACTACGAGATCCCGAATATCGCCGAGAGCTATGTGCACCGCATCGGCCGCACGGCGCGGGCCGGCGCCGCCGGCATCGCGATCTCGCTCTGCGACCCCAGCGAGCGCGCCTTCATGCGCGACATCGAGAAGTTGACCGCCGTCCGGCTGCTCGACGACGGAGCCGATCCCGTCCGGACGGCAGCGCCGGCGGTTCGCCGTGGCGGCAAGCCGGCACCGGCTGCCCGCCGCAATCGGCGCTGGTCGCGGCCGCAGCGCCGCGCTGCCTGATCCCGAACACAACCAACCGGAGGAAGCATGGCAAAGGAAGAGCTGCTCCAATTCGACGGCGAGGTCGTGGATGTCCTTCCGGACGGGCGCTATCGCGTCCGTCTCGAGAACAATCACGAGATCATCGCCTACACTGCCGGCCGCATGAAGAAAAACCGCATCCGCACGCTGGCCGGCGACAAGGTTACCGTGGAGATGACGCCCTACGACCTCGACAAGGGCCGCGTCATCTTCCGCTACAAGGACCAGCGCACGGCACCGGCGGCGCCGCTGCACCGGCATCAGATCCGCCGCCGCTGAGGGCGTGACCCATAGGCGGCGCGTGCTAAGCTAGGGCCATGCACACGCCGCTCGATCCTTCGCGCATCGAAGGCTTTCACGCCCACATCTACTACGACAGAGAGACGCGGCTGGTCGCCGAGCGCTTGCGCGAGGCGATCGGCGCCGGCTTCGCGGTCCAGCTCGGCCGCTGGCACGACAAGCCGGTCGGTCCGCACCCGGTCTCGATGTATCAGGTGGCCTTCGCGGTCCCAGAGTTTCCGCGCCTCGTGCCCTGGCTGATGCTCAATCGCGAGAGCCTGAGCATCCTCGTCCATCCCCTCACCGGCAACGACTACGACGACCATGCCCATCACGCGCTCTGGCTCGGCGCGCCGCTGCCGCTGCGGCTCGATCAGCTATGACCGCGCCTTCGCCGCGCGTGTTTCCACCGTCGCCAGCAGCACGCCGATGATGACCAGCGCGGCGCCCGCCAGCTGAATCCGCGACATCGACTCGCCCAGCACGATCCCGCCGAAGACGATCGCCGATATCGGTCCGACGGCGCCGATCATCGCCACCTGGTTGGCGCCGATGCGGCGCAGCGCCTCGGCCGTCAGGAATACGGGAATCACCGTGCAGACCGCGGCCACGATGACCATCAGGCCATAGACCTGGCTCGGCAGCGCCAGCGCCGACAGCGGCCGCAACAGCAGGAACTGCAGGATGCAGCACAGGCAGGCCGCGCTGATGGCGAGCGCGGCGAAGCGGATGGCGCCGATGCGCTGCGCCACCTCGGCCCCGATCACGAGATAGATGGCATAGGCGAGCGCGCTGCCGAACCCCAGGGCCACGCCCAGTGGGAGGTCGAGATTCGCGCCGCCGACCGCCTCCGCCAGCACCAGCGCCACCCCGGCATAGGTGATGCCGAGTGCGGCGACGTCGCGCTTGCGGATCGGCTTCTTGAAGAACACGGCCGACAGCAGCATCACGATCGTCGGATAGACGAACAGGATCAGCCGGCCGACGCCGGCCGTCACATATTGCAGGCCAAGGAAGTCCAGCGTGCTCGCCAAATAGTAGCCGATGGCGCCGAGGCCGAACACCACCGCCAGCTCGCGCAGGCTCAGCATCCGGCCATGGTGGCCGCGACCGGACCATAGCGCCGCCGCCAGGAAGAACGGCAGCGAGAAGGCCATGCGCAGCGCGATCAAGGTGATGGGATCGCGCACATAGCCATAGGCGAGCTTGATCAGCACCGGCCGGAAGGAAAACGTCACCACGCCGAGCAAGGCGAGCAGGACGCCGGTCAGTCGGTAGCTGCTAGCTTGCACGAGGAGAACCGTGTTGGGCGGGGCCGCTGCGATCGATATGGCATCGCCCGCTCCCTGGCAACGCTTGCCTGTGCATGGCAGCTATCGCCCTGGCCTGCCCAATTTCCTATGATCGGCTCATAGCCTTTGCCGGGGAGGAGGCCCATGACCACAGCGACGTCCGGAACGCCAGCGGGCAAACCGCCGATCACCATGTTCGGCCCCGATTTTCCGTTCGCCTACGACAACTGGGTGAAGCACCCCGCCGGGCTCGGCCGCGTGCCGCCGGAGCGCCACGGCACCGAGGTGGCGGTCGTCGGCGCCGGCATCGCCGGACTCCTGACCGCCTTCGAGCTGATGAAGCTCGGCCTGAAGCCCGTGGTCTACGAGCCCGGCCGTCTCGGCGGCCGCCTGCGCTCGAAGCCCTTCGAGGGCGCGGAGGGCGTGATCGCCGAGCTCGGTGCCATGCGCTTCCCCGTCTCTTCCACGACCTTCTATCACTATCTCGGCCTCGCCGGCCTGGAGACCAGGCCGTTCCCCAACCCGCTGTCGCCGGCCACGCCCTCGACCGTCATCGATCTTGAGGGCGAGACCGTCTATGTCGAGAAGCCGGAGGATCTGCCGGCGATCTTCCGCGAGGTCGAGCAGGCCTGGAACGAAGCCCTCGAACAGGGCGCACAGTTCTCGGCCATGCAGGAGGCCGTGCGCAATCGCGACGCCGCTCGCGTACACGAGATCTGGAACGCGCTGGTGCCGATCTGGGACGAGCGCACGTTCTACGGCTTCGTCGCCACCTCCGAGGCGTTCGCCCGCCGCAGCTTCCGCCACCGGGAGATCTTCGGCCAGGTCGGCTTCGGCACCGGCGGCTGGGACACCGATTTTCCCAACTCCATGCTGGAGATCCTGCGCGTCGTCTATACCGACCAGGACAGCCACCAGCGCCTGGTCGTCGGCGGCGTCGAGCAGCTGCCGCGCCGCCTCTGGAAGATGTCGCCCGAGAGCATGGTGCATTGGCCGAGCGGAACCACGCTCGACGCCCTCCATGGCGGCGGCCCGCGCCCGGGCGTCGCCCGCATCAGCCGGCGCGACGAGGACGGCAACTTCCAGGTCACCGATCGCTGGGGCGATACCCGTAGCTATGCCGCCGTCGTCGCGACCTGCCAGACCTGGCTGCTCTCCACCAACATCGAGACCGAGGAGCGCCTGTTCCCGCAGAAGACCTGGATGGCCATGGACCGCACCCACTACATGCAGTCCTCCAAGACCTTCGTCATGGTCGACCGCCCCTTCTGGAACGCGCGCGATCCCAAGACCGGCCGCTACGTGATGAGCCAGACGCTTACCGACCGCCTCACTCGCGGCACCTATCTCTTCGACAACGGCTCGGACAAGCCCGCCGTCATCTGCCTCTCCTACACCTGGATGGGCGACGCCCTGAAGGTGCTGCCGTTCGATGCTGAGAAGCGCGTGAAGCTGATGCTGGGCGCGCTCCAGAAGGTCTACCCCAACCTCGACATCGCCAGGCATATCATCGGTGATCCCATCACCGTGTCCTGGGAGTCCGACCCCGATTCCCTCGGCGCCTTCAAGGGCAACCTGCCCGGCCACTACCGCTACCAGCGCCGCATGTTCTGCCACTTCAAGGAGCAGGAGGCGCTGCCGCCCCACCAACGTGGCCTCTTCCTCGCCGGCGACGACATCTCCTGGACGGCGGCCTGGGTCGAGGGCGCGGTGCAAAGCGCCCTCAACGCGGTCTGGGGCGTCACCCGCCACCTCGGCGGCGAAACGCCGAAGGACAATCCGGGGCCGGGCGACAAGTACGAAGAAATCAAGCCGCTGGCGCTGCCGGATTGATGATCTGCTGCATGGCCGTCATGCGTCCTTCGACAAGCTCAGGATGAGGACGAATCTTGGTGGCAGGCACGATTTCCCTCATGCTGAGCTGGTCGGAGCACGCAATGTGCTGGTCCAGGGAGAGGATGCGCTCACATGCCTGCCTATCTCATCGCCGATGTCGACGTTCATGATCAAGACGTCTACGCCGAGTATCGTCGCCAGGTCGCGCCGCTGATCCAGAAGCACGGCGGCCGCTTCATCGTGCGCGGCGGTGCGCATGAGGTGCTGGAGGGCGCCTGGCAGCCTCATCGCCTCGTCGTCATCGAGTTCCCGGATATGGCGGCGCTCAAGGGCTGGTATCACTCGCCCGAATACGCCAAACTGATCGCGCTCCGCCAGGGCGTCTCGCGCGGCTCGCTCGTCGCCGTCGAAGGTGCCTGATCGTCCTCCACTCCTTCACACCAAGAGAGCTGATTCCCATGACCGTCCGCCACGGCCGCGAATTCCTGTCGATCCCCGGGCCCACCACCGTGCCTGACGAGGTGCTCGCGGCCATGCATCGCCCCGCCGTCGACATCTATGGCGCTCCGCTGACGGCGGTCACCGCCGGTTGCCTTGCCGATCTGAAGAAGCTGTTCCGTACGCGCGGTCAGACCTACATCTACATCACCAACGGTCATGGCGCCTGGGAGGCGTCGCTCAGCAATCTGTTCTCGCGTGGCGACAGGGTCCTCGTCCTCGAAAGCGGCCTGTTCGCCGCCGCCTGGGGGCGCTCGGCCGAGGCGCTCGGCATAAAGGTCGATACCCTGCCCGGCGATTGGCGTCGCGCCGTCGATCCGGCGGCGCTCGAGGCCCGCCTGCGCCAGGACAAGGCGGGCGAGATCAAGGCCGTCCTGACCGTCCAGGTCGATACGGCCTCCGGCGTCGTCAATGACGTTCCCGCCATCCGCAAGGCCATGACCGCCGCCGGTCACGGCGCGCTGCTGGCGGTCGACGCCATCGCCTCGCTCGGCACCATGCCGTTCGAGATGGATGAATGGGGCGTCGATGTCGCGCTCACGGGATCGCAGAAGGGGCTGATGATGCCGCCGGGGCTCAGCTTCATGGCCGCCAACGACAAGGCGAAGGCGGTGCATCAACGCGCCGGCCTACGCACGCCCTATTGGGATTGGACGGCGCGCGAAGGCCCCGAGCACTACCAGAAGTACGCCGGCACGCCGCCGGTGCATATGCTGTTCGGCCTGCGGCAGTCGCTCGACATGCTGTTCGAAGAGGGGTTGGAGCGCGCATTCGAGCGTCATCGCCTGCTGGCGGAGGCCGCTCGCCGCGCCGTCACGGTCTGGGGCGAGGGCGGTGCGCTCGAGCTCAACATCCACGCGCCGGCCGAACGCTCGAACTCGGTGACCACCGTCGTCATGAACGGCGGCCGCGATCCCAAGCCGCTGCTGGACTATTGCAGCGGGAAGTGCGGCGTGGTCGTTGGCATCGGCATCGGCGCGCTCAACGGCAAGGCCTTCCGCATAGCCCATATGGGCCACGTCAACGCGCCGATGCTGCTGGGCACCCTGGCCGTGATCGAGACCGGCCTGGTCGCGGTCGGCATTCCCCATGGCAAGGGCGGCGTGCAGGCCGCCATCGATTGGCTGGGGAAATCCGTGCCGGCATAGCGCCGCTCGATGACCTCCGTCACTGAACTGGCGCTGGGCGCGTGGTATGACCTGACTCCGTGCGCCTGGGGAGCGGGTTGCAAAGGGAGATGGCGGACATGTCCGGACTCGACATCAGCGGCTCTGGGCTCGACGACCTTGCGCGCAACAAGGAGTACGAAGCCAAGGCTGCCGGCGCTGACGGGCTCGATCTCCAGCTGTCGCGCGATTCAGGGCTCGATGCTCGCGATATCATGAATCTGCGCCGGTTCACGCGCGAGGAAGGGCTGTTGATCGTGTTCCGCTGCCCCAAGGCCGCGGCCCGCGCCTTTCACGGCACGCTGCCGGCCAAGACCTTCGCCACCAAGGCCAAGACCAACCGCACGGGCACGGTGCTCGGCCATGGCGGCACGCTCATGGTCTCGGACTACGACATGATGAGCGTGTGGCGCCGGGCCGGCGGCGGCTACGCCAAGATCTACGTCTCCGCGCTGGAACCCGGCGCACCCCGCGGCGCCTGGTCGGAAGAGGCGGCGCGGCTCGTGCGTGCCATGAATGGATTCCTCATAAGCAAGCTGCAGCATGGCTGCCAGGACGATTTCCTCTCGGCCGCGAAGAACCCGGGCGTCAAGATGGCCGATCACTTCCTCGCCATCCGCCAGGGCGACGGCATCCATCTACGCGACCCCATCTATTGCGAGAACTTCTACCGCGCCCACGCCTTGTTCTGGCCCTATCTGTCGAACGGCAAACATTGCGGCCACGGTCCGGCAGGCGCGGCGCCGTAGCCAGGCCCGCCAAGCGCGTCAGGGCGCTCCGCGGTTCCAGCTGATCTCCGGCTGGTCGCGGAACGCAAAGCGTTCCAGGTGCCGCGCCACGACATCCTCCACCTGGCTGAGCGACGCCTCGTCGGCCGCCGTCGCGCGCAGGATCAGCAGGTCGCCAGCCGCCTCCATCTCGCAGGTCCCGGCCGGGAATTCGACGCGGCCTTGCGCAGCGCTGAAGGTGGCCGGGATCCTGTGCGCGAAATGCTTGCAGAGCTGGCCGAGATAGCGGGCCGATCGTGGCGTTGCCACGCGCGCCTCGGAGCAGACTGTCCTCATGGCCCACTCCCTCAGCTCTGCTCGATCTTGCGGGCGGCATCATCCAGGATGGCCGTGATGGCCTGCACCTGTTCGTCGCTGAGGCCGCGCGAGAGCTTCAGCCGCAGCGCGAAGCGCAGGTTCTCGATCGCCCGCAGCACCTGCGGCGCCGGCTCCCCGCCCTGGGCGGCACTGACCTCGGCCATGCGCCCGAAGATGGCGTCGACCGTGGCGCGGTTCGCCTCTAGGAACGCCGTGCCTTCGGACGTGAGCTCGTAAAGCTTCTTACCACCCTGGTCGGCGCTCACGCGCGCATGGCCGAACTCCTCCAGCAGGGTGAGGGTCGGGTAGACGACACCCGGGCTCGGGGTGTAGGCGCCGCCCAACTTGTCCTCGATGGCCTTGATCAGCTCGTAGCCGTGGCGCGGCTTCTCGCCGATCAGCGCCAGGATGACGTAGCGCAGGTCGCCCTGGTCGAATACTCGGCCGCGCCGGTGCCCGCCCTCGCCCCAGCGATGGCGGTGCCGACTGTGGCGGCCGCCACCCAACTCGTAGTCGTGCCGCGCGAAGCGCCGCTCGTGACAACCTCTTGATTCTCTGTCTGATTCTCTATGCCTTCTGAACATGGTGTCCTCGATACAGTTTCGATATATCGAACAGTAGATATATCGAACTTATATCGAAGTCAAGAGGCAGCGCTTTGGATAAACCAGCTGACCGCATCCACCACCTCTTGCGGCTGATCGCGGTGTGGCGAATGCCGGCAGGCGGCGAGCTTCAGGATCTCGCTCTGCGGCACCAGCCGCTTGATGCCGTCGAGCTGGGCCATCGTCGCGTATTCGTCGCCCTCGCCCTGGATCGCCAGTAGCGGGCAGCGGATCGCGGGCAACAGAGCCTCGATGTTCCAATTGCGAAAGGCTGGATCGACCCAGCGATCGTGCCAGCGCCAGAACGCGTCGTCGGGATCGGGATGATAGCGCTCCAGCCGTTGCCGCAGATCGGTGGTCTCGTAGCTGCGGCGCGCCGCGGCGACGCCAGCGATCGTCGCGTCTTCGACGAAGATGTGCGGCGCCAGCACGACCGCGCCCGCGAGCGATTCCGGAAAGGTACCCGCATAGATCAGCGCGATGGAGGCCCCGTCGCTGTGACCGAACAGCCAGGGCTTCGCGGGCGCGCCGACGGCCCGCAGGAAGGCCGGCAGCAATTGCCGCGCCTCCCGTTCGAGATAGTCGAGCGGCCACGGCTCGCGCGGCGGGCGCGCCGTCGAGCCGCCATAGCCGTAGCGCGAATACACCAGTCCGCGAGTCCCGGCGGCATCGCATAGCCGCTGCGGGAAATCGCGCCACAGCGTCAGCGTGCCCAGCGCCTCATGGAGAAACACCAGCAGCGGCGCATCGCGCTGCGCGGCATTGAGCCAGGCGTATTCGAGTCGAAGGGTTCTCCCTTCGAACGCTATCTCCGCAAGTTCGCTCCGCATGTGAACGGAAGGTTCACCACAAAGCCACGAGGAACGCAAAGCGTCATGCGTCTTCGTGCCTTGCTGACTGAAAGGAAATTGGCACCATCGGACAACGCAAATCTCGGTTGTCGCCCCGGCGAAAGCCGGAGCCGATAGACACGGGCCTCTGGAATATGGACCGGGGTGACACGGGAGGGATGGAAGGCCGGAGGATCCCTTTCATGCGCTCGCGGGTCGAGGCAGTCGGTGGAAACCCTGCGGGGAATCTGACTAGCTGAGCACGCCGAACTGCCAGCCCAGGAAGACCGCCATGGACGCCACGATCGTCAGCAGCTGATGACGGGTGACCGCGCACAAGACGATCGCGGCGATGGCCGCCACCAGTTGCGGGTTGCGCCAGGTGATCTCCAGCCCGGCGTTATGGGGCGCCACCACCATCGGCACGACGATCGCGCTCAGCACGGTCACCGGCACGAAATCGAGCGCCTGCCGCAGCAGCGGCGGGAACACGATGCGGTCGCCGAGCACGAAGATGGCGGCGCGGATGGCGATCGTCACCGCCGCCATGCCGGCGATCATGAGCGCGTAGTTCACGCCGCGTCCTCCTGCGCCGCGCGGCTGCCCGCGCGAAGGCACGCGAGCGCCATGCCGACGACGATGCCGACCAGCACCGCCGCCAGCAGTCCGAGGTTGTAGGGCAGATCGTGGCACAGATGCGCCAACGCGCCGGCCGCCACGGCCGCCGCCAGCCGCGGCAGGCTGGCCAGGAGCGGCACCACGATCGTGATGAAGGTCGCCGCCATCGCGAAATCGAGTCCGAGCGACTGCACGCCAGGAAAGGCCGCCCCGAACAGCAGCCCGATCATGGTCCAGATGTTCCAGTTCACGTACATGCCGCCGGCCGAGCCGAGGAAGTACCAGTGTCCGAGCGGCGCCCGCGGATGCCGGCTGTAGAAGCCGGTCATCACGGCAAAGGTCTCGTCGGTCAGCAGCGCAGCCAGCAGCCAGCGCCAGCGCGCCGGCAGATGCGCCACGTGCGGCAGCAGGTTCGCCGCATAGAGCATGTGCCGCAGGTTGACGATGAAGGTGGTCAACCAGATCACCAGCAGCCCGGCATGGCTCGCCACCAGACCGAGCGCGATGAACTGGCTCGAGCCCGCGAACACCGTCGCCGACATCAGCTGGCCGTGCCAGAGAGCCATCGGTCCGGCCGCCACCAGGGCGCCATAGATGATCGCGAAGGGCACCGCGCCCACCATCATCGGCACGGTGTCGCGGGCGCCGGCGGCGAGATTGGAGAGCGGCGTCTGCTCGGCCATGGCGGCTCGCTCGAGGATCATGCCGGAGAGACCATACTCATCGCGAATGGGAAAATGCTTTCTTTATTGTCCCAATACATCGCCTCAACAGGGTATGATCTGCCTCGAATCGACCAATTCCAGGAATGCCATGCCATGCTTGAACTCGACGACCACGACCTCAAGATACTCGCTGCCCTGCAGGAGAACGGCCGCCTCACGAACCACGAGCTGGCGGAGCAGATCGGCCTCTCGGCCTCGCCCTGCTGGCGGCGGGTGAAGCGGCTGGAGGCCGAAGGCGCCATTCGCGGCTATCAGGCGGTGCTGGATCAGCGCCGCCTCGGCCTCGGCGTCACGGTCTTCGTCAGCGTCTCCATCGAGCGCAACGACACCGCCGCCCACCGCGCCTTCGAGCAGGCCGTGCTGGGGCGGCCGGAGATCGTCGCCTGCCACATCGTCGGCGGGCAGCACGATTTCCTCCTGCAGGTGGTGGCCGAGGATCTCGACGCCTATGCGGAGTTCGCGCTCCATGTCCTCGGGCAGCTGCCCGGCGTGCGCGAGATCCACAGCAGCTTCGTCCTCAAGGAGGTCAAGCCGCTGCTGCGCCTGCCGCTGCAGCGACCCGCTGCCAGGCCTGCGGCGTCGCGCGCGCGGCTCAACCGAGCTGCGGCGCGCTGAACGCAAGCGCGCGTTGAGGTCACGCCCGCGGCGGCCGCCGTTCCGGCGCGCTGAAGCTGCCTCCCTGCCCCTTGACCAGGCTGACGCCCGTTTCCCGCTGGAATACCAGCAGATCGAACGAGGGCGCTTCGCCGGCGATCGCCGTCAGCAGGCAGTGCGCCTGACCGCGGTGGTGGGTCTGGTGGTTGAAGAAATGGATCAGCAGCGGCGTCAGATACTGCTCGATCTCCGCCGGCGAGCGCGTCGAGCGATAGCGGATCGTGCCGCGCAGGTCGGCGTCGGTCAGCCGCGCGACATAGCCGATGATCCGTTCGTCCTCGGCTTGCCGCGCCGCGCGCAGCGCCGGGAACTCGTCATAGAGGATCGCGTCGAGTTGCTTCGGCTCCTCGCCCTCGCCGGTGAAGCGGTGCATCCAGATGCGGTCGCCGAGCACGAGATGGTTGAGCGTGCCGTGCAGCGACCCGAAGAACGCGCCGCGGTCGGCGCGGTAGTCCGCGTCGCCGATCCTCGCCGCTGCGGCGAAGAGCCGCTCGTTCACCCAGGCGTTGTAGGCCGCCAGCATCTCGAACTGCGCCTTCATGCTTAGTCGCCTTCCTCTTTGCGGCGCCTCCCTTAGCACGCCCATCGCAACAATTGAAACAGCCTGGGCCGTCACGCGACATGAACGCGCAATGCGACTCCATTAGTCTCCGCGCGCAGCAGCAGTCCCGCATCGACAGCGATGTCCGAACAGTCCAACAAGAAATTAGTCCTGGATTACGTCGACGCCTTCAATCGCGCCGACATCCCCGCGCTGAGCGCGCTTTTCGCCGACGACGCCTTCGTCTACGGCGTGCTCGGCGGCGGCGGGCTGGAGCACGTCATCCCCGTCTGGCGCGAGCTCCAGGAAGCCTTCGCGCCCCGCCTGGAGGTGGAGTCTATGGCCGCCGAGGGCGACACCGTGGCAGTGCGCTATCGCGAGCGCGGCCGCTCCATCGGCCCCTACCGCGGCCATGCGCCAACCGGCCGCTCGTTCGAACTGGTCGCCATGGAGTGGTTCGTCATGAAGATGGGAAAGATCTACCGCCGCTGGGGGGTGCGCGATTCCGCCTCCCTCTCGCGCCAGATGGGCCTGCCGCTGGTCTAGCCGGCCGGCACCGCCTTGCGCATATGCACGAGCACGCGATCGGCCATCTGCTCGCGCCGGGTCTCGTGATAGCCGAGCCGGCGATAGAGCGCGATGTTGCCCTCCATGCGCGCATTGGTGAAGAGCCGCAGTTCCGCACGTTCCAGCGCGCGGGCGCGCGTCTCTGCGAGCGTCATCAGGGAGCGGCCCAGCCCGCGCTTCTGATGCGCCGGCGCCACCGCCACGCTCCAGATCATGACGTGGTCCGGCTGCACGTCGAGGGCGAGCGAGGCCAGGGCTTCGCCGGCCGGCCCGTCGACGATCCAGATTTCCTGCTCCGCGAGCAGCTTCGCCCAGTCGGCGCTCATCGGCATCGGCTCGCGCCCGATCACCTGCACATGGCGGGCATAGGCCGCCCGCGCCAACGCCGTCAGCTTGTCCGCGTCCTCGGCCGTCGCCCGGCGCACGGCAGGCTCGCTCATCGCCATTCTCTCCACCCGCCCGGACAGTCTACTCTGCGGCCCGCTACCGACGAAAACCCGGAGTCGCCGCCATGACCAAGCTCACGCCGCAAACCCGCGACAAGCTGAAGACCGTCAGCACCGCCACCCTCACCACCTGCCTGTTCAAGCGCGGCCTGCGCAACCAGTTCCTGCAGGACGTCCATCCCCTGAACCCGCAGGCCGGACCGATGGTCGGCGAGGCTTACACGCTGCGCTATATCCCGTCGCGCGAGGACCTCAATCCGATCACCGTGTTCCAGGACCGCGGCCATCCGCAGCGCAAGGCGATCGAGGAATGCCCGCCCGGCGCCGTGCTCGTCATCGACAGCCGCCGGGATGCGCGCGCCGCCTCGGCCGGCGGCATCCTGGTGACGCGCCTCATGAAGCGCGGCGTCGCCGGCGTCGTCACCGACGGGGGCTTCCGCGACTCGCCGGAGATCGCGGCCCTCGCCATCCCCGCCTATCACCAGCGCCCGTCCGCGCCCACCAACCTCACCCGCCACCAGGCCATCGACATCAATGTCCCCATCGGCTGCGGCGACGTGCCGGTGTTCCCCGGCGACGTCGTGGTCGGCGATGCCGAGGGCGTGGTCGTCATCCCCGCCCATCTCGCCGACGAGATCGCCGCCGAGGCCGCCGAGATGACCGTGTTCGAAGACTTCGTCACCGAGCAGGTGCAGCAGGGCCGCTCCATCCTCGGCCTCTATCCCGCCACCGAGGAGCAGACCCGCGTCGATTTCGCCGCCTGGCGCAAGGCCAAGGGCCGGTAGGGCAGGGGGCGCCCTTGTCGCCGCCGGCCGGACATGCTGACCTCTGCTGGGGAGGTGCGTCGCCTTGAGTCGAAGGTGGTTCGGCCCGCTGCTGGTTCTGCTGCTCGCATGGCTGCGGAGCGCGGCGGCGGATGATTTCGGCGTCACCTTCCAGCCGCCGCCCGGCTGGTCGCCGGTCGAGGTCCAGGACAGCCGGGGCTTCTCCCCGCCTGGCGAGCCGCCCGGCACCTTCATGCTGCTGATCGTCTCGCATGCCGACACCCTGACGGCGCAGACCTTCCGCACGTGGTACGAGCGCCAGCTCGCCGAGATCGACCTGCAGGTCGTCGAGCGCGGCGAGATCGTGGATGCGTCGGGCCACGGCCAGCAGATCCTGGTGACGACGGAGACGGCGCAGGATCCGCAGACCGGCCGCATCCGCGTCCTCATCTACGGCTTCTCCGTCGGCAACCAGGCCGCGCTCGCCCTGATGATGACCAACAGCGACGCCCTGACTCAGCAGCACATGCCGACCGTGCGCGCCGTCTTCGACAGCCTCGCGTTCTCGGCTGTGCCGCCGGCGTCGTCCGAGCCGCTGCCGGCCTCGCCCGATCCCTGACGCTCAGAACGCGACGGAGAGCTCGACGGTCCCGATGCCCCCGAGCTCGTAGCGATAGCGGCCGGCCTCCTTGGGAAAGCGCGTCGTGATCAGGCTGCCCGTCAGCACGACATCGCCGGCCCGCAGCGCGCCGCCGCTCGCGGCCAGGTGATTCGCCAGCCAGGTCAGCGGCACGAACGGATGCCCCAGCACGTCCCGCCCGTAGCCGCGATCGATCTCCTGGCCGTTCACCCACACGATGCCCGCGGCGTCCTCGAGCTTGTCCCACGACGTCGCGAACGTGCCGAGGACCGCGCCGGCGTTCCAGGAATTGTCGGCGATCAGCGACCGCGCCTCCAGCGTCGCATAGTCGGCGTTGCGGTCGTCGACCACCTCGACCGCCGCGCACACACCATCGACCGCCTCCGCTACCTGCTCGCGGGCGAAGGGCGCCTGCGCCGGCGGCAGATCGCGCCCGAGCCTCACGCCGACCTCGAACTCGAGCCCGACATGGTGGTAGCGCCGCGCCTGCAGCGTGACTCCGCTCGCCATCACGCGCGTCCCGAAGATCACGCCGGCGACCGGCTGGTCGATCCCGCACATCTTCTGCATGCGCGCCGAGGTGAGCCCGATCTTGTAGCCGGCCACTGCGCCTGCCGTCTCCCCCATCAGCTGCACGAACCGCCCTTGCACGCCGTAGGCCGCCGCCAGATCGGCGAGCCCCATCGGATGAAACCTCGTTCCCGCCGCATGCTCACGCATGAGCATCTGCGCAAGCTCGTCGTGCGTGCTCATCGATCCCCCACCCGCTCGCAACCCGCTAACGCCGCTTGCCGCAACCTCAGTACTGCACGCGGTTCGTCAGCGCCCCGTCCACCACCACGTTCACGCCCGTGATGAAGCTCGCCCGCGGGCTGGCGAGGAACACCGCGGCGTTCGCCACCTCCTCGGCGGTGGCCATGCGGCCCCAGGGGTTCTTGGCGAGCGCGGCCTTGAAGAGGTCGGGCATGTTCTGCTCGATCTTCTGCCACACCCCGCCCTCGAAGTAGGTGTTGCCCGGCGACACCGTGTTCACGCGGATGTGCTTGGGCGCCAGCGTGTTGGCCATGCGCGAAGCGTAGTGGATGAGCGCCGCCTTGAATGTGCCGTAGGCCGGGCTGGTGAAATCGAACTCCAGGCCGGAGACCGAGGAGATCACGAGGATCGCGCCGGCGTCCGACTTCTCGATCCAGGGCAGCGCCGCCTCGACCGTGCGCACGGTGTGCATCATGTCGATCTCGAACTCGTTCTTCCACGCGTTCTCGCCGCGCTCCATGTCGAGCGCGCTGACGTTGGCGACGGCGATGTCGATGCCGCCGAGCGCCTCGCCCGATTTCTTGATCCAGCGCTCGAGCGCCTCGCGGTCGCGCACGTCGAACGCGGCGCCGCTCGCCTTCACGCCCTTCTTCTGCAGCGCCGCCACCGCCGCCTGCACCTCGCGCTCGTCGCGCGCGCAGATCGCGACGTTGCAGCCCTCGTCGGCCAGCGCGTCGGCGATCGCCCGCCCGATGCCCTTGCTCCCGCCGGTGACGACGGCCTTGCGGCCCTTCAGCTTGAGATCCATGGCGCGTCCCTCCCTTGCGCTGGCGATGCGCCATCATCGGTCCTTTCGGTCCGCCTCGCCAGCGCAAGTTGACGGCAACGTTCCGTCACCGGAGGAAGGCGGGCGGATATCGTCGCGTGCGGCATTTCAACGCAGAAACAGCGGTTTGCGGCCCACAACTCTCGATTGTCGGCGGCCGTTCGCCTACCTAAGCGGCCATGTCCTCTCGCCAGTGAAGGATCGCCCTTGCGTGCGAGAACCTTGATCGGTGGCGCCTTCGTCGTGGTTGCGCTCGGCCTGCTAGCGTTCGCCCTCACCGGCAGCGGGCGCGCCTATTTCGGCGAAGGCCAGTCGCGTCCGCTCTATCGCATCGCGACCGTCGACCGCGGTCTTGTCCAGGCCGAGGTGCACGCCACCGGCACGCTGCGGCCGCTCGTCGCCGTGCCCGTGTTGTCGGAGAGCGCCGGCCAGCTGCGCGAGGTTCTGGTCGCCGAGAATGCCGCCGTGAAGGCCGGCCAGGTTCTCGCGCGCATCGATGCCGATGCCGTGACCGCGCGCCTGAACTATGCGCTGGCCGATCTCGCGGTCGCCCGCGCCGACGTCGCGGTCGCCGCGGCGCAGCTCGAGCGGGCGCGCGCTGATGCCGAGAACCTGCGCGCCGGCGACGCCGCCGCCGCGGCCGATGTCGAGCGCGCCCGCTCCGCCTTCGCCGATGCCGAGCGTGACTTGACGCGCAAGCGCGGCCTGGTGAAGAGCGGCGACCTGGCGTCGGAGGAGCGCGATCACGCCCAGGCCGCCGACGATGCCGCCCGCGCCGGTCTGGCGACGGCCCAGGCGCACGCCGCGGCCGCCACGGCCGCCGACCAATCGGCGGACGCCGCCGTCAAGGCCGCCGCCGCGCAGGTCGACGCCGCCGACGCCGAGGTCGGTCACCGCGAGGCAGCGGTGGCGCAGGTGCGCGTCGATCTCGACCACACGGAGATCCGCGCGCCGATCGACGGCTGGGTCATCGAGGAGAATGCCGTCGTCGGCCAGCCGGTCGCGGCCGGCCAGGCGACGCCGCCCCTCTTCCTCGTCGCCGATGACCTCCGGCAGATGCGGCTGGAGGCGAGCGTCGACGAGGCCGACATCGGTCAGGTCGCCGCCGGCCAGCCCGCTACCTTCAGCGTCGATGCCTTCCCCGGCCGCACCTTCGCCGGTCGCATCGTGGAGATTCGCAAGTCGCCGCAGGTGCTGCAGAACGTCGTCACCTACACGGCCGTCATCGCCGCCGACAATCGCGACCTGAAGCTGCTGCCGGGCATGACCGCGAGCGTCGACGTCGTGGTGAAGACCGCCGGCTCGGCGCTGCGCGTGCCCAACGCCGCCCTGCAGTTCCGCCCGGCCGAGGCCGGCGAGCCGGCCGCCGCCGGCGCCGCCAGCGGCCAGGTCTGGCGGCTCGACACCCGGGGCAACCCGCAGCCCGTCGCTGTGGGTCTCGGCGTCAGCGACGACGCCCACACGGAGGTGACCGGCGGCGGGCTCGGCGAGGGCGACGAGATCATCGTCGGCATCGTCTCCGGACAGAAGTCCTAGCCATGACAGGCCCGCTCGTCGAGACCGCCGGACTGTGCAAGTCCTATCGCGCCGGCGGCGGCGAGGTGGCGGCCGTCCGCGACGTGTCGCTGGAGATCGCGCGCGGCGAATTCGTGGCCATCATGGGCCCGTCCGGCTCGGGCAAGTCGACGTTCATGAACCTGCTCGGCTGCCTCGACCGCCCCAGCGCCGGCCGCTACCGCCTCGACGGCCTCGATCTGCAGCACTTCTCCGCCGATGCGCTGGCGGCGGTGCGCAGCCGCAAGATCGGCTTCGTGTTCCAGATGTTCAACCTGCTGCCGCAGGCCTCCGTGCTCGGCAACGTCGAGCTGCCCATGGTCTACAGCGGCACGCCGCGGCGCGAGCGCCATGCGCGCGCGGCCGCGCTGGTCGAGCGCGTCGGCCTTTCCCATCGCATCCGCCACCGCCCGACCCAGCTCTCGGGCGGCGAGCAACAGCGCATCGCCATCGCCCGCGCCCTCGCCAACGATCCGATTCTGCTGCTCGCCGACGAGCCCACGGGCATGCTCGACAGCGCGACCGCCGCCGAGGTCATGGCCATCTTCCAGGGTCTCAACCGCCAGGGCATCACCATCGTGCTGGTCACCCACGAGCCCGAGGTTGCCCGCTTCGCCCGCCGCGCCGTCTTCTTCCGCGACGGCCGCGTCGTCGACGATCATCCCGTGGACCGCCCGGTGGTGGTGCGCGCGTCGTCGGCGGAGGCCGCGGCGTGAGCGCGCTCGACGCCGTCCTCGGCGCGCTCGCTGCCCTGCGCGCCAATCCCCTGCGCAGCCTGCTCACCATGCTCGGCATCATCATCGGCGTGGCCGCCGTCATGGCGGTGGTGGCGGTGGCCTCTGGCGCCCGCGCCCTGGTCGTCGGCAAGATCGGCAATCTCGGCTCCAATCTCTTGGTCGTCAGCTCCGGCACCATCACCGCCGGCGGCCTCAAGCTTTCCACCGGCTCCGCCATGACCCTGACGGAGGAGGATGCGCGCGTCCTGCCGCGCGACGTCCCTGCCGTGCAATATGCCGTGCCGCTGGTGCGCGGCGTCGTCCGCCTCGTGCACGATGATCGCAATTGGTCGACCGCGCTGGTCGGCGTGGGCAGCGACTATCTAGCCGCCCAGGACTGGCCGCTCGCCTCCGGCCGCGGCTTCAGCGCCAGCGAGATGCAGTCCTCCGCCAAGGTGGCGCTGCTGGGACAGACCGCCGCGCATCGCCTGTTCGGCGATCTCGATCCGGTGGGCGCGCTGCTGCGCATCGAGCGCGTGCCCTTCACGGTCGTCGGCGTACTCTCGGCCAAGGGCCAGATCAAGGGCGGCGACGACCAGGACGACGTCGTGCTCGTGCCGCTCCTTACCGCCAAGACGCGTGTGCTCGGCATCAGCGCCGCCGCCGCTCGGGCGGTCAGCACCATCGTCGTGAAAGTGCGCGACGGCAGGGACGTGGCAGCGACCGCGCAGCAGGTCCACACGGTCCTGCGGCGCCAGCATCGCCTGGGTCCGCAGGCCGACGACGACTTCGTGATCAAGAATCTCGCCGAGCTGGTGGAAGTCCGCCAGTCCGCCTACCGTGCGCTCAGCCTGCTGCTGGGCGCGCTCGCCGCGGTGTCGCTGGTCGTCGGCGGCATCGGCGTCATGAACATCATGCTGGTCTCCGTCACCGAGCGCACGCGCGAGATCGGCATCCGCGTCGCCGTCGGCGCCCGGCGGCGCGACATCTTGCGCCAGATGCTCGTCGAGTCCGTTACGATGGCACTCGCCGGTGGCATCATCGGCCTGCTGCTGGGCGCCGTCACCTCGGTGCTGATCGCCCGCTTCGCGGGCTGGCCCACGGTGATCAGCCCTGACGGCATGGTCCTGGCCGTCGGCTGCAGCGCCGCCGTCGGCTTGGTGTTCGGGCTCTACCCGGCGGCCCGCGCCGCCGCCCTCGATCCCATCGAGGCCCTGCGCTATGCCTGAGTGCCGCCCCGCCGTCGCGGCCGCGACAGCGTTCCCAGCCATTGGGATTCTTGTGACGGCGTGCAACGCACCTGCCGTTTGTAACGCTCCGTTACGGAATTGCGCTTTGCGGAAATTGGGCGGTTACAGCGCCGCGCTTAGGTGGTGCCGATGGTGACTGTCGACCGGCGATGTGGTCCGCAGCCTCGCCAGCCCTCCAAAGCAAGGAAGCGGTCCATGAAGAGTCTTTTCCTTTTCGCCGCCGCCACGGCGGTCATGCTGGCGTCGGCTGCCTTCGCGACACCCGGTCTCGGCAGCGGCGTGCCCCATGAGGTGCGGCGCGCCGGGGACCGCCTGACGGCCTTGACGGACGATCAGGAGATGATGTGCAAGATCCCCGCCGTTCGGGCCGGCCACGTCGGAAAGTCGCTCAGCGGCCCGGAGTGGGAGCGCAGCGCCATCTATCTCGATCATGCCGGCCAGATCAGCTGCGCTGGGCGCGCGCCGCTCAAGGACTAGCCGGCATGGCGATCGCGCCATGCGCGGCAGCTGATCGGGCTGCCGGATCCCTCCTCCA
Source organism: Candidatus Acidiferrum sp. (assembly GCA_035518775.1). GTDB lineage: Bacteria > Pseudomonadota > Alphaproteobacteria > Dongiales > Dongiaceae > JBGPEQ01. The sequence continues at coordinate 46,439 of DATIXH010000458.1, forward strand.
TGAAGTGGCGGAGGGTAGGGAGGGGGCATTTGCGGCCCCGCGCTTGCGCATCGCAGTCGTTGTCCTGGCCTGCGCGCTTGCCCTTGCCGCCACACCCGCAGCGGCGCAGTCGCTGAACGATGCGCTCGCCGGCGCCTATCAGACCAACCCAGTCTTGCAGGCAGCGCGCGCCCAGCTGCGTTCCGCCGACGAGCTTGTGCCGGAGGCGCTCGCGGGCTGGCGGCCGACGGTCACGGCCGAGGCCGAGGGCGGCGCCGGCATCGACGATCGCCACGACGATGGCCGCGTGCTCGGCGTCGCCGAGTTTCGGGTCACCCAGCCGATCTACAGCGGCGGCCGCACCGGCGCCGCCGTCCATCAGGCCGAGAACCTGGTGCAGGCCCAGCGCGCGCAGCTGGTCGCGGCCGAGCAGCAGGTGCTGCTGCAATCGATCACGGCCTATATGGACGTGGTGCGCGCCGAAGCGGTGCTGAGCCTCAACGAGAACAACGAGAAGGTGGTGCGCGATCAACGCGATTCCGCGCTCCGCCGCCGCGCCGCCGGCGCCGCGTCGGACACCGACGTCTCGCAGGCCGAGTCGCGCCTCGCCCTGGCGCAGGCGCAACGCAGCCAGGCCGAGGCGGCCCTCAAGTCGGCGCGTGCTGCCTACCGCCAGCAGATCGGCGCCGATCCCGCCGCGCTGACCGCGCCGCCGCCGCCGGCCGGCCTTCCCGCCAGCGAGGACGATGCGGTGGCTGCCGCCGCCGGCCACCCGACCGTCATTGCGGCGCAGTTCGCTGAAAAGGCGGCGCGCGACGGCGTCGACGTCGTGCTCGGTGAGTTCTACCCCCAGATCTCGCTCGAGGGCGATCTCCTGACCCACAACGAGACCGCCCGCGTCCTCGCCAAGGTCACGATACCCCTCTATCAGGCCGGCGGCGTCGACGCGCGCGCCCGCTCCTCGAAGGAGACCTACGGCGAGCGCCGCTTCGACACGGATACGCAGCAGCGCCAGACCGCCGCCGAGGCGGCTGCCGCCTGGTACGCGCTCGAGTCCGCCGCCGCCCAGATCGGCTCGTTCGAGACGCAGATCGAGACCGCGAAGCGGGCGCTCGCCGGCACCCGCCGCGATCACGATGCCGGCACGCGCACGCTGCTCGATGTCCTCGACGCGCAGCAGGAGCTGCTGGGCGCCCAGACCAACCTCGCCGGCGCCAAGCACGATCAGATCGTCGCCGCCTACCGCGTGCTCGCCGCCATCGGCCGCCTGACCGCCCGCGACCTCAACCTGCCGGTCACGCCCTACGATTTCGAGGCGCACTATCTCGAGGTGCGCGATAAATTCTGGGGTACTGGCCCGGCGCTGAACTAGTCGCTGGTATCAGAGTTGCCTGACGCACCCGCATCCTAGCCCTCTCCCGCAAGCGGGAGAGGGTCGGGGTGAGGGCGAGTCAGGTACGCTGTCCGCGTGGCCACAGGGAGAAGAACACGACGAGGAACTGGTTGGGTATCATCAGCTTCGAGAGGAGGATCTCGCGCGCGCGTGTGTGCGTGATCAACTGCCGCAGCTTGCGGATGCGCCCGCGCCGTTCGGGCCGCAGATGATCGCTGGGGCTCGTGTCCTGGATCGCGACCAGCGGGAAGTAAGCGTAGGTGGTTCCCAGCGACGCGAAGGCCGAGTCGAGGCCGCGACCGATCACCCTGGTCCAGCGATGGTCCAGCTGTATGCGCTCATAGGCGCGTGCCGCAAGCCATGTCAGCCCGGACCCGTTGGCGATATAGGCGTGTGTACAGGCCGACTGCGTGCGCAGTACGTTGCGGCGCACGAACCTCGCCCGAAGAGCCCAATGTCCGAGGTAGAAGATCTGCCAGTCGGCGGGAAGCGCCCGCATCGCGCGGGCGATGGATCGCAGCTTGCGGGGGCGCAGGGCGCGCGTGAACCGAACGTCGTCTTCCAGGACGAGAATCCGTTCGTGGCCGCGCTCGCAGGCGTGCCGAGCGACGGCGCGATGCGACTCCCAGATTCCGATGATCGGATCCCGCGGGTGTCGCTGCGGTCGATAGAAAATCACGCGGCGGCACAGGCCGACGCGATGAAACTCGGCCGCGACGCGCATCAGTCGGTCCGGCCGCTCGATGAGCGAGATGCAGTAGATCGCGTCTACGAACGACCAGTCGAAGGCATCCCTGCATCCGCAACCGCCGGCGCAGCGGGGACAGCGCATATCGCTCGGGCAGCGCTGAAACTGCCCTGTGCCGGCACGATCGAATCCCACCAATGAATCTCTCGGTCGACGAACGAGACAGACGGCATACCCTGAAATCGGCCGGCTATGCCGCGGCACATCGTCGCCGCGACGATCGCGCTTCGGCGGCGGCGTACTGCCAGCGCGGCACTGATTATAGGGGAGGAGTCAGGATCGCGCGCGATCGCCGCGCGCCGCTGCTCCTAGGCCGCGCGGGCGCCGATCTGAGTGCGCAGCATGAGGCGCCGGCTGCCGGCATCGAAGGAATCGCGGCGATGCACCGTCGCGAAATTGTCCCATAGCACGAGATCGCCGATCCGCCAGCGCTGGTACCAGGCGTGCTCCTGGGCTGCGGCATGAGCCCACAGCCGGTCGAGCAGCGCCTCGCTCTCGGCCAGCGGCAGGCCGTGGACATAGGCGTTGCGCCGCCGCCCGAGATAGAGCACGGAGCGGCCGGTCACGGGATGCGCGCGCGCCAGCGGATGCACCGCGCCGGGCGCCCGCCGCGGATCCGTCACCTCCTCATGCCCCGCCCGCAGCTCGCCCGCGCTGTTGAGCGAGGAATCGTGCGTGCAGACACGCCCGTCGATCGCTGCCTTCAGGTCCGCCGGCAGCGTCTCATAGGCGCGCTGCATGTTGAGGAACCCGGTGTCGCCGCCTTCCGCCGGCACCTCGACGGCGTAGAGAAGGCTGCCGGCCGGCGGCTGCGGCTTGTAGGACATGTCGGCGTGCCACTGGCTCTCATAGGCGCCGAGCGAGCCGATCGGCCGCCCGTCCTCGACGATGTTGGAGACCAGCAGCACGAACGGGTTGGCGTGCAGGCGCGTCGCGGCCGTGTTGATCGGCGCACGGTCCAGGCTGCCGAAGCGGGCGCTGAAGGCCATTAGCTTGTCCTCGTCCAGCCGCTGGCCGCGGAACCGCGCCCAGGCCTCGAGGATGGCCGCCAGCGCCGCCGCGTCGATCTCCCGCGACAGGTCGACGCCCTCGATGTCGGCGCCGAGCGGTCCGCCCAGCGGCGTGACGCGCAAGCTGGATGATCCGGTGTTCGTCATGAGGCGCATTCTTAGCCGATCATCGCCGTCTATGGCCAGCGGGCCGCGCCTCCCCCAGATCGCTTGATCTGCCTCAAAGCGTCGACCGGCGCGCGGCTTTACGAGCAGCATCGTGCCGCCGCGATGTCCAGAGCGTAGCCGTCGGCACGATGACAAACTCGGAGGAGCTGAAACCCGATGATCCAGAAGATTCTGGTTGCGCTCGATGGCTCGGTGCCGGCCGGCCGGGCGCTCGATCTCGCAACTGATCTGGCCAAAGCGTTCGCCGCCGAATTGGTGGCCATGCACGTCGTCTCCGACAAGCCGCTGAGGGAGGGCGAGCGTCGCCTGGCGGAGGCGGAGTATCAGGCCGACGTGCGGGAGGCGCTCGGCGGCTCCGGCCTTCTGACCGGCACGGCGCTGACCCAGGCGAGCGTCGAGGGGCTCATAAAGACGAGCCGTGACGTCGCCCTGATCATGCACACCGCGGTCGGCCGCAAGATCCTGGACCGCGCGGAGGCGGAGGCCAAGGGCAAGGGGGTCGCATCGGTCAAGACCTTGCTGATGGATGGCGACCCCGCAGCCGCAGTCGTCGGGACGGCGGACAGGGAAAGGCCCGACCTGCTGATCATGGGCAGCCGGGGCCTGGGCGAGATGCAGGGCCTTTTCATGGGCAGCGTGTCGCAGAAGGTCAGCCACGCGGCGGCCTGCTCCGTCGTCATCGTGAAGTGATGGCGCGCCGCCGCGCCGTGCGCGGCGGCATGGTGAGACGGGTTTGACGGTTCTGGTCATGGCGGCGGCGGTCTTGCTTCCGCCGGCGGCATGTGCCCATCAGGCGAAGATGCCCGGCGACGGTCGCCGCGCGCGTTGACAAGCGCCGGCGATTCGCGCTCCTTCTCCTTCCTTGCCACGGTAGCAGCGAGGCCCGTGGCGCCCCCATGGCCCTCACCTCGGAGAGCAGGCATGACGCGAAGCGGCGCCCGCACCTGCACCACCCCGCGCGACGGCGATCTCGGCCTGCGCCATATCTCCAACGCCGCCGGCCTTGCCGTCAGCGCCCTGCCGAACGGCAGCCTCTTCGCCATCGAGCACCAGCAGGAGCGCGCCCGCATCACGCTCAATCTGGTGCTGGGCTCGCCGATCGGCGGCGGCATCGCCCGCCTCTATCTGCGCATCAGCGGCTCCGATCCGCGCGTGCTGCGCATCGGGCCCGGTACCGTCGGCCGCTTCGGCGCCGCCGGCGACCGCTTCGTCTGGGAGGGCGAGAGCGCCGGCCTGCAGCATCGCGTCACGCTCTGGCTGCATCCTGCGAGCGCCGTCTGGCTCTGGCATCTCGAACTCACCAACCGCGACGCGGCCGCGCTGCCGTGCGACGCGCTCCTGGTGCAGGATCTCGGCCTCGGCGGGCGCGGCTTCCTGATGAACAACGAGGCCTACGTCTCGCAGTATATCGATCACCACATCGCGACCGACGCCCGCCTCGGACCGGTCGTCATGTGCCGGCAGAACCAGGCGCAGGGCGGCAAGCATCCGTGGGTCGCGCTCGGCTGCCTCGACGGCGCCGCCGGCTTCGCGACCGACGCGCTGCAGCTGTTCGGCCCCGCCGCCCGCGACTCCGACGACATCGCCTACGCCTTCGGCACGGACCTGCCGAGCCGGCGGCGGCAGAACGAGTTCACCTGTCCGGCCCTGCAGTCGCGCGCGCTCACGCTGAAGCCGGGCGAGTCCGCGACGCGCACCTTCTTCGGCCTCTACGAGCCCCATCACCCCGACGCGTCCGGCGACGCCGACCTGGCGCGGCTCGAGGCTGCGCACAAGGCAAAGCAAGAGTTCGCGTCCGCCGCGGTCGCGCTCGCGCCGACGGTGCGCAGCATCCTGCAGGACGCGCCGCCGCTCGCCGCCGAGTCGCTCGGCGACGGCGAGATCGCCCGCCGCTATCCCGAGCGCAAGCACGAGGAGCGCCGCGACGGCACACTGCTGTCCTTCTTTACGCCCGATGCTCGCCAAAACCGCCACGTCGTGCTGCGCGAGAAGGAGCGCATGCTGACCCGCCGCCACGGCACCTTGCTGCGCTCCGGCGCCGCGATGCTGCTCGACGACGCCACGCTCTGCGCTACCGGCTGGATGCATGGTGTGTTCGCCGCCCAGCTCACCATCGGCAACACGTCGTTCCACAAGCTGTTCTCGGTGTCGCGGGACCCCTACAACATCACGCGCGCCAGCGGCCTGCGCATCCTCATCGACACCGGCGCCGGCTGGCGCCTCCTCGCCGTGCCCAGCGCCTTCGAGATCGGCCTCAGCGATTCCCGCTGGCTCTATCGCTGCGGCGGCCGCACCGTCAGCGTCCACGCGGTCGCCGCCGGCGACGATCCGGCGCTGCAGTGGGAGATCGCGGTCGAGGGCGCGCCCTGCCGCTTTCTCGTCTTCGGCCACGTCGTGCTCGGCGAGCGCGAGCTCGACCATGCCGGCCGCATCGAGATCGACGACGCGCGCAAGCGCTTCTCGTGCCGCCCCGACCCGGAGTGGCTCTGGGCCCAGCGCTATCCGAACGCCGTCTACCATCTCGTCACCAGCACGCGCGATGCGGTCGAGGCCATCGGCGGCGACGAGCTGCTCTACGCCGACGGCCAGGCGCGCGGCGGCGCCTACGTCGCCCTGCGCACGCGGCCGACCAACGCGCTCCGCCTGGCCGTCGTCGGCTCGATGACGGACGCCGCCGCGGCCGAGGCCCTGGCGGAGAAATATGCGCGCGGCGTCGACGCGCCGGCCATGCTGGCCCCGGCCGCACGCTTCTGGGATCACCTGACCCGCGGCCTTCGCCTCAGCGGCCGCCACCCCGACCTCGCGGCCCTCGATACCTTCTTCCCGTGGCTGGCGCACAACGCGATGATGCACCTCACGGTGCCGCACGGCCTCGAGCAGTACACCGGCGCCGCCTGGGGCACGCGCGACGTCTGCCAGGGGCCGCTCGAGCTGCTGCTGTCGCTCGAGCATGACGCGCCGGTGAAGGAGATCCTGCGCGTCGTCTTCGCCCAGCAGTACGAGACGCGCGGCGACTGGCCGCAATGGTTCATGCTGGAGCCCTATTCGAACATCCAGGACCGCCACAGCCACGGCGACGTCATCGTCTGGCCGCTGAAGGCGCTGTGCGACTATCTCGAATCGACCGGCGACCTCGCCTTCCTCGACGAGGCGATCGCCTGGCGGCGCGAGGACAATCTGCAGCGCACAGACCGCCGCGATCCCGTCGCGTCCCATATCGACAAGCTCCTCGCCACCGTGCGCGAGCGCTTCATTCCCGGCACGAGCCTGATCCGCTACGGCGAGGGCGACTGGAACGATTCGCTGCAGCCGGCTGATCCCAAGATGCGCGACTGGATGGTCAGCAGCTGGACCGTCGCGCTGCTGTTCCAGCAGGTCGTCCGCTACGCGCAGATCCTGCAGCGCGTCGGCCGCGCCGCCGCCGCGAAGGACCTTGCCGCCCTCGCCGAGGCGATGCGCACCGATTTCCACCGCCACCTCGTCATCGACGGCACCGTCGCCGGCTACCTGCTGTTCGACCCGAACGGCGGGCCGGCCGAGCCGCTGCTGCATCCGCGCGACACCCGCACCGGCCTGCGCTACTCGCTGCTGCCGATGAAGCGCGCCATCATCGCCGGCCTGTTCACGCCCGAGCAGGCGCGCCACCACCTGCAGCTCATCCGCCAGCACCTGCTGCACCCCGACGGTGTCCGCCTCATGGACCGCCCGGCCACCTACCGCGGCGGCATCGAGCGCGTTTTCCGCCGCGCCGAGTCGGCGGCCTTCTTCGGCCGCGAGATCGGCCTCCTCTATATCCACGCCCATCTGCGCTACGGCGAGGCCCTGGCCGCCCTCGGCGAGGTCGATGCGATGTGGGAGGCGCTCATGCTGGCGAACCCGATCGCCGTCACCGAGCGCCTCGCCCACGCCTCGCCGCGCCAGCGCAACGCCTATTTCAGCAGCAGCGACGCCGCCTTCCATGACCGCTACCAGGCGAGCGCGGAGTGGGAGCGCGTCAGGACCGGCCAGATCGCCGTCGACGGCGGCTGGCGCATCTATTCCAGCGGCCCCGGCCTCTACACCAACCTGCTGCTGCGCCACGCCCTCGGCCTGCGCCGCGAGTTCGGCAAGCGCGTCTCGACGCCGCTGCTGCCGCCCGCCCTCGGCGAGGCCACGCTGGAGCTCGACCTCGACGGCCGCCGCCAGCTCTGGACCTTCCCGCCATGACCGACGATCTGCCCGATACCCTCAAGAGCGTGCAGACGCGCCCGCTGTTCGTCATGCACCTCAACGTCCGCAAGCTGCAGGTCGTCGGCGGGACCCCCGGCGTCCACCGCCGTGTCGGCGTCATCTTCGGCGGCGCCTTCGCGGGCGAGCGGCTGTCGGGCGAAGTGCTGGAGGGCGGCAGCGACTGGCAGGCCGTCCGTAGCGACGGCGCCACGAGCCTGGACGTCCGCCTGATCCTCAAGACCCGCGACGACGCCCTGATCGCCATGACCTATCGCGGCATCCGCCACGGGCCGCCCGCCATCATCGAGCGCATCGAGAAAGGCGAGGTCGTCGATCCCGCGACCTACTATTTCCGGATCGCCGCCGCCTTCGAAACCGCCGCGCCCAAGTACGACTGGATCAACCGCATCATCGCGGTCGGCATCGGCCATCGCCGGGCCGACGGCCCCGTCTACAGCGTCTTCGAAGTGCTATGACGCGCCGCTCGCACCGTCCGCGCTGACCAGCCGCTTCAGCGCCAGCGCGAGGTCGTCGCAGCCATAGGGCTTCGCGAGATATTCGCAGCCCTTCTCGCGCACCGAGCGCCCTTCGCGGATGACGTCGTCATAGCCGGTGACGAACAGGATCCCGAGCCCCGGCCGCCGCCGCCGCGCCTCGGCGGCGAGCTGCTGTCCGTCCATGCCGGGCAGGCCGATATCGGTCATCAGCACCTTGATGTCGCGCTCGCGTTCGAGCGCCGCCAGCGCTTGCGCGCCGTCGGCCGCCCGGATCGGCCGATAGCCGAGATCGCTCAGCGTGTCCGCCGACACCGTGCGCAGCACCTGATCGTCCTCGACCAGGAGGATGCAGATCGCGGCGGCGTTCGGGTGCTCCACGAAACGGCCTAGCCGGTCAAGTCGGTGAGGAGGAGGGCGCAGCGGCGTTCCAAGGCGGGCTTCCCAAGCAGCGACCGCCCCATTCTACAGCAGTTCGCCGCGCCGGCGACAGGGCTTGCTTCTTCACACGCCTCTGCAGAGGCACCTCGCGTCCTTCGACAAGCTCAGGATGAGGGGCAATCTTGGCGGCGCGAAGAAAGCACCTCATCCTGAGCTTGTCGAAGGATGCACATCGCTGATCCGCTTCACGGCACCACCGCGAGGAAGAGGAACACCGCGAAGATCACGAGATGCACGATGCCCTGCAGCACCGTGGTCCGCCCGGTCCCCAGCGTGATCACGCTGATGAAGAGCGTCAGCGCCAGCAGCACCTCCTCCTTCGCGCCCAGCCCGAGCTCGAGCGGCGTCCCGAGCGCGATCGAGACCACCGCCACCGCCGGGATCGTCAGGCCGATGCTGGCGAGCGCCGAGCCCAGCGCCAGGTTCAGGCTGGTCTGCAGCCGGTTGGCGTGCGCCGCGCGCACCGCCGCCATGCCCTCGGGCAGCAGCACCAGCGCCGCGATCACGATCCCGACCACGGCCTTCGGCGCGTCCAGCCAGGCGACGGCCGCCTCCAGCGCCGGCGTCAGCGCCTTGGCCAGCCCCACGACCGCGACGAGCGCCGCCAGCAGCAGCCCGCCGCTGACCAGCGCGGCCGCGTTGGAGGAGGGCGGCGCAAGACCCTCCTCGCCTTCGCCCTCGAACGGCAGGAAGTAGTCGCGGTGCCGCACGGTCTGCACGAAGACGAACGAGCAGTACAGCACCAGCGAGACGATGCCGGCGAAGGCGAGCTGCGGCATGCTGAACACCGGTCCCGGCGAGCTCGTGGTGACGTTGGGCACGATGAGCGTGAGGATGGTGAGCGCGGCCAGCACGGCCAGCGCGGCGCTGGCGCCCTCGACCTGGAAGCCCTGCACGTGGTGCCGCATGCCGCCGGAGAGCAGGCACAGCCCGACGATGCCGTTGCACACGATCATGACGGCGGCGAACACGGTGTCGCGCGCCAGCCCCGCCTTCTCCGCGCCGCCGGCGACCATGACGGAGACGATCAGCGCCACCTCGATCACCGTGACGGCGACCGCCAGCACGAGCGTGCCGAACGGCTCGCCGATCCGGTGCGCGATGATCTCGGCATGGTAGACCGCTGCGAACACGGTCGCGATCAGCGCCGCCCCCGCCAGCGCCGGCAGCACCGTCCCGCCCGCGCCGAGCACGGCCGTCAGCACCAGCACGACCCAGGCCAGCGCCGGCCAGGCCCAAGTCCACCATGGTGCGCGTCCCGCCGCCGCCATCCGCTCCCGTCCCTTTCGTTCCGCCTCAGTCCGGCCATAGGACCGATTCTCCGGCGAAAGTCACCTCAATCCGGAGTCCATGGAGGCTCGGATCGACGATGTGCGTCCTCCGACAAGCTCAGGATGAGGGCGTTCTTTGCGCCACCAAGATTTCCCCTCATCCTGAGCTTGTCGAAGGATGCGGGATGGCCCTGCAGCGATCTGCCTCAATCCACCGAGAGCGCCAGCGTCATGCTGAGATGGGCCAGCGGCAGGCCGGTCTCGCCGGCCCACGCATTGAAGACGCCCTGCACCTTCGCACGATCCGCCTTGTTCTTCGGCTCGCCCGCGAACGCCTTCCAGTGCTGGAGCGCCGCGACCACCGAGGGCGTCAGCATGAACGTGTCCTTCCCGGCCATGCGCAGGAAGTACGGCCCGGAGTTGCCGCCCATCTGCTGGAACCGCTTGGCGAGCTCGCCCCACAGCCCCACGATGTCGGCGCCCGGCCACGCCGCCAGCCAGGCGCCGAAGCCGCCGTGCGCCTCGGCGATCTCCAGCATGGCCGCCGCATTGCTCCGCACCGACTTGATCTTGCCCCAGTGGCGGATCAGCCGCGCGTCGTTCATCAGCGCCTCGGTCTCCTCGTCGTTCATCGCCCGCACGCGCCGCAGATCGAACCCGCGAAACGCCTCCTCGAACGCCGGCCACCGGTCATCGACGATGCTGTGCTTGATGCCGGCCCGGAAGATGCGCAACGACATCAGCGACAGATAGCGGTCGTCGGCCACCGCCCGCAGCGCCTCCGGCGCGCTCACCTCGGGCAGGCGCCGGCGCAGCTCGGCCTCGCCGACCCGCCGGCGCGCGGCTTCTTCGATCTTGTCGAACGCAGGCATGATGAGCGGACCATCCCGTACAACGAAGCGGCAGAGAATCCCGGACGCGACAGCGGCGGTCAAGCGGAGGGAGATGCAGAGCCGGAAGGGGCGGCGAAGCTTCGGCCGGCGTGCCGCGGTATTGCGCTCCGCCCCTTTTCAGTCAAGCGCATCGGTCCCTATACTCCTGAGGTCTTTGCCGCCAGGGCATCCAATGAGGCTTCGGATACTGGCCATTGTGCTTGTCTCTCTTGCCGCGCACTCGGCACGTGCCGATCTCGATGCTGGCATCGCGGCCTTCGAACGTCGTGATTGTTCGACAGCCGATCGGGAGCTGCGGCCCGTCGCCGAGAAGGGCAACGCCCTGGCGCAACGGCTGATGGGCATGCTGGCGTTTCGCTGCGGCATTGTAATTCCCAGTGGCTACCGTCCGCCCGAAGAGCGGGCGATTGCGGAGGGCCGTGCCGATGCCGCCGCACGACTCTCCTTCGAGTATGACTGGATCATCGCGACGCCGCGCGACCCCTATGGCGCCGTGCAGTGGTTCGCGAAAGCGGCGGCCAACGACGATGCCGTCGCGCAGTTCGTGCTGGCCAGCTTTCTGGATCGCGGCTTGGTTGTCGCGCAAGATCACGCTGCCGCCGTGACTTGGCTGCGGAGGGCCGCGGCCTGCGATGATGTTGGAGCCGACTATTTCCTTGCTATCCACTATCGTGACGGCATCGGCGTGGCGCTCGACAAGGGCATCGCATTCCAGTGGTTCCGGACGGCGGCCGAGCGTGGCGACGTCAACGCATCCGCCGAGCTTGGACGGATCTATCTGCAAGGAGACGGTATCTCGCCGGACTATGCCGAAGCACTGAAGTGGCTGACCGCCCCTGCCGAGCTCGAACATGGACCGGCGCAATACTATCTCGGCACGATGTATCGCGATGGGCTTGGCGCCACACAAGACCTCGTGCAGGCATACAAATGGCTGTTTCTCGCCAAGCGGGCCGGCCTTCCCGTCGGGATCGCAGAGAGCTATCAAGACGTGGCGACGCGAGATTGGCTCGCTGTAAGCGACAGAATGACGCCGTCGCAAATCGGCGAAGCCATCAAATTGGTTTCTGGTTGGATTGGCGACAACAACCGCGGCCGCAGCCCGTTTTGCCGCAAGGTCGGATGTTGCCGTCGATGAAGTGCGCCGTTCCCTGCGCACGAGATCATCCCACGCCACAGCCCCCCGACCGCAGGCGAGCAGCCTTATGACGGATCAATGTGCGGCGCGCTCCGGGCGCGTTCCTCGCCAAGGTGGATATCGATGAGCGGCCCGGCCTCGATGAAGCGCGGCGGCCCGATGCTTTGGCTCATTGTAGCCGTCGCCGCGGGCCTTTCGATTCCGCCCGTGATGATGATCGTGAACGAGCTGACCCACCCGGTACCGGAGATCAACCCTCTGTTCATCGGCGGCGTCGCGCTGCTCTGGCTCCTGGCGGTATGGGCGCCTGCAGCGCTTTGCATCTGGGTTCCGCGCAACGTCGTCAGAGTTCCCATCCTCCTGTTGATGCTGGTGCC
>DATIXH010000459.1:0-18600 GCA_035518775.1 Candidatus Acidiferrum sp.
GGCTATATCGACACCGAGATGGTGCGCGCGGTGCCCGAGGAGGTGCTGAAGAAGATCGTCGCCCGCATCCCCGTCGGCCGCCTCGGCAAGGCCGAGGAGATCGCCCGCGGCGTGCTGTTCCTGGTGGCCGACGACGCCGGCTTCATCACGGGCTCGACCCTCTCCATCAACGGCGGTCAGCATATGTACTGAGCCCCGGCCGGAGGCGGTCGTCCCGCGGCCACGCGAAATCCGAGCGATCGACCCCATGTCCAGCGGGAAATAGCTTCGCATTGTAACTGCAGGGGCGCCCCCGCGTGGGCGCCTTCTTCTGCCGCGATCGCCGCTGGAAGAGGGCGGCCACATGGGGCCGCCCCGTGATCCCCTTCGTGCCCGGGGAGGGGTCGAACATGAAAACGCGAAATTCAAAGTTGTCGTATTTTGCGTAAGAGCGGCTGCCCCCTTTCGGGACCAGAGGCGGGCGAGTGCCGATCGGTATAAGCATGACCTTCCTGCATACAGGCGGCCTCGTCTGATCCACGATGTCAAACATCAAGCCGGTGGAAAGCGGTCTTCCATCGATGGGGAACATTGTACGAACATATGCTGTATGCGTCAAGCACTTTCGCGCCGAAGGCCACAGGGCGTCGAACACGCCGGCATGGCGCGCCCTATCCGTGACGTAAGGCGCGGAGGGTAGAGCTTTCAGCGCCAGCCGGCCTTGAGGACCCGTCAACAAGACTCGAGCTTCGGGCTTCGCGGCCATTGGACCAAAGTCCAATGGCCGCAGGCGATTTGCCTGCTTCCCTAAGTCGGCGCGTCTCCTTAGGCTTGGCGGGAAGTCGAGGGGCGGCCGTCCATCTTCGGGGAGTCAACGTCATGCGGGTCTTGTTGTCGCTCGTCGTCGCGGCGGTGCTGTTCGTTTCCCATTCGGCGACAGCCGGCACGCTCGAGCGCGTGCGTCAGACAAGCACGTTCAAGATCGGCTATCGCACGGACGCGCCGCCGTTCTCCTACAAGAACGACATCGGGGAGCCGGCCGGCTACATCGTCGATCTCTGCCGCGAGGTCGCGGCATCGGTCAAACAGGAGCTCGGCCTCAAGGACCTGAAGGTGGAGTATGTGACGGTGACGGCCGACGACCGCTTCGACGCGGTGGCGAGCGGCCGGGTCGACCTGCTGTGCGAGGCGACGACGGTCACCCTGGCGCGGCGCAAGCTCGTCGACTTCTCGCTCATGACCTTCGTCGACGGCGCCAGCGTGATGGTGCGCAGCGACGGGCCACAGAGCTTCAAGGCGCTCGCCGGCCACAAGATCGGCGTGCACGCGGGCACCACGACCGAGCAGGAGCTGCGCCGCACGCTCGCCGATCTCAAGGTCCAGGCCGAGATGGTGCCGGTCGCCGACCACGAGGAGGGCGTGAAGCGGCTGGAGAGCGGCGAGTTCGCGGCCTACTTCGCCGACCGCGCCATCCTCACCTACCTGCTGCTGGGTGAAGGCGCGCCCAAGACCCTGCGCATTTCGAAGGAGTACTTCTCGCGCGAGCCCTACGCCCTGGCGCTCGCCCGCGACGACGGCGACTTCCGCCTGCTGGTCGACCGCACGCTGGCGCGCCTCTACCGGAGCAGCGCCATCGGCTCGATCTTCGCGCGCAGCTTCGGCAAGGCGAAGGCGAGCGACATCCTGCAGACGCTCTACGCGATCAACGCGCTGCCGGAGTAGGGCGTCTAAGGCGCCGCGAGCGGGACGGCGGGGGAGACTCAGGCTCGGATGCTGAAGGAGGCTTAGAGCGTGTACTCATGAATGTGCCGAACGGGGTCCGCTTTCGAAGCCAAACCGGAACATCTTTGCGCTGTTGCGACTTGCCGCGTTTGACCCGAAGCGGCCGTTCTGCTCTCAACCCTTGATGGCCAACGCCGTCCATGCTTCAACCGTTCGCCCGATGAAGAGGTGCTCTCATGCTCTTCGGTCGCGATGCGCAGCGCTTGGCTCGTGCGCTGCGCGATGCCCTGAAAGCAAAAGGCGTCGAAACTACTCATAGCGAATCGCTGGAGCTGATCGCGATGGCGTTCGGCTATGAGAACCGGAATGTTTTATCCGCTAAGATTGAAGCGCGGTGTCGGCACCTTCTTTGATGAGGCCATCGGTGCGCTTGTCTGGCTACTTCATGCCCACGCTCAAGGAGACCCCGGTGGAAGCCGAGATTGCCTCGCACCGGTTGATGCTGCGCGCAGGCATGGTGCGGCAGGCAAGCTCCGGCATCTATTCCTGGCTGCCCCTGGGTCTTCGTGTCCTCAAGCGCATCGAGCAGATCGTGCGCGAAGAGCAGGACCGCGCCGGTGCCCAGGAACTCCTCATGCCCACCATCCAGCCGGTAGAGCTTTGGAAGAAATCCGGACGCCATGACGCCTACGGCAAGGAAATGCTGCGCATCACCGACAGGAAAGACCGGCAGATGATGTACGGCCCGACGAACGAGGACCTGATCACTGCGATTTTCGCGGGCACGGTCGGCAGCTACAAGGAGCTGCCCAAGTTGCTCTATCACATCCAGTGGAAGTTCCGCGATGAGCTGCGTCCGCGCTTTGGAGTCATGCGCGGCCGCGAGTTCTTAATGAAGGACGCATATTCATTCGATCTTGACTACGCGGGCGCAAAGCGCTCCTACAACCGTATGTTCGTTGCCTACCTGCGCACCTTTGCGCGCATGGGACTCAAGGCCATCCCGATGGATGCTGAAACCGGCGCCATCGGCGGCAATCTCAGCCATGAATTCATCATCCTCACGGAGACTGGCGAAAGCGTCGTCTATTGCCACAGCGACTATATGGATTTCGAGCTGCCACCGCCCGACATCGATTACGAGGGCGACCTCGAACCGATCGTCAGGCATTGGACAAGTCTCTATGCCGCTACCGAAGACAAACACGATCAGGCGCGCTTTGCGGCGATCCCGGAAGCAAAGCGCATTGCCACCCGTGGCATCGAGGTGGGGCAGATCTTCTACTTCGGGACAAGGTATTCCAGGCCGCTGGGGGCAACCGTTTCGGCTCCGAACGGTGAACAGGTCCCCGTGCATGGGGGCTGCTACGGCGTCGGTGTGTCCCGGCTGGTTGGCGCCATCATTGAGGCGAGCCATGATGACGCGGGTATCATCTGGCCCGAGCCGGTCGCGCCATTCAAGGTGGGCCTTATCAATCTCAAGACCGGCGATTCCGCCTGCGACAGGGTGTGTGCTGACCTGTACGCAAAGCTCAAGAATGCGAGGATCGATGCGCTGTACGATGATCGCGACGAACGGCCCGGAGCCAAGTTCGCCGACATGGACCTGATCGGGTTGCCCTGGCAGGTGATCGTCGGTCCCCGCGGAATCGCAACCAGCAAGGTCGACCTCAAGCGCCGCGCCACCGGCGAGCGCCTGGAGCTGTCGATCGACTCAGCACTGGCAAGGATCATCGCGTAGAGAACGTGAAGGTCGACTGAATCCACTGCACATACAGAAGAGCGCGCTGTTTTCTCTCCCTGCTTTTTCCCTCCCGACACTCGACCGCAGAAGTGATGCGGCCTTTGCCGGACGCAAAGCAGCCAAGCCAGAAGACGTGAGCTCCTTGCCGCCCTTGTGAGGGTCCGGGACTTTCCTGATATGATCGGGCCCGGTGCGCTCTCGCGACGGACGAGATGCTGCGAAGAGCAAGGGTCACCGGTAGCGCGACGCCATTCTCAACAAGCGGGTGTTTGTGGCGCGCCCTTTCCGCACAGCCTAGCGCTGAGCGGGCGAATGTCCGGAACTTGCACAACGCGGACCTGCCGGGATGCCTGCCGTGTGGTCGCTATCGAGGGGAAAGCGGAGCTATGGACGCGCTCACTCGCCCGATTTATGAGTACACGCCTTAGTGGCGGTGGTGGCCGTAATATTCGTGGCCGTACCAGTAGTAGGGCCGATAGCCGTGGTCGCCGTAGTAGCCGTAGCCATAAGGTCCGTAGCCGAAGCCGTAGGGTCCGTACCCGTAGGAGCCGTACCAGGAATAGCCAGGATAGAAGTGAGAGTGCTCAGCCTCGTAGTAGCACGCGGCTAAGAACAAAAAGAGCGACAACGAGGCGGTGCGAAAAACCCGCGCAGCGTTCGCAGAGCGTGCCATGGGCTATCTCCCTTCGAACATGACCTTGAGCTTCAGGCAGCCAGCAATGCGTTGATGTACGTCAAGATCGACATGCGGAGCGGCCGTAAGCTTGATTGAAAGAAAATCTTCCGGAGGAAGCCCGAATGTCAGAGAAATCCGAAGACTGCATGCGCCGATGTGTTCAGAGCGCCGGCTATGCTGCACGGTCATGTGACCCCGAGCTACGCGAGCTCTACAAGCGGATGGCCCAGCGATGGTTCAGACGCGCCGTTGAAGAGAAGACAAGGGTCGCCCGCAGAGCGTTGACGTACGTCAAGGCTCACCACGTGCGCGCGTCCTAGCAAGATCCTCGCCGCGGCGCGGACCCTTCTCATGGTTCGGCTGTCAGTGTCCCCCGGCACGGGGCGGTATGCCGCGGCAGGGCCAGGCAACGGTCGGCGGAGCCCTGTTCGCGACCGTTGCCCGTCTCGGGGCTGGTGAGGCGGGTTTTTGTCTAACGCCTCCTCATCGGCCGACGCTGAAGAGACGGTCGTTTCCGTCTTTGACCCCATTAAGACGCTCTGCCCTGAAAGAGCGGCCGCCGCCCGCGCTGCTGCCGTGAACGGCTTGACCCAGATCAAAGCGGGCGCGCCCCTCCTCTGAGCGTACTGATCCGATCGCAGGAGGAGGACCGGCAATGAGCCATACCGGTTTGCACGTCTTCGACAAGACGCTTCAGGAGAGCAACATCTGGCTGAAATCCCTGATGGACCGTCTGCGCACGGATGATCGGGATTACGCCTACGCCGGGCTCAAGGCGACGCTGCACGCCTTGCGTGATCGCATCGGCCCGGAGAATGCCGTGCATCTCGCGGCGCAGTTGCCGATGCTGTTGCGCGGCATGTTCTACGAGGGCTGGCGCCTCGCCAATGGCGCGACCCGCGAGCGCCACACGGCCGGATTCCTGGAGCACGTCGCCCAGGAACTGCCGAGGACGCTCTACAACGAGCCGGAAGACATCGTGCGCGCGGTCTTCGAGGTCGTCTGGGAAAGGATCGACGCCGGGGAGGTGGGCAAGCTGATCAAGGTGCTGCCGCCCGAACTGCGCGAGCTGTGGCGCGGAGTTGCGGGCTAGCGAGCGGTGAACCGGACGGCGGGGCTTTTCACAGAGGAGCGCGTCGCGCAGTTCGGGCACGAATTGATGCCGATGCTGCAGGTGGCGGATTCGCTGCGCCGCGCCCAGGGCAAGGCGCTGGAGGCTCTCGGATTCGGACCGGATGAATGCGGCTATCGCGTCCTCGCAACGGGGCCGCACTGGCGCCTGCGCGCGTACGGCGGCGGTCGCGGAGCTGCCGTGCTCATGGTCCCGGCGCCGATCAAACGGCCGTACATATGGGACCTGGCGCCGTCGGTCAGCGCGGTGCGCCTTTGCCTACGGCAGGGCCTGCGCGTCTACCTCCTGGAATGGCTGCCGCCGCAGCCCGGACAGGGCAATGCCGGTCTGGATGACTACGCCGATCAGGCCATCGTTGCGGCCGTCGCGACCATTGCAGGCGAAGCGGGGGGAGAGAGGCCTTTCCTCATCGGGCATTCGCTCGGTGGCACCTTCGCGGCGATCGCCGGCGCCCTGGAGCCGCAGAGCTTGCACGGCCTGGTATTGCTGGGATCGCCGCTGTGCTTTCGGCCGGGATCGAGCCCGTTCCGGGATTCGCTCGTCGCGATAGCGCCGTCGGCCCTCTCGGACGTGGACATCGTACCGGGTTCGCTCCTGTCGCAGATCAGCGCCCTGGCCGCTCCCGACAGCTTCATCTGGTCGCGGATGCGGGACGCCGCGCTCAGCGTCGCCGATCCGCACGGCCTCGACATCCAGACCCGCGTCGAACGCTGGGCGCTGGACGAGGTGCCGCTTCCGGGCCGGCTGGTGGACCAGATCCTCGGGTGGCTCTATCGCGAAGACCGCCTCTGCCGCGGCGTCCTGCCGGTCCGCGGCGGCACCGTCGGTCCGTCCAGCCTCCGGCTCCCGACGCTCGCGGTCGTCAACACGGCCGACGAGGTGGCGCCTCCGGATTCGGTCCGGCCGTTCATCGAGGCGATGCCGGGGCGGGACGCGCGGGTCATCGAATATGCCGGCGAGACCGGCGTGGGGTTGCAGCATCTCGCGATCCTCGCGGGGCGCAACGCCTATGCGCGCGTCTGGCCGGAGATGCTGACTTGGCTGAGCGACCGCCGGTGATCTTCGGTCGCGCCTCCGCGGCGACGCGATCGTCATAGCGACTTTCCCTTCGCGCGGGCTCTTGCTCACCTACATTGTCATCGCCGGGCCTGACCCGGCGATCCAGCCTTGCGCGGCACAGGTCGCTTCCATTCCGACATGAATTGCTGGGTCGAGCCCGGCGATGGCAAGTGAAGGGGCCGGCCATAATCAACCGATCAGTTGACTATCAATCAAACAGTTGATAATATCTCGCTATGGCGAGAGGCGCGGCGACGGTTCAGTTCGTCGACGACGTGGAGGATCCCGGCGAGGAGCTGCTCGACCGGGTGTTCTTCGCGCTCTCCGATCCGGTGCGGCGGGCGATCCTGGAGCGGCTGGGCGAGGAGGCGTTGCTGGTGTCGGAGCTGGCGGCGCCGTTCGACATTTCGCTGCAGGCGGTGTCGCGGCACATCCAGGTGCTGGTGCGCGCCGGCCTGGTGCGGCAGGAACGCACGGGCCGCATCAGCCGCTGCAGCCTGGTGGCCGCGCCGGTGCTCGCGGCCGCCGTCTGGATCAACCGCTACAGCAAGTACTGGCAGGAGCAGTTCGACCTGCTGGCCGTCGCGCTCGAAGACATCGACAAGCGGAAGGTCGCGGCCCGCCGGCGGCCTCGCCGCTCCCCCCGGCGTCGCTGACGCAAACCCCACCACCCGAGAATCAGAGGTGTCATGATGGAAAAGCACAAGGTCGTGTCCAAGGACGAGTGGCTGGCCGCGCGCGAGCGCTTGCTGGCGAAGGAAAAGGAATTCACGCGGCTGCGCGACCAGTTGAGCGAGGAGCGGCGCGCGCTGCCGTGGGAGCGCGTCGAGAAGGACTATGTCTTTGCGGGGCCGAACGGGAAGGAGACGCTGGCGCAGCTCTTCGACGGCCGCAGCCAGCTCGTCGTCTATCATTTCATGTACGCGCCGGAGGCGGAGACGCCCTGCAAGAGCTGCTCGTTCTGGGCCGACAACTTCAACGGCATCATCGCCCATCTCAACCAGCGCGACGTGACGTTCGTCGCCATCTCGCGCGCGCCGCTGCCGAAGCTGCAGGCCTTCGCCAAGCGGCTGGGCTGGACCTTCAAGTGGCTGTCTTCGGGCGGCAACGACTTCAACTACGACTACAATGTTTCGTTCAGGCGCGACGATGTCGCCAAGGGCGGCGCGCGCTACAACTACGCGCCGACGCAGACGACGATGGCGGACCTGCCCGGCATCAGCGTGTTCTTCAGGGACGCGGAGGGGGAGGTGTTTCATACCTATTCCTGCTACGCGCGCGGTCTCGACATGCTGAACGCGGCCTATCACTATCTCGATCTCGTGCCGAAGGGACGCGACGAGGCCGGCCTGCCGCATTCGATGGCATGGGTGAAGTATCGCGATCTCTACGCCGGCTGACGGTCCGGAGGATTCCTGCGATGCGCTATAAGAGCACGGTCAAGAAGCTCGAGTCCTACCGCCGGCAGATCGCGGGCCTGCGCGAGAAGATGCGGACGCTGCAGGCAGCGGTCGAGCCCGAGGCGGTGCAGGACTACGAATTCGCCACGCCGAAAGGCTCCGTGCGGCTCTCGAAGCTGTTCGGGCGCAAGGACGATCTGATCGTCATCCACAACATGGGATCGTCCTGCCCCTACTGCACGCTATGGGCCGACGGCTTCAACGGTCTCTATGACCATCTCGCCAATAGGGCGGCGTTCGCGCTGTCGAGCCCCGACTCGCCCGCGACCCAGAAGCGCTTTGCCGCGAGCCGCGGCTGGCGCTTCCCCATGGTGAGCCACAAGGGCACGAGCTTCGCGGCCGACATGGGCTATTGCTCCGAAGACGGCGGATGGATACCCGGCGTCTCCGTCTTCAGGCGGGAGGACGGACGCATGCTGCGCGTCGCCGACACGAGCTTCAGCCCCGGCGACGATTTCTGCGCGCTCTGGCACCTTCTCGACCTCTTCCCGGAAGGGTCCGGCGAATGGTCGCCGCGGTTCCGCTATCGCTAGCGCCTCCGTTCCCAACACGCGCCGTTCGTGCTTAAGCTCCCGGCTGCAACTCACAGCGGGGAGCCGATCCATGCCGATGGTGAAGATGACCGAAATTGCCGAAGCGCCGCCCGCGGTGCGGGCCGTCTATGACGACATCATGACGACGCGCAAGATCGACTGGATCAACAATTTCTGGAAGGTGATCGCCCACCATCCGCCCACCCTGAAGCGCACCTGGGAGAGCGTGAAGGAGGTGATGGCGCCGGGCGCGCTCGATCCGCTGGTGAAGGAGATGCTCTATATCGCCGTCAGCGTCACCAACAATTGCGAGTACTGCATCGCCTCGCACACGGCCTCGGCGCGCAAGCAGGGCATGACCGACGCGCAGCTGGCCGAGCTGCTGGCGGTGGTCGGCATGGCCAACGAGACCAACCGCCTCGCCAACGGCTACCGCGTCGAGGTCGACGAGCGCTTCCAGCCGAAGGTCTGAGGCATGGACGGGAAGCAGCTGATCGGCATCGCCATCGTCCTCTCCTGCCTGACGGCGACGGCGGCGGCCGAAGACGGCGCGCTCGCCTACTCGCCCTCGACCGACGAGGTCTCCTCCGGCAGCTCGGGATTCTTCACGCTGCGCGAGCTGCAGATGAAGACGCTGGAGAACTGCAAGGCCGACGATTGCCGGATCGTCGCCACGATGCGCGCCGGGCAGTGCGCTGCGGTCGCCAGCAGCGACAAGAGCTTCGGCGTCGGCAAGGGCGCCTCGCAGGCCGAGGCCGACGCGGCCGCCATGGAGAACTGCTCCAACGGCGGGGCGGACAAGAACTGCCGCGTCGTCGGGCAGCAATGCGCCAAGGAGTAAGGCAGACGCCCCTCTAGCCGCGACAGCCGGCGTCAGCTGCCGGCCTCCTTGCGGTGCAGTTCGGCCAGCTCGGCCAGGGTCGTGACCTGCCAGTCCGGCTTTACCGGCTGGTCGGGCGCGCGGGTGGCGCCGAAGTTGCCCTTGGCGGCGCGCCGGTAGATCCAAGCGGTGGCCAGGCCGAAGCGCTTCGCCGGCACATGATCGTGGAACAGGCTCTCGGCGGCATGCAGCAGCCGCTCCTTGCGCACGCCCAGGGCCGCCAGGCGCTCCAGCAGCACCTCGAAGTTGCGCGGCGTCGGCTTGTAGGAGCCGACATCCTCCGCGGTGACGATCAGGTCGAACTCCACGCCGAGCCTGCGGTTGCTGTGGGCGAAGGACGCGCGGTCGATGTTCGAGAGGATGGCCAGCTTGTAGTGCCGCTTGAGATAGGCAAGGGCGGCCGCGCTGTCGGGAAAGGCCGGCCAGTCCTTCACCGACTGGCCGAAGGCGCGCGCTTCGTCGTCGCTCACGCTGCGTCCGAAATGCCGGCCGAGTTCGCGGAAGGCGCCGGCGAGGATGTCGGGATAGAGCGCGGCCGGGGCGGCCGCCTGCAGCTGGGGCTCGATCCGGCTGAACTCGGCGAGCAGCGCGTCGTCGCCGGCGCCGAGGCCGTGCCGGCCGGCCCAGGGCCGCAAGGTCGCGAGGATGCCGGCCTCCCAGTCGATCAGGGTGCCGTAGCAATCGAAGCTGATGGCGTCGAAATCTGTGAGGCGCATGGGTTCCTCCGGCCGTCCTGCAGAATGGTCGGGGCACTGTACCCGTGCTGCCGGGCCGGGTCTTGGCCCGGACTCCGGACTGTTTGACCCGGGCTACGCCAGGCCGGCGAGAGGCCGCGCGCGGCGCCGGTACTCGGCCGGCGTGATGCCGCGGCGCCGCTTCATGCTGCGGGTGAGGACGCTCTGATCGGCGTGGCCGGTCGCGAAGGCGATGGCGCCGATCGCCTGGTCGCTTCCGGCGAGCAGGGCCATGGCCCGTTCCAGGCGCGTCTCCGCCACATAGCCCATCGGCGACGCGGCGAGATGACGCTGGAACAGCGCATGCAGGTGGCCGGCGCTGCAGCAGGCCGCCTGCGCGATCTCGGCGACGCCGAGCGGCCGGTGGTGATGGGCGCGGATGTGGGCGATGGCGCGGCCGATCTGCCGCGGGTAGGCGGCGCGGCCGGCGCCGGCCCGCGCGGCCAGCGCCGCGAGCAGCAGCGCCCCCCACGCGCGTCCGCCAGCGGCGGGGCGGCCGGTCAGCTCGCCGCCGAGGAAGCTGACGAGGTGCTGGAGGCCGGCATCGTAGGCGAGGAACGGGCGACGTTCGGCGGCGTCCGAGAGGCGGGCGATCGCGTCATCGTCGGAGTCGTCCGCCATCCAATCCAGCACGACGAACCGGTTCTCGCCGGCAGCCTCGCAGCTGTGATCGCTCCCGGCGGCGATCAGCGCGGCCTGGCAGCCGGCGACGTGGCCGCCCTTGCCGGCGACCTCCATCTCGAGAACGCCGGCGAGCGGCAGGACGACCTGGTGATGGGCGTGGCTGTGCCGCAGCGTCTGCGGCGCGTAGCTGCGCAGCGAGAGATCGAGAGCGTGCGCCATCGGCTGTCTCCTGTTCCAATCGCCCGGGCTCAGCCGGGTTGCCACCCCGGCGGTGCCATCTCGAAGCTGGCGTACTCGAAGGCCGGCGCCACGATGCAGGACACCAAGGTCCAATCGCCGAGGCTGCGCGCCGTCTGCCAGCAGCCGGCCGGCACGACGACCTGCGGCCGCTCGCCGGCGACGACCTCCGGGCCGAGGCGGTGGGCCGCGATATGCCGTCCGTCGGCCGACAGAGTCAATGCCAGCGGGGCGCCGGCGTGATGGGCCCAGACCTCCACCGCGTCGATCACGCGATGCCAACGCGATTCCTCACCGGCGCGCAGCAGGTAGTAGATGGCGGTGGCGTCGCCGCGGCCGCCCTGCGGGGGCACATGACGATAGGTCTCGACGAAATGGCCGCCCTCGGGATGCGGCTGCAGGCCGAGGCGTGCGATGAGCGCGGCCGCGTCGTCGCTCACACCATGTCCTTGGGCGTCGTTGCCGCCATCGACGGCCGCTTGCCGTAGACCTCGTACCAGGCGGCCAGCTTCGGGTGCGTCGCGCGCCAGTCCTCGGCGGCGAAGCGGAAATCGAGATAGCCGAGGGCGCAGCCGATGGCGATGTGGCCGAGCGTGGTGTTCCTGGCGTTCGGCTTGCCGAGGTCCTTGGCCTCCTTCTCCAGCAGGTCGAGGGCGCGAACCACGACGTTCTTCTGCTTCTCGTCCCAGGTGGCCGAGCGCTCGTTGGCCGGCCGCATGCCCTCGTAGCGGCGCAGCAGGGAGGCGTCGAGAATGCCGTCGGCCAGCGCCTGCCGGCGCAGCGCCGCCCAGCGCGCCTTGCCGCCCGCCGGGATCAGCTTCGGGCGGCGGTGCAGGCTGTCGAGATATTCGCAGACGACAGGCGAATCGAAGAGCACCTGGCCGTCCTTCAGGACGAGGGCCGGGATCTTGCCGAGCGGGTTGTCCTTGGCGAGGCCGCTCGCGGGATCGGCGGTGACGGTCGGCACGATCTCGATCCGTCCGGCCAGGCCGGCTTCATGCGCAAGCGCCAGGCACTTGCGCACATAGGGGCTGGCGGGCGAGTAACGCAGCTTCATCGGCTCTTGCTCCCTGTCAGAAGTTGTCCTTGCGACGGCGGACCTCGGCGAAGACCGCCACGGGGTCGGCGCCGGCGAGGCCAACCGCGGCGGCGACTGCGGGCTCGTCGGCGCGCAGGAAGGGGTTGGTGGCGCGCTCCTCGCCCATGGTCGAGGGGATGGTGGCGCGGCCGGCGGCGCGGGCCTCGTCGACGCGGCGCTGCTTCATCACGAGCGCCGGATTGGTCGGCTCGATCGTCACGGCGAAGCGGGCGTTGTTCTGGGTGTATTCGTGGCCGCAATAGACGCGCGTCTCCGGCGGCAGGCTGCGCAGCTTGCCGAGCGAGGTCCACATCTGCTCGGGCGTCCCTTCGAACAGGCGGCCGCAGCCGAGCGAGAACAGCGTGTCGCCGCACAGAACCGCCTGCGCCTCGGGAAACCAGTAGGCGATGTGGCCGCGGGTGTGGCCGGGGATGAACAGGATCTCCGCCACCGCGGCGCCGAGCACGAAGCGGTCACCCTCCTGAACGCCGGCGTCGATGCCGGGAATCCGCTCCTGATCGTAGCCCGGGCCGATCACCATGCAGTTCGTCGCCTGTTTGATCTCGAGATTGCCGCCGGTGTGGTCCCAGTGATGGTGCGTGCTCAGCACGTGCGTGATGCGCCAGCCGCGGGCGCGGGCCACCGCCAGCACCGGCCGCGCCTCCGAGGGATCGACGACGGCTGTCGTCCCGGTGGCACTGTCGTGCAGCAGGTAGGCGTAGTTGTCCTTGAGCAGGGGGATGAGTTCGATCTCGAGGGACGCCATGACGAGGCCGTGAGCGATGAGCGGGGCGAGCAGCAGGCGGGAGGATTCATGCATTGTTAACGGTCCGTCAAGGAGGCCGCGGCATTTTTGCATCGCATTGCTCATTGCCCAGGGCCTACCGCTTGCTATGCTGAGGGCGTCATGTGGAACGACGTCGTCGATCTGCGCGATTTCTACGACACGCGGCTGGGGCAGGTGACCCGGCACCTGATTCGGCGGCGCATCCGGGCCTTGTGGCCCGACCTGCGCGGCCAATCGCTGCTGGGCCTGGGCTATGCCACGCCCTATCTGCGCCAGTACCGCGACGAGGCCGAGCGGGTGCTGGCGATCATGCCGGCGGGGCAGGGGGTGCTGGCCTGGCCGCCGGAAGGCCCCAACGTCGTGGCGCTGGCCGAGGAGACGGAGCTGCCGCTGCCGGACATGTCGGTCGACCGCGTCCTGCTGGTGCACGCCCTCGAGTGCGGCGAGCATCTGCGGGACATGCTGCGCGAGGTCTGGCGCGTGATGTCCGGAAGCGGGCGGCTGCTGGTCGTGGCACCCAACCGGCGCGGTATCTGGGCGCGCACCGACCGGACGCCCTTCGGCCAGGGTCTGCCCTATTCGCCGCCCCAGCTCTCGCGCCTGCTGCGCGACAACCTGTTCACGCCCGTCCAGGCCAGCCAAGCGCTGTTCATCCCACCGGTGCGCTCGACCACCTTGCTGCGGACCGCGGCGGGCTGGGAGCGCATCGGAGTCCGCTGGCTGCCGCGCTTCGGTGGCGTCGTACTGATGGAGGCGGGAAAGCAGCTCTATGCCGCGTCGGCCGTGCG
The DNA here is from genome assembly GCA_035518775.1 of Candidatus Acidiferrum sp. Lineage (GTDB taxonomy): Bacteria > Pseudomonadota > Alphaproteobacteria > Dongiales > Dongiaceae > JBGPEQ01. The sequence continues at coordinate 13,434 of DATIXH010000459.1, forward strand.
CGAGAAGCGCAAGCGGCGGCCGGTCATCGTGCCGTTCCCGCAGCCGGCAGCCGGGCGATCGGCTCAGCGGCGCGGGCTCAGCCCGACCCTAACCCCGCCGCAGTAAGAACAATCCCTGCTCGCCGAACAGGTTGGCGGCGCCGATCGAGCGGATCGGGCTGGGGCGGCCGCTGCGGCTGATCGACAGCCCGCGCTCGACGACGATGCCGAGCTCGTCGCACAGGCCGACGAAGTCGGTGATCGTGCAGAAATGGATGTTCGGCGTATCGAACCATTGCAGCGGCATGGACTGCGTGACGGGCATGCGTCCGCGCGTCAGCAGCTGCCAGCGCACGCGCCAATGGCCGAAGTTGGGGAACGAGACGATGGCGCGGCGGCCGATGCGCACCAGCTGCTTCAGCACCTGATGCGGCTTGCGCGTGGCCTGCAGGGTCTGGCTCAGCACGATGTAGTCGAAGGCGTCCGACGGATAGTCTTTGAGGTCGGTGTCGGCGTTGCCCTGGATGACCGACAGGCCGTGGGCGACGCAGGCGTTGACGCCCGCCTGGCTGATCTCCACGCCGCGCCCGTCCACCTCCTTGGCGTGGACGAGGTGATCGAGCAGCGCGCCGTCGCCGCAGCCGACATCGAGCACGCGCGACTTCGGCGCGATCATGTCGGCGATCAGCTGCAGGTCAATGCGGATGCCGGCTGATATCGTCGCCGACCTCTTGTCCGCTACCTGGTTGGCGGCGATCGCGGCAGCGTCCGTCATTGCAGGGCATCCATCTCGCGGTACCGATGGAAAGTTGAACCGCAGAGACGCAGAGACGCAGAGAAGGTCATGATCGGCCCAACACCAAGCGCTTGATGCCATCTTTCAGTACTGGCACGTGGAAGTTGAGTATCAATCCGGTTGTCCGTCCGCTCAGGCGGAGATACGTCAGGAGCTGCGCTTCATGCACCGGGAGGATGCGCTCGACCGTCTTTAGCTCCGCCACGAGCGTATCTTCAATAGCAAGGTCAAGCTTGTAGGCACAATCCAGGCGCACCGATTTATAGACTACCGGCAACGGCACCTGCCGACCGAAGCGAATGCCATGCGATGTCAGTTCATAGCAGAGGCATTCCTCGTACGCGGACTCCAACGGGCCGGGCCCCAAGGCGCGGTGGACCTCCATGGCCAAGCCGATTACACGGCTGGTGAGCGCGTCGGGTGCATCAACCATCTCGATATCTCTGCGTCTCTGCGCCCCTGCGGTTAGCCTTCTTGCTTGCGCTATAGGCCGCGGTGCTCGGCGCAGCCGTCGAGGAAGCCGCGCAGGGTGGCGAAGAATTCCGGCTCCTCCAGGAGGAAGGCGTCGTGGCCCTTGTCGCTCTCGATCTCGACGAAACTGACGTTGGCCGCTACCGCGTTGAGGGCGTGGACGAGGGCGCGGCTCTCGCTGGTGGGAAACAGCCAGTCGCTGGTGAAGGAGACCAGGCAGAAACGCACGGGGGTGCCGCGGAAGGCGTTGGGCACCGAGCCGAACTCGACCGCCAGGTCAAAATAGTCCATGGCGCGCGTGATGTAGAGATAGGAGTTGGCGTCGAAGCGGTCGACGAAGGAGGAGCCCTGGTAGCGCAGGTAGCTCTCGACCTGGAAGTCGGCGTCGAAGCCGTAGGTGACGCGGGAGCGGTCCTGCAGGTTGCGGCCGAACTTGCGGTGCAGCGCCGCCTCCGAGAGATAGGTGATGTGGGCGGCCATGCGCGCCACGGCCAGGCCGCGGCTGGGGTTGCGGCCCTGGACCTGGTAGTCGCCGCCGCACCAGTCGGGATCGGCCATGATGGCCTGGCGGCCGACCTCGTGGAAGGCGATGTTCTGTGCGGTGTGGCGCGAAGCGCCGGCGATCGGTACGGCCGCGAAGACGCTCTGCGGATAGGCCGCCGCCCACTGCAGCGCCTGCATGGCGCCCATGGAGCCGCCGGTGACGCAGAACAGCTGCTCGATCCCGAGGTGGTCGATCAGCAGCTTCTGCGCCCGGACCATGTCGCCGATGGTGATGACGGGAAAGCCGAGACCGTAGGGCTTGCCGGAGCGCGGGTCGATCTCCTTCGGGCCCGTGGTTCCCATGCAGCCGCCGAGCACGTTGGAGCAGATCACGAAATAGCGGTCGGTATCGAAAGCCAGGCCGGGGCCGACCGCCAGCTCCCACCAGCCGGGCTTGCCGGTCACCGGGTGGATCTCGGCGGCGAACTGGTCGCCGGAAAGTGCGTGGCAGAGCAGGATGGCGTTGGAGCGGTCGCGGTTGAGCGTGCCGTAGGTCTGATAGGAGATGGTGAAGGGGCCGAACTCGACACCGGAATCGAGCCGCATCGGCCGTTCGAGGCCGAAGGTCGCGCGCTGTCCCGGTAGGTCGGTGCGGGCAACGGGGCTGATGGGGAGGGCTGTCATCGCCGGCGGCGGTTGCCAGAAGTTCCTTTAAGTCATTGGCGATAGCTAGGTATTTCGAATTGGACCTGTCAACGTTTTCTTTGCTTTTGACGGTCGCTCCGACTATCACTGTGCCGCCCGTAGCCACGTTTCCAGTCATGCCGCCCGCCGACTCCGCGATCGACGATCTCCGCCGGCAAATCGACGAGATCGACACCCAGTTGCACGACCTGCTCATCCAGCGCTCGGGCGTGGTGGCGGAGATCGGGGCTTTGAAGGGCAATGGCGGCGGGGGCAACCGCAACGGCATCTTCCGGCCCGGGCGCGAGGCCCTCATCATCCGCCGCCTGGTCGAACGCCATAGCGGATCGCTGCCGCGGGCCACGATCGTGCGCATGTGGCGGGAACTGCTGTCGGCCACCCTGCGCCAGCAGGGGCCGTTCGCCGTGGCCGTGTTCGCGCCCGAGGCGAGCAGCGGCTATTGGGATCTGGCGCGCGACCATTTCGGCAGCCTGATGCCGGCGACCGCGCACGACAAGGTGGGGCAGGTGGTGCGGGCGGTGGTCGACGGGCCGGCAACCGTCGGCGTGTTGCCGCTGCCGCGCGAGGAGGATCGCGAGCCCTGGTGGCCGTTCCTCGTCAGCAGGGACGAAGGCCAGCCGCGCGTCATCGCGCGGCTTCCTTTTGGCGCCCCCGGCAACGCTCGCGGCAAGGCCGTCGAGGCGCTCGCCATCGGCCGCGTGGCGCAGGAGGAGACCGGCCGCGACTGCAGCCTGTTCGCAATCGAGGCGGGCGCCGAGATCAGCCGCAGTGGCCTGCGCGACGCCCTGACGGCGGTATCGTTGGCCCCGCTATCGCTGCAGCTTTGGCGCGACCGCAACGAGAGCGCGCGCTGGCTGCACCTGATCGAGGTCGAGGGCTTCATACGGTCCAGCGATCCTCGCTTCGCGCAGCTGGCGAGCCGGCTGAGCGGATTCCGGCACCTGTGGCCGCTCGGCGGCTACGCGATGCCGCTGAGCCCGGCCGAACTGGAAGGCCCGCCGGCCTGAGGGGATGCCATGCTGAAAGCCCGCCCGGGAATCATGGACATCGCGCCCTACAAGGGCGGCGACTCGACGCTGCCGGGACAGCAGCGCGTGATCCGGCTCGCCTCCAACGAAGGCCCGCTCGGTCCGTCGCCGCTAGCGATCCGCGCCTATCGCGACCTGGCGGAGGAGCTGCATCGCTATCCCGACGGCGGGCAGGAGGAGCTGCGCGCCGCCATCGCGGCACAACACGGCTTGCCGGCCGAGCAGATCGTCTGCGGCGCCGGCTCGGACGAGCTGATCAGCCTGCTGGTGCGGGCCTATGCCGGGCCGGGCGACGAGGTGCTGTACAGCCAGTACGGCTTCCTGATGTATCCGATTGCGGCCAGGGGGGCGGGCGCAACGCCCGTGGCGGCGCCGGAGCGTGACTACACGGCCGACGTGGACGCGATGCTCGCGCGCGTCACGCCGCGCACCCGCGTGGTGCTGGTGGCCAATCCGAACAACCCGACCGGCAGCCTGCTACCGGCGGCGGACGTGCGACGGCTTCATGCCGGGCTGCCCAAGGACGTGCTGTTGGTCGTCGATGCCGCCTATGCCGAGTATGTCGACAGCGCCGACTACGAGGACGGCGCGTTACTCGTCGCCGCCCATGACAACGTGGTCACGCTGCGCACCTTCTCGAAGATCTACGGGCTGGCGGCGCTGCGGCTGGGCTGGGCCTACGGCTCGCCGGCGGTGATCGACGTGCTGAATCGCCTGCGGGGCCCGTTCAACACCAATGCGCCGGCTCAGGCGGCGGGGCTGGCGGCGCTCGCCGACCGCGCGCATGTGGCGGCAGCCAAGGCGCATAACGACCGCTGGCTGCCCTGGTTCAGCAAGCGCGTCGCGGCGGCGGGCTTCACGCCGCTGCCGAGCGCCGGCAATTTCGTGCTGGTGCGCTTTCCCGCCGGACCAGAGACCAACGCCGACGCCGCCTGCGCCTTCCTCCATGCGCGCGGCATCATACCGCGCAAGATGGGACCCTACGGGCTCGGCGACTGCCTGCGCATCACCGTCGGGCGGGGCGACGAGATGGAGATCGTCGCCGCCGCGCTCGACGCCTTCGCCGCCGCAGGCGCCGGCCTGAAGCGGCGCGCGGGAGAATAGCTGCCATGGCCGATTCCCCTCTGTTCGAGCGCGTGGCGCTCATCGGCATCGGTCTCATCGGCTCTTCGCTGGCGCGGGCGATGCGGCGGCACAAGCTGGTCGGCCATATCGCCGGCCACGCCAAGAGCGAGCGCACGCGCGCCAAGGCCGTGGAGCTGGGCCTGGTCGACAGCATCCACAACGATCCTGCGGCGGCCGTCGCCGGCGCGGACCTGACCGTGGTCTGCACGCCCCTGGGCGCCTATGCCGCCATCGGCGCCGCGATCGGGCCGCACCTCAAGCCCGGCTCGACCCTGACCGATGTCGGCTCGGTCAAGCAGGCGGTCATCCGCGATCTGGGCCCCCACGTGCCGGAGCAGGTGCATTTCATCCCGGGGCACCCGATTGCCGGCACCGAGCATTCGGGGCCGGAGTCGGGCTTCGCCGAGCTGTTCCAGGGCCGCTGGTGCATCCTGACGCCGCCGGCCGGCAGCGACGAAAAGGCGGTGGAGCGGCTGGCCGAGCTGTGGCGGCGCTGCGGCAGCATGATGGAGATCATGGAGGCCTCGCACCACGATCAGGTGCTGGCCATCACGTCGCACCTGCCGCACCTCATCGCCTA
>DATIXH010000460.1:0-7127 GCA_035518775.1 Candidatus Acidiferrum sp.
TGATGAATTCTCGGCCGGCAACATTCCGGGCTTCGTGCATCTCTATGCCGGCGAGGAGGCCTCGGGCGTCGGCGTCTGCATGCATCTCGAAGACCGCGACGCCATCGCCAGCACGCACCGCGGCCACGGCCACTGCATCGCCAAGGGCTGCGACGAGCAGGCCATGATGGCGGAGATCTTCGGCAAGAAGGATGGCCTGTGCGGTGGCAAGGGCGGCTCCATGCACATCGCCGACCTCTCCAAGGGCATGCTGGGCGCCAACGGCATCGTCGGCGGCGGGCCGCCGCTGATCTGCGGCGCGGCGCTCGCCGCCAAGACCAACAAGACGGGCGGCGTCGCCATCGCGTTTGTGGGCGACGGCGGCTCCAACCAGGGCACGACCTTCGAATCCTACAACCTGGCCAAGGTCTGGAACCTGCCGGCGATCTTCATCGTCGAGGACAACGGCTACGCGGAATCGACGGCCTCGAAATGGTCGGTCGGCGGCAGCCAGGTCGGGCGCGGCAACGGCTTCGGCCTGCCGTCCATGGAAGTCGACGGCTCCGACTTCTTCGCCGTCTACGATGCCGCGCGCGAGGTGATCGAGCGCGCCCGCAGCGGCGGCGGACCGTCGCTGATCCATATGAAGGTCATGCGCTACTACGGGCACTTCGAGGGCGACGCCACGACCTACAAGGCACCCGACGAGGTGGCGAAATACAAGGCGGCGAAGGATCCGCTGATGCTGTTCCGCAACCGCGTCACCGAGGCCGGGCTGCTCGAGGGCAAGGCGCTCGACGAGATCGACCGGGAAACCAAGAAGCGCATTCAGCAATGCGTCGCGCTGGCCAAGTCGGCGAAGCCGCCGACCGAGGCCGACCTGCTGACCGACGTCTACACGTCCGCTTATTGATCGGAGGCGCGCCATGGCCAAGAAGACCTATCGTCAAGCGATCAACGAAGCGCTCCGTCAGGAGATGGAGCGCGACCCGCGCGTCATCATCATGGGCGAGGACATTGCCGGCGGGTTGGGCGCACCGGGCGAGCAGGACGCCTGGGGCGGTCCCCTCGGCGTGACCAAGGGCTTGATGCCCAAGTTCGGGCGCGACCGCGTGCTGGACACGCCGATTTCGGAGAGCGCCTTCGTCGGCGCCGCCGTCGGCGCGGCGGCGACCGGCCTCAGGCCCGTCGCCGAGCTGATGTTCGTGGACTTCTTCGGGGTGTGTTTCGACCAGATCTATAACCAGGCCGCCAAGTTCAAGTACATGTTCGGCGGCAAGGCGGTGACGCCGCTGGTCATCCGCACCATGTACGGCGCCGGCTTCCGCGCGGCGTCGCAGCACAGCCAGTGCCTCTATCCGATCTTCACGCACATCCCGGGCCTGAAGGTCGCGCTGCCGAGCAACGCCTATGAGGCGAAGGGGCTGCTGATCCAGTCGATCCGCGACGACGATCCCGTGATCTTCTTCGAGCACAAGGCGATGTATGACGAGTCGGCCGAGGTGCCGGACGATCCCTATACGATCCCGTTCGGCGAGGCGAACGTGACGCGCGAGGGCGACGACGTCACCATCATCACCATGGGCCGCATGGTGAATTTCGCTAATCAAGTCGCCGATAGCCTGAAGAAGGACAAGATCGGCGTCACCGTGGTGGACCTCCGCACGACCTCGCCGCTGGACACCGAGACCGTGCTCGAGACGGCGTCGGAGACCGGACGCGTGGTGGTCGTCGACGAATCCCACCCGCGCTGCAACATGGCCGCCGACATCTCGGCGCTGATCTGCCAGGAGGCGTTCGACGACCTGAAGGCGCCGATCAAGATGGTGACGGGCTACCACTGCCCGGTGCCGTTCTCGCCGGCGCTCGAGGACATCTACATCCCGGGACCGCCGAAGATCGAAGCCGCCGTGCGCGCGGTCATGGGGCACGGCTGATGGCGGGCGAGATCCAGCCCATCGTCATGCCGAAATGGGGCCTGGCGATGGAGGAGGGGGTGGTCACCGCCTGGACCATCGCGGAGGGCGCGACCATCACGAAGGGACAGGAGATCGCGGACATCGAGACCTCGAAGATCGCCAACGTCTTCGAGAGCCCGGTCGCGGGCACCGTGCGGCGGATCGTGGCGCAGACCGGTGAGACGCTGCCGGTCGGCGCCCTGCTGGCGGTGGTGGCCGACAAGGCCACCAGCGACGCCGAGCTCGACGCCTATGTCGCCAAGTTCAACGAGGCGCTGAAGGCGGCGCTCGCCGCCAAGGCGAGCGAGAAGAAGCCGGAGCCGGAGACGGTCGAGATCCTCGGCGGGCGCAAGATCCGCTATATGAAGCTCGGCAGCGCCGACGGGCCGCCGATCGTGTTCGTGCACGGCTTCGGCGGCGACCTCAACAACTGGCTGTTCAACCAGGAGGCGCTGGCGGAGCATCACACCACCTACGCGCTCGACCTGCCGGGGCATGGCGGCTCGAGCAAGGACGTCGGCGCCGGCGACCTCGCGAGCATGACGGCGGCGCTGGCGGCGTGGCTGGACGCGCTCAAGATCGCGCGCGCCCATCTCGTCGGCCACAGCATGGGCGGGGCGGTGAGCCTGCAGCTGGCGGCGACCAAGCCCGACCTCGTCGCTTCGGCCACGCTGATCTGCCCGGCCGGCCTCGGCCCGGACATCGCGATGGAGTACATCAACGGCTTCATCGAGGCGAGCCGCGGCAAGAAGCTGGAGCCGGTGCTGCAGATGCTGGTCGCCAACCCGGCGCTCGTCACCCGCGACATGATCGAGGACGTGCTGAAGTTCAAGCGCATCGACGGGGTCGACGCCGCGCTCAAGAAGATGCGCGACGCGCTCTATCCCGGCGGGCGGCAGGCCGACGCGCTGCGCGGCAGCCTGGGCAAGCTGAAGGCGCCGGTGCAGGTGATCGTCGGCGCCAAGGACCGGGTCATCCCGGCCGCCCACGCCCAGGGCCTGCCCGGCAGCGTGAAGCTGCACGTGCTGGAGAACGCCGGCCACATGCCGCACATGGAGGCGGCGAGCGAGGTCAACCGGCTGATCGACGAGCTCGCCGGCTAGACCCCACCTAACCTCCTGATTTCGGCTAGTACGGCTTGGCCGAGGAGATGCGGTTGTTCCACTTGGCGTTGGCGTTGAAGGCGCCGGCGACCTTCGAGCATTCGCCGGTGTAGTTGGGGCCGCTGCAGACGATCCAGTTGCCCTGCACGCGCAGGCTCGAGGTGCGGCCGTCGAAGTTGTAGGCGCGCAGGTCGGGCGCCGGCCCCGTGAGCTGCAGGGTGCGGCCGCTGAAGTTGTAGCCTTCGTAGAGGATGAGGGTGCTGAAGTTGCCGCCCCCGCCCGGACCGCCGCCGCCCCAGCCGCCGCTGCAGACCAGCCGGCCGTCGTCGTTGGCGATCGGCCCCCAGGGGCAGCGGTTCATGTTGAGGCGGGCGTCGTTCCAGCGGCCGTTGATCTGCCGGCACTCGGCGTGGAGCGTGCCGCCGTCGAGATAGCCGTCGCGGCAACTGGCGCGCCAGCTGCCCGGCGGCAGGGTGGCGGGATAGCCGGCCTGGCCGCCCTGGCAGCGCAGCGTGCCGTTGTCGTTGTAGATGTCGCCGCGGCAGCTCTTGTAGTAGAGGCTGCTCTCGCGCCAGAAGCCCTTCTTGGTCTGGCATTGCGCGGTCAGCAGGGCGTCGGGCCGGTAGCGGGCGGCGACGCTGACGTTGCGGCAGCTCTGCAGATAGCTGCCGTTCGGCTGCGATTGCGCCAGCGCCGGCGCGGGCATTGCGAGCGCGACGATTGGCGCCGCTCAGATCGACAATGACAGTATGATAGAGCGCACGACCATCCTCTCCCCCAACGAGTCTGATGCGAGGGCCGGTGCTTAACATCGGCCGGCGGGCTTGTCACCATGCTACGATCGGCGGATGACGACAGCTGAGGAAAGGGCCGTGGCGGCGGCGCTGGCGCGCATTCCGCTGCTTGCGGGGCGCCCGCTCGAGCGGCTGCAGGCCGAGCCGCTCGCCAGTCTCACCAACCGCAACTACAAGCTGAGCCTCGATGGCGAGAGCTACGCGTTGCGCATCGCCGGCGCGGGGACCGAGCACTACATCGACCGCGCCGCCGAGGCCCGCAACGCCGGGCTGGCGGCCTCGATCGGCATCGCGCCGGAGCTGCTCCATCTCGATCCGCAGAGCGGCCTGATGCTGACGCGGTTCATCGCCGGCGGCGCGCCGCTGCAGGCCGCCGACCTGCGGCAGGCCGGGCCGCTGCGCGACGCGGTCGCGCTGCTGAAGCGGCTGCACGAGAGCGGGCTCGCTTTCGCCGGCCGCATGGAGCTGTTTCCGAAGCTCGATCAGTACATCGCGCTGGCGGCGCGGAAGGGCTGGCCGGCCGGGCTCGACCTGACGCCGGTGCGACGCCGGGCAGAGCCGGCGCGCGCGGCGTTGGAGCGGAGCGCGGCGCCGTTCGTGCCCAGCCACGTCGATCCGGTGGCGCACAACTTCGTGCGTGCACGCGACGGCGCGCTCTACCTCATCGACTGGGAATATGCGGCCATGGCCGAGCCGCTGTGGGACCTGGCCGCGGTCGCGATCGAGGCCGAGCTGGATGTAACCCTGGAGGAGGTGTTGCTCGCGGCCTATTTCGGTCCGGCGGCGCCGGGACAGCAGGGCAGGTTCGCGCTCTACAAGGCGTCGCTCAACCTGCTGGCCGCGGCCTGGGCGGTCGTCCAGATCGTCGACGGCAACGCCAGCGCCGATTTCGCGGCCTTCGCGCGCCAGCGGCTCGCCTGGCATGAGGCGGCGTGCGAGAGCGCGGCCCATCGCGATGCGCTCCGCGCGCTATGAGGCGGGCGCGTCGCGGAAGAAGACCAGGTCCATCTCCATGAGGCGGCCGTGGCGCTTGCTGAAATAGCCGGGCACGACGAGGTGGATCGCGAAGCCCTGCGGCGTCAGCAGGTCGACGATCGCGCGCCAGTCCGGCTGACCCGCATAGGTCGGGTGGAGCGCGGCCTCGACCTGCAGGCCGGCGATGCGGTCCAGGCTGGCAGCCGCGCCGCGCAGCACCTCCAGGTCGTAGCCCTGGGTATCGCTCTTGAGGAAGATGCGATCGGCAGGCGTGGCGTGGTCCGCGAGCAGCGCGTCGACCGTCGTCATGGGAACGCTCTCCTGCGCGACCGTGCGGTCGCCGTCGAAGACCTTGGCGGCCTCGGCCGTGAAGGGCAGGGCGGAGCTCATGTCGGAGCTGGCGGAGACGTTGATGGTGAGCCGGCCCGGGGCAGCGCCGACGGCGGCGCGCGGCGCCGCGATCCAGTTGCCGTCGCGGGCGGCGGCGCGCGCCAGCTCGGCATTGGCCGCGCCGAGCGGCTCGACCGAAACGATGCGCCCGGCGTAGCCGCTGGCGCGTAGGGCGGCCGCGTACTGCCCGATATTGGCCCCGATATCCAGCACCAGTGTGATGCCGTGCCGCCTGAGCATGCCCGCCAGCTGCCGCCAGTGCGGCCCCAGCGGCTTGCCGGTCAGGGGATTGGTCGGAGCCGGCTCGGTCGCCATGACGCCTGCTGGTAACGCCCTAATCCATCGTCTATAGTCGAAGGTCTCAACGGGGTGCCCTCGTGGCTGAGAGGCGCGCGGCCCAAAAGGCCGGCGCCAACCCGACGAACCTGATCCGGATAATGCCGGCGGAGGGATATGAGTCCAGTCCTGGATCGCGTTCGCCACCCTTCCGCCGGCGCTTGTCGGAGGATGTGACATGCGCAAATTCCTGCTCCTGCTCGGCCTGGCGGTCGGGTTCCTGTCGGCCGGGGGAGCGTCGGCCGAGACGCCGACCCTGACCATCTACACCTACAACTCCTTCACCGCCGACTGGGGGCCCGGGCCGGCCGTGACCAAGGCGTTCGAGGCGACCTGCGGCTGCAAGATCGCCTGGGTCGCGGTCGAGGACGGCGCCGCTCTGCTGAGCCGGCTGCAGCTCGAAGGCAAGAATACCAAGGCCGACATCGTGCTCGGCCTCGACACCAGCCTGACGGCGGAGGCGACGGCGACCGGCCTGTTCGCGCCGCATGGCCTGGACCTCAAGAACCTCAAGCTGCCGATCGCCTGGAAGGATCCGGTGTTCGCGCCCTACGACTACGGCTACTTCGCCGTCGTGTACGACAAGACCAAGCTGGCGAAGCCGCCGGCCAGCCTGAAGGAGTTGGTCGAGGGCGATCCCAACCAGAAGATCGTGCTGGAGGATCCGCGCTCGAGCACGCCCGGCCTCGGCTTCATGCTGTGGATCAAGGAAGTTTACGGCGACAAGGCCGGCGAGGCCTGGGCCAAGCTGAAGCCGCGCATCCTCACGATCAGCAAGGGCTGGAGCGAGGCCTACGGCCTCTTCACCCAGGGCGAGGCCCCGATGGTGCTGAGCTACACGACCTCGCCGGCCTACCACATGATCGAGGAGAAGACCGACAAATACGCCGCTGCGCCGTTCGCCGAGGGCCACTACATGCAGATCGAAGTCGCCGGCCGCGTCGCGGGATCGCAGCACGGCGACCTCGCGGAGAAGTTCCTCGCCTTCATGATCTCCTCCGGCTTCCAGGATACGATTCCCACGACCAACTGGATGTATCCGGTGAGCGAGCCGACGGGCGGCCTGCCCAAGGAGTTCGGGGAGCTCGTCCAGCCCAGCAAATCGCTCCTGTTCACGCCGGAGGACGTCGCGGCCCATCGCAAGGCGTGGATCGAGGAGTGGTTGCAAGCGACCAGTCAATGATCCGCCGGCTCGTCCCGGGAGCGCTCACCTTCCTCCTGCTCGGTCTCGTCATCGGCGGCGCATTCGCCGGCCTGCTGCGCGCCGCCGGGACGGCCGACTACGGGGCCTTCCTCCGCAGCTCCTACACACACCGCGTCGTCCTGTTCACGGTCTGGCAGGCGCTGCTGTCGGCGCTGCTCAGCGTCGGTCCGGCCATCCTCGTCGCGCGGGCGCTGGCGCGCCGGGCGGCCTTTCCCGGCCGCGCGCTGCTGCTGCGCCTGTTCGGCCTGCCGCTGGTGCTGCCGACCCTGGTCGGCATCCTCGGCGTGGTCGCGGTCTACGGGCAGTCCGGCCTCATCAACCGGCTCATCGGCGCGCTGGGGGCGGAACCGCGGCAGTTCCTCTACGGCCTGCCGGGCATCCTGATCGC
>DATIXH010000461.1:0-2345 GCA_035518775.1 Candidatus Acidiferrum sp.
CGCTGTTCGTGCCCGAGCTGGACCGGCTGTTCGTCGCCGCCCGCGGCTTTTCGGACGACGACGAGGCGAAGCTGCTGGTCTTCCGGCCGCAGCCCTAGCAGCGCGCGATGTTCGACGCCCAGCGCCACATCGCGCTCGCGCGCGACCCCTGGGACGACGCGCTCGCGCGGGCGGCGATCACGGAGATCGTCGCGGACGCGCTGGAGCGTCTCGATCCCGAAGGCTTCTGGCCGGTGCATCCGCTCGACGAGCCGACCGCGAGGCCGTCCACGTCGCTCTATTGCGGTGCGGCCGGCGTGCTGTGGGCGCTCGACCAGCTGCGGCGGGAGGAGGCCGTGGAGTTCGGCCAGGACTTTCGCGGACTGCTGCCGCGGCTGCTGACGCTGAACCGGGAGGAACATGCGGGCAATCCCTATCCTCAGCATGGCTCGCTGCTGTGCGGCGACGTCGGCGTGCTGCTGCTGATGGCGCGGCTGGCGCCCGACCCGACGATCGCCGACGAGCTGTTCGAGCGGGTGGCGGCGAACGACGCGCTGCCGCTGCTTGAGTTGCTCTGGGGCACGCCGGGGACGATGCTGGCCTGCGTCGCCATGGATGGGCTCACCGGCGAGGAGCGCTGGCGCGAGGCCTATCGCCGGCAGGCCCGGCGCCTGCTCGACGATCTCGCACCCTCGGAGTTGGGGCCGCTCTGGACGCAGACCCTCTACGGCCGGACGACGCGCTATCTCGGGCTCGGCCACGGCCATGCCGGCAACATGCTGGCGCTGCTGCGTGGCTGGCGCTGGCTGGCGGCAGAGCAGCAGGAGCGGCTGGCCGAGGCCATCCCGCACACGCTGGCGGCGACGGCTGTCGAAGCGGACGAGGGCGCGAATTGGCCGGCAGTGCCGGGTGAGCCGGCCTATCTCCTGCAGATCTGCCACGGCGCGCCCGGCATCGTCATGGCCTTCGCCGACTGCCCGTTCTCGACGCCGGACTTAGAGCGGCTGCTTCGCGCTGGAGGCGAGCTCGTCTGGCGGGCTGGCCCGCTCGCCAAGGGGCCGGGCTTCTGCCACGGCACGGCCGGCAACGGCTACGCCTTCCTCAAGCTGTACGCGCGCACCGGCGATGCGCTGTGGCTGGAGCGCGCCCGCGCCTTCGCCATGACGGCGATCGCGCAGGCCCGCGCCGCGCGGCGGGAGCACGGCCAGGGCCGCTATTCGCTGTGGACCGGCGACCTCGGACTGGCCTGCTATCTGTGGGACTGCCTCGGCGGCGCGGCGCGGTTTCCGACCGTGGATTGGCGGTAGGGGCGGCCCCGCGTAACCGCCCCGGGCGACCACATGGGGTCGCCCCTACGACATCGTCCTCGGATCGTAGCCAGCGCCTATCAGGAGCGGGAACTCGGGCGCCTCCAGCGCGGCGCCGGGGGCGAGCTTGACGTTGCGGAAGGGCGGCGAGGTCACGCCCTTGCGCACGGCCCAGCGGGCGTCGTCGCCGACGAGACGCAGGGAGAAGGCGCGGCGGCGGTTGTCGGCCTGGCGGTTGGCAGGGGCGCCATGGAGCGTGAGGTAGTTGAAGGCGACGGCGTCGCCCGGCTCCATGGGCCAGCCGAGGATGCGGTAGCTGGCGCGGTTGCCCTCGATGTCCGGCACCGGCTCGAGGCCGTCGTCGGCATTGAGCGGCGTCTGGTTGAAGCGGTCGGGGCGAAACCACTTACCCCAGCGATGCGATCCCGCGACGAACTCCGGCACGGTCTCGCGCGGCACATGGTCGAGCGGGATCCAGAGCGAGCAGGTCTGCGCGCCGTCGACGCTGTAATAGGGCTGGTCGTGATGCCAGGGGGTCGGCACGTCGGAATCCGGCTCCTTCACCAGCACGTGCTCGTGGAACAGGCGGACGGTGCGCGAGCCCATGAGGTGCTTCGCGATGGCCGCGGCCGGCGACTGGAAGATGAAGCGGCGGAATTCGGGAATCCGGTCCCAGTTGCAGTAGTCGCCGAAATGCCGGCCCTTGCCGGGCGAGCCGTCATAGACGCGCGCGTCGGCCGAGGGCGATGCGATGTTGCGCGCGACGCCGGCGCGCAAGGTCTCCACCCAGTCGGCGAAGCAGCCGCGCAACAGCACGGCGCCGTCGGCGCGGAAGGCGGCGACGTCGGACTCGGGGACGGTGATGTCGGCAGTCGTGCTCATGGGCGGTATCTCTGTGATCTCGGGGGGAAATGAAACCACAGATGAACACGGATGAACACGGATCAATGGGATGTAGAACCTTTACCGAGCAATGAAATCCGTGCTCACCTATGTCGTCTGTCGTTCCTGCGTCCGGCGAATGGAGCTTACGGATGCCGGTCGTGATCAACGAAGCGC
>DATIXH010000462.1:0-2238 GCA_035518775.1 Candidatus Acidiferrum sp.
CTGTTCCAGGCCAAGCCCGCCCATATCGAGATCGAGACCCAGTCGCCGCGAACCCTCGGCATGACCGTGATCGACACCCGTCTCGACGATGGCGTCGCCGCCAACGCCCGGGTCCTCCTGCAGGCCGATGCCGCCGGCTTCTACGACCTCCTCATTGAGCGGCTGGCCCGGCTGTGACACGCAGGCGTTCATCTTGTAGGGGCGGCCCCGCGTGGTCGCCCTCGACCGGGCGGCCACATAGGGCCGCCCCTACATCGTCCCGACGGAATCGCAATGACAAAGCGCCCGAATATCCTGTTTGTCATGTTTGACCAGCTGGCGCCGCAGTCGCTGCCGGCCTACGGCCATCCGCTGGTGCAGGCGCCGCACCTGCAGGCGCTGGCCGCGCGCGGCGTGGTATTCGAAAGCGCGTACTGCAACTCGCCCCTGTGCGCACCCTCGCGCTTCTCGATGATGGCCGGACAACTGCCGAGCCGGATCGCGGCCTGGGACAACGCCGCCGAGTTCCCGTCGTCGGTGCCGACCTATGCCCACTACCTGCGGCGGCTCGGCTATCGCACCTGCCTCGCCGGCAAGATGCATTTCGTCGGCCCCGACCAGCTGCACGGCTACGAGGACCGCGTCACGACCGACATCTATCCCGGCGATTTCGGCTGGACGCCCACCTGGGAGGAGCCCGCGAAGATCCATTGGTGGTTCCACAATATGCTGAGCGTGGTGGAGGCCGGTCCCTACGACCGCTCGCTCGAGTGGGACTATGACGAGGAGGTCGGCCATCACGCGGTGCGCTGGCTCTACGATCACGCCCGCGGCAGCGACGAGCGGCCGTTCATGCTCACGGTCTCCTTCATCCAGCCGCACGATCCCTACCTGGCGCCACGCGCCGACTGGGCGCGCTACGATCCGGACGCCATCGACATGCCGGCTGTCCCCTCTATCGCGCCCAGCGAGCGCGATCCGCTCAGCCGCCGGATGTACGAGCTCTACGACCGCGACGAATACCGCGTCACGCCCGAGCACGTCCGCAATGCCCGCCACGGCTACTACGCCATGATCAGCTACGTCGACCGCAAGTTCGGCGAGCTGATGGCGGCGCTGGCGGCGACCGGGCTGGCCGACGACACCGTGGTGATCGTCACCGCCGATCACGGCGACATGCTGGGCGAACGCGGCCTCTGGTACAAGATGACCTTCTTCGAGCGCGCCACGCGCGTTCCGCTGATCCTGCATGCACCGCGAATGTTCGGGGCGCGCCGCGTTGCCCAGAATGTCTCGCTGGTCGACCTGCTGCCGACCTTCGCGGAGCTGGCGGGGGAGGGGGCACGCTTCGAGCCGGCGACCGCCATCGATGGACGGAGCCTCGTGAACCTTGCTGCGGGCCGGGCGGAGGGCTGGCCCGATGAGGTCTACGGCGAGTACATGGCGGAGGGGACCTTCCAGCCGGTCTTCATGATCCGCCGCGGTCGGCACAAGTACGTCGCCTGCGAGGGCGATCCGCCGCAGCTCTTCGACCTCGGCAGCGATCCGCACGAGCTGAAGAACCTCGCCGGCGATGCCGCGCATGCTGCGGTCGCGGCCGCCTTCGCCAGGGAAAGCGCGGCGAAATGGAAGGGCGCCGCGCTGCGCGCGCAGATCGTGGCCAGCCAGCGCGAGCGCCTGTTCGTGCAGGAGGCGCTGCTGAAGGGCCGCATCCATCCCTGGGACTACGAGCCGCGCGCCGACGCGGCGCGCCAGTACAACCGCAACTACGGCGGCGAACTCTACGACACCGACCGCCGCGCCCGCCTGCCGCATCGGCCGGAGCCGCCGAAGGACGGGCGCGGCCGCGGCTGAGTTTAGCGCGTCTCGCCCTGCAGCCAGTCGCGCAGCGCCTGCGCGGCCGGGCCGAGCGGGCGCTGGGTGCTGTAGACCTGGTAGTAGGAATTGGTCGAGGGCACGGCGGCGTCGACCGCGGGCACCAGCAGCCCCTGGCGCAGATGGCCCTCGATCATGCGGCGCCAGCCGAGGGAGACGCCGACGCCGTCGATCGCCGCCTGCACCGCCACGATGTAGCTGTTCATGCGCTGGCCGACCTTGCGCGGCCGGTACTTGATGCCAAGCGCGCGGAACCAAGTGGACCAATCCTCCCAGCGCGGATCGACGTTCTCGAGGTGGATCAGCCGCTCGCCCACGAGGTCGGCGGGCGTGCGCAAGACCGGCCGCCGCTTGAGGTAGGCGGGGCTGCAGACCGCCAGGATC
>DATIXH010000463.1:0-8911 GCA_035518775.1 Candidatus Acidiferrum sp.
TGCTCGCGGCGACGGCGATCGACCTGGGCGCGCCGGGAAAGGATCCGATCTTCGGCTGGGGCCTGATCCAGGCCGCCAACCCATGCGGGACTGCGACCCAGTAGCCAGGTGCCCGCCACAACGCGGTGTCGCCCCCGCGAAAGCGGCTATTGGATTCGCACATTCCAGCAGGACCGCCATGCGTCCTTCGACAGGCTCAGGATGAGGGGAAATCTTCGTGGCACGAAGAAAAGCCCTCATCCTGAGCCTGTCGAAGGACGCATGGCCGTGATCCCTGTCTCATGCAAG
The DNA here is from genome assembly GCA_035518775.1 of Candidatus Acidiferrum sp. Classification (GTDB taxonomy): domain Bacteria; phylum Pseudomonadota; class Alphaproteobacteria; order Dongiales; family Dongiaceae; genus JBGPEQ01. Next base: position 289 of record DATIXH010000463.1, read on the forward strand.
CAATTGATCCGAATCGCAGACTTGTGTGCATGCCGCGGCGCCTTCGCGGGCGTGACAACCCCAAGTGGGACGTCTCGCATTAACCAATGCGGCGCAAGTTGTTGGAATAGTCCGTCGCCCCATCTCGTTTCCCTGGCAAGCGGCAGCCATCCCGGATCGCCGCGGGTTCACAGGACGAAACGGAGATTAACGATGTCTGAATTTATTCTCACTCCGGGCGCGCGGCGCTCGATACTGCTGGCGGGGTTGAGCCTGTCGGCGCTGCTGACGATCGCGGCTCCCGTGTCGCTGCATCATGGCTTCGAGCTGTCGACCTCACAGGCCTGGGCGGACAGCGGCGAGGGCGGTGAAGGCGGTGGCGGCGGTGGCGGCGAAGGCGGCGGTGGCTCTGGCCACGACGGCGGCGACGACCACGACAACAGCGGGTCCGGAAGCGACAACAGCGGCCAGGGTCACGACGGCGAAGACGACCAAGGCAATGGCGGCACCGGCGGTGAGGATGACGGGTCCGGTCATGACGCCGGCGACGACCAGGGCGACGACAACGGCGGCAACGACGCCAACGGTGGCGCCGACAACGGCGCAGACGATGACGGCACGCCGGACCAGGGCCAGGGCGACGTTCCGCCGACGCAAGCCGGCGACGACGGCACGCCCGACCAGGGAACGGGCGACAACTAAGATCGCCGACTGCTTCCGAGCAATGAACGGGGCGCCTGGGGCGCCCCGTTTCGATTCCGCGCACCCGCAAAGCCCGGCGCGAGAGTTTTCAACGCCGGCCGGCTTCGGCTAGCATGCGCGCGGCCGCAGGGGGAGCGTCATGGATCTATCCGGCATTTTCGCGCGACTGGTTGCATTGATCGGCGCCGCAGCGATCGCGTGGCGGCGCATGCAGGGCGTACCGCGCGAGCAGGCCGTGGGCGCCGCGCCGAAGATTCCGGCGGCCCGGCCGCAGGGCAGCATCCCCACGCTCAAGATGCCGACGGCCCGGGGCTGGGCGCCCGGGCAGACGCCGATCGCGGCGCCCGGCCTCAAGGTCAATCCCTTCGCGACCGGTCTCAAGCATCCGCGCTGGATTCAGGTGCTGCCCAACGGCGATGTCACGGTCGCCGAGGCGCTGTTCCTGCCCGGCCCCGTCAAGAGCGTGTTCGACTACGCCATGGTCAGCACGATGCGGCGCGCCGCCGCCGTCGGCGTCAGCCCGAACCGCATCATCCTGCTGCGCGACGCCGATCGCGACGGTGTCGCCGAGACCCGCGAGACCTTGCTCGAGAACCTGAGCCAGCCCTTCGGCATGGCACTGCTCGGCGATACCTTTTACGTCGGCAACACCGATGGCGTGGTCGCCTTTCCCTATACGACGGGCGCCACCCGCATTGCCGCGCCCGGACGAAAGCTCACCACGTTCAAGCCGGGCGGCCACTGGACCCGCAGCCTGCTGCCGAGCCCCGACGGGCGGAAGCTCTATGTCGGCGTCGGCTCGCTCAGCAACATCGGCGACGACGGCATGGAAGCGGAAGAAGGCCGCGCCTGCATCTATGAGATCGACCTGGCGAGCGGGCAGGCCCGCATCTTCGCATCGGGCCTGCGCAACCCGGTGGGGCTGGCCTGGGAGCCCAGCACCGGCGTGCTGTGGACCGTGGTCAACGAGCGCGACGGGATCGGCGACGAGACGCCGCCGGACTACCTGACCTCGGTGCGCGACGGCGGGTTCTACGGCTGGCCCTATTGTTATTGGGGTCAGACTGTGGACGACCGCGTGCCGCAGAATCCCTCCCTGGTCGCCAAGGCGCTGACGCCGGACTATGCACTCGGCGGACACACTGCCTCCCTGGGCCTGTGCTGGCTGCCCGCCGGCACGCTGCCCGGCTTTCCCGACGGAATGGTGATCGGGCAGCACGGCTCGTGGAACCGCAGCACGCTGAGCGGCTACCGCGTCATCTTCGTGCCGTTCGAGAACGGCCGTCCGTCGGGCCCGCCGCGCGACATCCTGACGGGATTCCTGGCGCCGGACGAGCGGGAGTCCTACGGACGGCCCGTCGGCGTGACGATCGGCCCCGACGGCTCGCTGCTGGTGGCCGACGACGTCGGCGACGTGATCTGGCGCGTGACGGGCTGAGCGCGCGGCGGAGCTGCAATGGCGGCGCAGCCCAAGAGTTTCGGTGCCCGTCTGCGCTGGTGGCGCGCGCGCCGCGGCCTGTCGCAGCTCGACCTCGCGGGCGCGGCAGGCACGTCGCAGCGCCATCTGAGCTTTCTCGAGTCCGGCCGCACGGCGCCGAGCCAAGCCATGGTGCTGGGCCTGGCGGCTGCCCTCGACCTGCCGCTGCGGCAGCAGAACGCGCTGCTGCTGGCGGCCGGCTTCGCGCCGGTGTGGCGCGAGAGCGAACTGACGGCGCCCGATCTCGCGCAGGTGAACGGCGCGCTCGACCAGATGCTGGCGCAGCAGGAGCCGTTTCCGGCCTTCGTGGTCGACCGCCGCTGGAATCTCCTGCGCGCCAATGCCGGCGCGGCACGGCTCACCGCCTTCCTTACCGGCGCGGCGGCGGCCGCTCCGGCGCCGAAGGCCGTCAACCTGGCGGACGCGCTGGTGTCGCCGGAGGGCCTGCGGCCCTTCATCGCCAACTGGGAGGAGGTGGCGCTCCATTTCCTGCGCGGCGTGCAGGCCGACGCGGCCGCGGACGGCACGCCCGAGACGGCGGCGCTGCTCAAGCGCCTGCTCGCCTATCCCGGCGTTCCCGCGCTGTCGCAGGCGCCCGCGCTCGAGGAGGCGCCCGGACCCGTCCTGGCCATCCACTTCCGCAAGGACGAGACGTCGCTGCGCCTGTTCACGACCATCGCGACGCTGGGCACGCCGCAGGACGTGACGCTGCAGGAGATCCGCATCGAGAACTTCTTCCCGGCGGACGAGCAGACCGGGCGGATCATGCGCGGCTGGGTGAACCGCTCGTAGGGGCGCGCTGCGCGCGCCCGCCAACAACGGCAAACGCCGAGCGGTTGCAGCCCGGGCGCGCGCAGCGCGCCCCTACAGATCGTTGGCGCGAACAGCCCTCCATTTTATTACCCGCCATGTAATTGATGGTCGCGAGGCGTCGCACGAGAGTGCGCCCGGGAGTCGAGCGGCTTCGGAGGCGGTGCGATGGGGCGGGCAGCGGCAGGTGCCGGGAGCGACGGCCGGGCGAAGGGAGCCGCACTGACGGCGCGTCTCGGCGTCGCGGCCGCGATCCTCTCGAGCTCGGTGGGCGGGACGAACACGGCCGTGACGCGCTACGCGATCGGCGCCACCGATCCGATCACGCTGGCGGCTTTGCGCTTCGGCCTCGGCTTCATCCTGCTGCTGCCGATCGCGCTCGCCTTCCGCGGCCGCTGGCCGGAGCGGCGCGACTGGGCCGCGGTCGCCGGCCTCGGCATCCTGTTCTTCGGCGTCTTCATGGCGCTGTTCAACGCGGCGCTGCGCTACACGACCGCGGGGCGCGGCGCCCTGGCGCTGTCGACGCTGCCGCTGCTGACGATGGCGGTCGGCGCGGCGCTGCGCATCGAGCCGCTCAGCGCGCGCAAGACGACCGGCGTTCTCGTGGCGATGGCCGGCGTCGCCGTCGCGCTCGCCGCCGGCCTTCACGATGCGCCCGCAGGCGCGTGGCGCGGCGACGCCATCATGATCGTGGCCGCGCTCTGCTACGCCCTCTACAACGTCTGGTCGCGCCCCTTCATCGCCCGCTCCAGCTCGCTCGCGTTCGTGACCGCCGGGATGGGCGCAGGGTCCGCCTGCCTCGCGCTGCTGGCCTGGTGGAACGGCGGGCTCGCCGCAGCCAGCCGCTTCGGGCCGGAGCAGTGGACCGCCATCGCGTATCTCGTCGTCATCGGCGCCGCCCTGACGTTCTTCCTGTGGGTCGCCGCGCTGGCGCGGACGACGCCGACGCGGGTCGCGAACACCATCACGCTCAATCCGGTGACGGCCTCGGTCGTCGCCGCGGTCCTGTTGGGCGAGCCGATCGGACTCAATCTGGTCGCCGGCGTCGCCGCCGTGTTCGCCGGCATCGCGCTCGCCTCGACCGAGCGGGCCGCCGGAGCTGCGTCGCGCCCGGAGACGCTCCTTTGCCGCCTGCAGTCTGCGCTACGCCGCCGGCGGCCGCACCCGCCGCCGCCCTATGACGACGCGCGCATGTGCCGCGACATCGGCATCGAGCCGCCGCCGAAGCATCCGCTCTGGCCCTGGCCGTTCTGTGATGGACGGGAGTGAACCGGCTCCAAGCGCGACGCAACAATTGAAATCAAGAGCGGCGTTTCGCGACATGAAGCCGAAACGCGTGCCCCGCATTGTCCCAGCCCGCCACGGCCGGCGGTCGGCCGCACATCCGACAAAGGGGAGAAGGACCATGCGGAGCAACAGACAGATTCTGACATTGGCGGCGACGCTGATCGCGATCGCGCTGCCGGCGTTCGGCGCGTCGCTCGAGGCGAAGAAGATGCACGCCCAGCAGGAGGCCGACCTGAGCGACAAGGTGGCGCTCACCAATCAGCGTTGCGGGTCGCACGTCACGGCGGCGATCGACTGGAGCAGCTTCAACGAGGCCGAGGCGCTGAAGACGGCCGTCACGCCCTACTGCGCCGCCGCCCTCGACGCCATCGAGGACATCTGCAGCGACGATCTCGGCAAGCAGACCATCATCGAGAAGGTGAAGAGCGTGACCTGCGCCGGCGCCGCCGCGCCCGCCGCCTCGTTCGCCGACGGCGCGCTCACCTTCTCGTTCAGCCTGACGCCCAACCAGAACAAGCTGCTCGTGCGGGATTACCTGGAAAAGAGCCTGTAAGCACTGGACAGCGCTCGGTCGAATACCCGCTCGCAGGGACCGCCGACTTCGACGCCGCGCTTTCGCTCTGGACCCTTGGCGCGTCGTTCGGGAGAGTCTTAGGCCTCCTGTGAGCGGAGCATTCGCCCATGCTGACCGTGCATGCCTATATCGAGGTGGCCGAAGCGGCCCGCGGCATCGAATTCTATTGTGAGGGTCTCGGCCTCACGCTGAAGCGACGCCTCAGCCCGCGCTGGATCGAGCTGGCGGGCGCCGATATCCCGATCTTCCTGCTGGCGGATCGGCCGGCCGTGGCCGACCTCGGCACCGTCACGGCGGCGCGCAGCTTCCAACGGCACTGGACACCGGTCCATCTCGATTTCATCGTCACGGATCTCGACGGCACGGTCTCCCGCCTGACGCGGTTGGGCGGTTCGCTCGATCGGGAGATCAAGACTCGGGAGTATGGCCGCATTGCCAACATGGCCGATCCCTTCGGCAATGGCTTCGACCTGATCGAATTCTCCGGATCCGGCTACGATGCGGTGTTGCGGAGCTGAGCGACATGCGGAAAACGTCGATCCCCGGCCGGCTGCCGGACGACCTGGCTGGCCATGGCACGGCGGTCCAATTTCCGTCGTGACCTGCAGAGAATGCGGACCTCTCGCCAGCTTTAATCGGGTACCGTACGACCTACATTTGCCGTAGGGCGGCAGGCGTCGGACCACCAGACGGGGCCAGGGACCATGGCAGAGGGAACGGACGTGGCGCCGGGCGTGGCGGTCAGGCTGCAGCGGCCCATCGACCCGCGCCAGGACCACATGCGCGGGGGTGGCGCGGCGGACGACGTCGTCAGCATCGTGCTCTATGGCGACTATCTCTGCCCGTACTGCCGGCGCCTGCGCCCCGTCCTCGACCGGCTGCGGCAGGCGCTCGGCGAGCGCCTCGCCTATGTCTTCCGCCATTTTCCGAACGAGCGGGCGCATCCCGGCGCGACCTTCATCGCGCGCGCCGCCGAGGCCGCCGCCCGGCAGGGCAAGTTCTGGGAGATGCATGACGGCATCTACGGAGCGGAACCCTCGCTCGACGAGGAGCAGGTGCTCGCGATCGCGCGCGACCTCGGCCTCGACATGGATCGCTTCCGGCGCGATCTCGAGGACGGCGAGGTGGCGCGGCACGTCGACGAGGACCTGGCCGACGGCCGGCGCAACGGCGTGACCGGCACGCCGACGCTCTTCGTCGACGGCGTGCGCTACGACGGCGCCTGGGATTTCTACTCGATGCTGGAGGCGCTGGAGCGTCCGGTCGGTGCGCAGGTGAAGCGCTCGGCGCGCGTGTTCGCGAGCCTGCCGGCGTCGGGCGGCCTCGTCCTGATTCTCGCGGCGGCCGCGGCGCTGCTGTTGGCGAACACGCCGCTCGCGCCCTACTACCGGCTCTTCATCGAATCGTCCTTCAGCATCGGCCCGCCGGGCGGGGCGCTCACGCTCACCGTCGGCGCGTGGTTCTCGGAGGGCCTGCTCGCCTTCTTCTTCCTGCTCGTCGGCCTCGAGATCCGCCGCGAGATGACGGCCGGCTCGCTCACGGACTGGCGGGCGGCGGTGCTGCCGATCGTGGCCGCCTTCGGCGGCGTGCTGGCGCCGGCGGCGATCTATCTGACCATGAATCCGGGGCCGACCGCGCCCGGATGGTCGGTGCCGACCGCCACGGACGTCGCGTTCGCGCTCGGTATCCTGGCACTCCTGGGCGAGCGCGTTCCCGTGGCCTTACGGGTGTTCGTGGCCGCGCTCGCCGTGGTCGACGACATCCTGTCGATGCTGACGCTCGCCATCTTCTATCCGCATGCATTCGAGGCGATCTGGCTGCTCGGCGCCGGCGTGGCGACCGCGCTCCTGTTCGCCCTCAATCGCGCGCGCGTCTATGCGGGCTGGCCCTACGCCGTGATCACGATCGCCCTGTGGATCTTCCTGCATGCCGCCGGAGTCCATGCCGCGCTCGCGGGCGTGCTGCTGGCGGCGTTCCTGCCGACCCGGCCGGCGCCGGCGGCGAGCCCCTTGCTCGCCCAGGCCGCGACGGCGCTGGCGGCCCTCGAGCATGTCGAGAACGAAGCGAAGCAGGCGGGCGACGAGAAGCGGCGCATCGAGCAGGAGCCGATCTGGGACTGGGCCAGCCGCAATCTCTCGGCCGCGAGCGAACGGCTGCTATCGCCGGCCGATCGGGTCGAGCGGGCGGTGGCGCCCTGGAGCGCCCATGTCATCCTCCCGCTCTTCGCGCTGTCGGCGACCGGGGTCGCCCTCGACGTCGATCTCTCCTCGCCCGAGGCACGCGCAGTTCTGTGGGGTGTCATCCTGGGGCTCGTGATCGGCAAGCCTCTGGGCGTGCTGCTGGCGTCGCTCGTCGCCGTCAAGCTCCGGGTCGCCGCCACGCCCGATGGCGTGACGTTGCGCAACTTCGTCGGCGCTGCCTGCCTGTGCGGAATCGGCGACACAGTCGCGCTGCTGATGGCGGACCAGGCATTTCCCGCGGGGCTCGGGTCGGCCGTCGCGAAGATCGGCGTGCTCCTGGGCTCCGTGCTGGCGGCCGCGCTCGGCGCCGCCATCCTCGCCATCGATCTCAGGAGCCGCACGACTACCCCCGCGGTCCGGGAGCAGGAGGTCTGAGGAGGCGGCGGCTCGGTCCAACCGACATCACAGCGGGCAAGACGAAGAGGAAAGGAACTGCAGATCAATGTGGCTTCCGACGTCTCGGGGGCGGGATACAGTTACAGAGGAGAGAGACCATGGACGATCGCAAGGTCACCGACAGCATCAACGCGCTGGCGCGCGAGGAGCATGAGCTGTTCGATCGAGAGTCGAACGGCACCGCAACCGAGGCCGATCGCCAGCGCCTGCAGAAGATCCAGACTACGCTCGATCAGTGCTGGGACCTCCTTCGTCAGCGCCGGGCCCGTCGGGAGTTTGGGCAGGATCCGGCGCAGGCGCGCCCGCGCGACGAGAAGACCATCAAGGGCTATACCGGCTGATCGGCCGGCGCGCTCCGCGCGGGAGCCTGTGGGCTACACGAACGGCACGTCCGTGACGGTCGCCGCGGGGGAGCCCAACGGGTGGTGCACGCGCACCTGTTCGCCCTGCCGGACCGCGGCGTCGACCAACGCGATGCCGATGCTGCGCTCGAGGGCGAAGGAGTGAACGGCCCAGCGCACCTCGCCGGGGCGGCCGCGCGCGTCCTGCAGCGGCCAGTACCATTCGAGGCGGGGCAGGGCGCCCTCGATGAAGAGGCCGACCGTCTTGCGTTTCGGGCCGGCCGCGGCGATGCGCTGCAGCGCGGCGCGGCCGATGAAGTCGCCCTTGTCGAGGTCGACGAGGCGGCCGTGGCCGGCCTCGTAGGGATCCATGCCGGAGTTGCTGTAATAGGCGGTGTCGGTGACGCCCTTCTCGACCGCGCGGTCCACGACCGGTCCGGTCACCATCATGTCATGCGGCCGGCCCGTCTCCACGAGGGCGTCCCAGACCTGCATCGCGCGATTGCTCGCGAGCGGGAAGACCTCGTAGCCGAGCCCGCCGCTCCAGCCCGTGCGCGACAGCACCGCCTCGACGCCGGCCACGCGGGTGACGATGCATTTGTAGAAGCCGAGCTCGTCGATGGGTGCTTCGACGAGCGGGCGCAGGACTTCCAGTGATTTCGGACCCTGGATCTGCAGCGGCGCGACGTCGGGCTCGCGCACGTGCACGTCGAAGCCGGCGTGGAGCGCGATGCCCTGCGCCCACAGCGTGAGGTCGGCATCGCCGTGGGAAAGCCAGATCGCGTCGTCCCAGGGGCGCAACGCCACGGGATCGCAG
>DATIXH010000464.1:0-9260 GCA_035518775.1 Candidatus Acidiferrum sp.
TGAAGTCGGACATGACCTCTGACAGGAGCGGCGGCGTCTTGGGCGGTGGCTTCATGGGGTCGAAGCCGGCGAACAGGGGATCGGCGACGATGCCGCGGTGGTCGCCCTCCAGCCGTGCCCTGTGCTGGCGTAGCTCCTCAATGACGGCGCGACGCGCAAGCTGCTCGGCCAGACGCCAGAGAGGACCACGTTCTGGAATGGCGAGCCCAGCCTGCCTGGTTACCTCATTCACGATGCTCCAAGCAGCGGCCGCCGGGTTGGGGTCCTCGGGGTCCTGCATGGTGGCCAATTCGATCTCGGTGTAGTGCAAGTCGAGGGCTGGGTCGTCCGACGGGCAGGCGCGCTCCCGGGCGATGGCCTCGCGCTGCCGTGTCCAGAACCACTGCCCGATCAGGGCGACCACTTGCTCCTCGGTGGCGATGCGCGGTGAAGCCGGTGGCATAGGACGGGCAGCCTTCTTGGCGGCCTCCCGGAACATCTGATCGACTTCGACGCTGACGACGTGGAGCCGGGCGACCGCCTCCTTGTGGTTGGCGGTGCGCAGGCTGCGGACGATCTCGATCTTGCCGATGGTCGGCCGGAGAGCCAGCGGGACGGCAATCCTAGCGAACCATCCCGCCTTGCGGCGCTGGAGCCGCGGGTGCGCCATCAAATCGCCTCCTCTGTACCCGGTCGCTGTACCTAGCGGCCGCGAATTGCGAGGCGATTTCCGAGATTTACCCGTGGCTCAAACCCTTAGCGGAAGTCTGGTGGAGCTGAGGGGAATCGAACCCCTGACCTCCTCATTGCGAACGAGGCGCTCTCCCATCTGAGCTACAGCCCCACGGGTTCGGGGGCGGACTATGGGCAGCGGCCCGCCCGGATGTCAAGCTTGCGGAGGGTTAACGCCGCCGCTAGGGTCGCCGCCATATCCCTGTCATCTGCGGAAGAGCCACCCATGGCCGCCATCGCCTGGCTCATCGACACAGTGTTTCAGATCGCCATCGTCCTGCTGATCGCGCAGGTCATCTTGAGTTGGCTGATCTATTTCAACGTCGTCAACACGCGGCACCCCTTCGTCAATTCGGTCGGCCGCTTCCTCTATCAGATCACGGAACCTGCCCTGCGCCCCATCAAGCGCATCGTGCCGTCCCTGGGCGGGATCGATATCTCGCCGCTGATCCTGATCCTCCTGCTGGGCTTCCTGCGGATCCTGATCCTCAGCAACCTGCCCTATTGATCGTCGTGTCGGGTGCCGAGCCGTCGCCGTTCGGCCCGACGCGGGATGGGGTCCGGATCGCCCTGCGCGTGCAGCCGCGGGCGCGGCGGAACCAGGTCGATGGCTTGGCGGCCGTGCCGGATGGCGTCGCCTTGAAGGTCGCAGTCACGGCGCCGCCGGAGGACGGCAGGGCCAACGCCGCGGTGATCGCGCTGCTGGCCAAGGCTTGGAGGCAGCCGAAATCGGCCTTCACGGTGGTGGCAGGCGCCACCGACCGGCGCAAGATAATCCATTTGCAGGGCGACCCGGCGCGCCTTATGCAGGCGCTCGAATCCTGGCTCGAGGCGTTGAGGACATCGGCATGAACGACACGGCGGCCGGCACCGGCGGCAAGATCATCGACGGCAAGGCCTTCGCGGCGGGGCTGCGCCGGCGCATCGCCGAGCAGGTGCGCACGTTGCAGGCGAAGCACGGCTTCACGCCCGGCCTCGCCGTGGTGCTCGTCGGCGAGAATCCCGCCAGCGAGGTCTATGTGAAGAACAAGGGCGAGCAGACCAAAGAATCCGGCATGAATTCCTACGAGCACAAGCTGCCGGATACGACCAGCCAGGCGGAACTGCTCGCCCTCGTCGACCGCCTCAACAAGGACGCGGTGGTGAACGGCATCCTCGTTCAGCTGCCACTCCCCAAGCAGATCGATCCGCAGGCCGTGCTAAACGCCGTCGACCCCGACAAGGACGTCGACGGCTTCCACGTCGTCAATGCCGGCCGGCTCGCCACCGGCGGTCAGGGCCTGGTGCCCTGCACGCCGCTCGGCTGCCTGCTGCTGTTGAAAGACCGGCTCGGCGACCTCACGGGCAAGCGCGCCATCGTCGTCGGCCGCTCCAACATCGTGGGCAAGCCGATGGCCCAGCTGCTGCTGAACGAGAACTGCACGGTCACCATCGCCCACTCGCGCACGCGCGACCTCGCGGCCGAATGCCGGCGCGCCGACATCGTCATTGCCGCCGTCGGCAAGGCCGAGATGGTGCGCGGCGACTGGATCGGGCCGGGCGCCACCGTCATCGACGTCGGCATCAACCGCGTCGATGCCGGCGGCGGCAAGACCAAACTGGTCGGCGACGTCGCCTACGCCGAGGCGTTCCCGCACGCCGGCGCCATCACGCCGGTGCCCGGCGGCGTCGGCCCCATGACCATCGCCTGTCTCCTGCAGAACACGCTTACCGCCGCCTGCCGGCAGCGCGGTATCGCGGTGCCGTAAGAGCTGCCAGGGCGCGCCATACGCCGGTCACGCAACGGATGGAGCAGAGCGATGGAATATCCTAAGCTGAGCGCGGAACGCTGACAGCCGATAGCGCCCCATGACCGGCTCGATCATCGAGTTGCTGCTCGCCGCCGTCGTCTTCGTCGGCAGCCATTTCGGCATCTCCAGCACCGGCCTGCGCGACGAACTGGTGCGCCGCCTGGGCGAGCGCGCCTATCTCGCCCTTTATTCGGCGGTGGCCCTGATCCTCCTGGCGTGGCTGATCAGGGCCTATGCCCACGTCCAGGATCCCCTGATGCTGTGGATCAGGCCGCCGCTGCTGATCGTGCTGCCGATGGTGGTGATGCCGCTGGCGCTGCTGTTGTTCGTCGGCGGCTATACCCAGCGCAATCCCACCGCCGTGATGCAGGGCAAGCCGCTGCCGCCCAATCGCCCGGCGCCGGGCGTGCTCGCCATCACGCGCCATCCGCTGATGTGGGCGATCGGCCTGTGGGCCCTCTCCCATCTGCTCATCAGCGACAATGTCGCCGCCTTCATCTTCTTCGGCGCCTTCGCGATCCTGGCGCTCCATGGCACCCGCGTCCTCGATGCCAAGAAGCAGCGGACCTGGCCGCTCGAGGAGTGGCAGCGCTTCGCCGCCGTCACCTCGAACATCCCCTTCGCCGCCGTCTTCACCAGCCGCAACGAAGTCAAGATCGCGGAGATCGGCTGGTGGCGGGTCATGCTGGCCGGCGTGCTCTACATCGCCCTGATCTTCCTCCACGGCGTCGTGCTGGGCGTGCCCGTCGTGGTGAAGCTCTAGAGAGCCGGGCGTTCCGCTCTACCCGCGGCCCTTCTTCAGCAGCCGCAGCCGCAGCGCGTTCAGCTTGATGAACCCTGCGGCGTCGCGCTGATCGTAGGCGCCGGCGTCCTCCTCGAAGGTGACGTGGGCGAGCGAGTAGAGCGACTTCGGCGATTTGCGGCCGACCACGGTCGCATTGCCCTTGTAGAGCTTCATCCGCACCGTCCCGCTCACGTTCTCCTGGCTCTTGTCGATCAGCGCCTGCAGCATCAGGCGCTCCGGGCTGAACCAGAAGCCGTAGTAGATGAGCTCGGCATAGCGCGGCATCAGCTCGTCCTTCAGGTGTGCCGCGCCGCGGTCGAGGGTGATGCTCTCGATGCCGCGATGGGCGGCGTGCAGGATGGTGCCGCCGGGCGTCTCGTAGACGCCGCGGCTCTTCATGCCGACGAAGCGGTTCTCCACCAGGTCGAGCCGGCCGATGCCGTTCGCCTTGCCGAGTTCGTTGAGCCGCGTCAGCAGCGCCGCCGGCGAGAGTTTCTGGCCGTCGATCGCCACGGCATCGCCGCGCTCGAACGCGATCTCGACATAGGTCGCCTTGTCGGGCGCGGCCTCCGGGGCAATCGTGCGCTGATACACGAACTCCTCCGGCTCGTGCCAGGGATCCTCCAGCGCCTTGCCCTCGCTCGAGCTGTGCAGGAGGTTGGCATCGACCGAGAAGGGCGCCTCGCCGCGCTTGTCCTTGGCGATCGGGATCTGGTGCTTCTCGGCGAAGTCGAGCAGCCGCGTGCGCGAGGTCAGGTCCCATTCGCGCCAGGGGGCGATCACCTTGATGTCCGGATTGAGCGCGTAGTAGGTGAGCTCGAAGCGCACCTGGTCGTTGCCCTTGCCGGTCGCGCCGTGGGCCACGGCGTCGGCTCCGGTCTTGGCGGCGATCTCGATCTGGCGCTTGGCGATCAGCGGCCGCGCGATCGAGGTGCCCAGCAGATACTGCCCCTCGTAGAGCGCGTTGGCGCGGAACATCGGGAACACGAAATCGCGCACGAACTCCTCGCGCAGGTCCTCGACGAAGATCTCCTTGATGCCGAGCATCTGCGCCTTCTTGCGCGCCGGCTCCAGCTCCTCGCCCTGGCCGAGATCGGCCGTGAAGGTCACGACCTCGCATTTGTAGGTCTCCTGCAGCCATTTCAGGATGACCGAGGTGTCGAGGCCGCCCGAATAGGCGAGCACCACTTTCTTGATTTCGCGGCTCATGGGAATTCCTGGGTTGCGCGGCGATACGGACGCTGGCGGAGTATAGGGAAACGTCGCTGGGCCGCAAGCTACGGGGGCTTCGAGGGCCGGCGGCGCGCGCAGTTGCGGTGACGCTCAGCGCCGGGCTTTGAGCGCGGGCCAGTCGGAGAAGGCGAAGAGCCAGAGCAGCGCGATGTTGACGATCGGAACCAGCGTGAGCAGCGCCCACCAGCCGGGGTGACCGGCCTTGCGCAGGACTCGCGCCGCCGACCAGACCCAGGATGGCAGCAGGATCGCGATCACGAGGAGCGGCAGGATCTGCAGCAGTGCCTGTTCGGCGGGAGAGGGTGCCATGGCTGCCGCTACTCGAAGGTGGAGGCGATGGCGGCGCTGGTCCTGCGCCGCAGTGCCGGCCACGCGCAGAGCGCCAGTATGAGCGAGAGACTGAGCCAGCCGAGAACGGGCACGATATGCAGCAGCGACAAGGCGGGCATGAGACCTGCCTTGCGCAGGATGCGCCAGGTCGGGATGATGTGGAGGGCCGCCATGATGAGCCACGTGATCAACATCCACATATCTGCCCGCCCCAATCTGAGGTTGTATCTCGATACGAATATATAACCCATGATTGTAGAGATGTAAAGGCAACAACCGCCATGTCCGTGCCGGCGCAGATGCAGGCGATGGTCCTCTCCTCTGCTGGGCGTGCGCTCGAGCGGCGCACGCTGCCGCTGCGCGAGCCGGGCGCGGGCGAGCTGCTGATCAAGGTGCGGGCCTGCGGCGTGTGCCGCACCGACCTGCATGTCGTCGACGGCGAACTGCGCGAGCCGAAGCTGCCCCTCGTCCCCGGCCACGAGATCGTCGGCACCGTCGAGGCCCTCGGACCCGGCGTCGAGCGCTTCCGGCCCGGCGAGCGCGTCGGCGTGCCCTGGCTCGGCTTTACCTGCGGCGTCTGCGAGTTCTGCCGCGCCGGGCGCGAGAACCTGTGCGAGCAGGCGCGCTTCACCGGCTATCAGATCGACGGCGGCTATGCCGATTACACGCTCGCCGACGCGCGCTACTGCTTCCCGGTCCACGGCGACTACAGCGACGCCGAAGCCGCGCCCCTCCTGTGCGCGGGCCTGATCGGCTACCGCGCGCTGCGCAAGGCCGGCGATCCGCGCCGCCTCGGGCTCTACGGCTTCGGCGCCGCCGCCCACATCGTGGCCCAGCTGGCGCGCCACGAGGGCCGCACGCTCTTCGCCTTCGTGCGCGCGGGCGACGAAGGCGCCATGGCCTTCGCCCGCGGCCTCGGCGCCGCCTGGGCCGGCCCCTCGGAGGCCATGCCGCCCGAGCCGCTCGACGCCGCCATCATCTTCGCGCCCGTGGGCTGGCTGGTGCCGGCTGCCCTGCGCGCGCTGCGCCCGGGCGGGCGCGTGGTCTGCGCCGGCATCCATATGAGCCCGATCCCGAGCTTCCCCTACGACATCCTCTGGCAGGAGCGCGAGATCGTCTCGGTCGCCAACCTTACCCGCCGCGACGGCGAGGAATTCCTCGCACTCGCCCCCCAGGTGCCGGTGCGCACGACCGTCCAGCCCTACCCGCTCCCCGACGCCAACCGCGCGCTATCGGACCTGCGCGAAGGCCGCATCACCGGCGCGGCGGTGCTGGTGCCCTGACGGCGCCGCGCTTTAGCCCCCTCCCACTCAGTTGTCGCCCCCGCGAAAGCGGGGTCCAGGGCGAGCGACGGAGCGGTTGCCCTGGATGCTCGCTTTCGCGGGCATGACAGCAAGAATTATTGGGGGCAGAGACGAAAAGTCCCCTGCACTGCCATCAATACAGATGGCAGCTGACCTGATGCGGCGCGCCGGCGGTGCCGATATCGCGCTCCACGGGCACGTCAACCTTGCACCGCTCCATCGCCTGCGGGCAGCGCGGGTGGAAGGGGCAGCCGGGGGGCGGCGATTCGGGACTGGGCGGCTCGCCGGTCAGCACGATGCGCTGGCTGCGCCGCTCGGGATCGGGCGCCGGCGCCGCCGACATCAGGGCCTGGGTGTAGGGATGGGCGGGCTTGGCGTAGAGCGCGGGGGTCGTCGTCAGCTCCACCACGCGGCCCAGATACATCACGGCCACGCGGTCGCTCACATGCTCCACGACGCCCAGGTCGTGCGAGATGAAGACGTAGGAGAGCCGCAGCCGCGCCTTCAGGTCCATCAGCAGGTTGAGGATCTGCGACTGGATGGAGACGTCGAGCGCGCTCACGGGCTCGTCGAGCACCACCAGCTTGGGCTCGAGCGCGATCGCCCGCGCGATGCCGATGCGCTGGCGCTGGCCGCCGGAGAACTCGTGCGGATAGCGCATGGCGGCGTCGGCCTCGAGCCCGACGAGCGCGAGCAGCTCGGCCACCCGCCGCCGCCGCTCCGTGCGCACGCCGACGCCGTGGATCGCCAGCGGCTCGGCGATGATCGTGCCGACGGAGAGGCGCGGATCGAGCGAGGCATAGGGGTCCTGGAACACGATCTGCATGTCGCGCCGGCGCGCCCGCAGCGCGGCGGGGCCGAGCGCGCGCAGGTCCTGGCCGGCGAACCGCACCGCTCCGCGCGTCGGCTCGATCAGCCGCAGCATCAGTCGCGCCAGGGTGGTCTTGCCGCAGCCGGATTCGCCGACGATGCCGAGGGTCTCGCCGCGCTCGAGCGTCAGCGAGACGCCGTCGACCGCGCGCACGGTGCCGCGACCGTCCTTCGCGGGGAAGTGCTTGGCGACATCGACGAGCTCGAGCAGTGGCGCATGACCGGCGCCGCTCGTGACTGCCGCCGTTGTCGCCGCGTCGTTCACGGCACGGGGTTCCAGCAGGCCGCCAGGTGGCCGTCGGCGAGCGCGGCCAGCGGCGGCCGCTCGCTCCGGCAGCGGTCGAGCACGCGGGCGCAGCGGTCGGCGAAGCTGCAGCCGGCGCCGCGCTTGCCGGGAGGCGGAACCATGCCGGGGATGGTCGTCAGGCGTGTGCCGCGCGCCGTGCGCCGCGGCGAGGCCGCCAGCAGGCCGGCCGTGTAGGGATGGCGCGGAGTCCGGAACAGCGTCGCCACGGCGGCGCGCTCGACGATCCGGCCGGCGTACATCACGAACACGTCCTCGCACATCTCCGCGACCACGCCGAGATCGTGGGTGATCAGCAGAATGGCCATGCCCATGTCGTTCTGGAGCCGGCGCAGCAGATCGAGGATCTGCGCCTGGATGGTGACGTCGAGCGCGGTCGTCGGCTCGTCGGCGATCACCAGCGCCGGCCGGCACACCAGCGCCATGGCGATCATCACGCGCTGGCGCAGGCCGCCCGAGAGCTGGTGCGGATATTGCTCGAGCCGGCGGTCGGCGCCGCCGATGCCGACCTGCTTCAGCACGTTCACGCTCCACACCCGCGCCATCTTGGCATCCATGCGGCGATGGCGTCGCAGCACCTCGGCGATCTGGAAGCCGATGGTGAGTGTCGGATTGAGGCTCGTCATCGGCTCCTGGAAGATCATGCCGATGCGGTCGCCGCGCACGGCCCGCATCTCTGCCTCCGGCAGGCGCGCGAGGTCACGGCCGTCGAACAGGATGCGCCCGCCGTCGATGCGGCTCGGCGGCGAGGGCAGCAGCCGCATGACTGTCATCGCCGACACGCTCTTGCCACAGCCGGATTCGCCGACGAGCCCCACGGTCTTGCCCGCCGGCACCTCGAACGACACCTCTTCGACCACGGTCACGCGGCCGCTCTCGGTGGCGAAGGAGACGGAGAGGTTCTCGACGGAGAGGAGGGGAGTTGCGTTCATCTGTGAAACGGGCGGCCACGTGGGGCCGCCCCTACATCGTTCCTTCTTGTCGGGGCGACTCCACGTCGTCGCCCCAGTCTTTCATTCAAGAACCACCCGCGGGAAATACATCGAGACCACCCAGTTCGGCTGGTCCACGATCTCGCTGATGCGCAGGTCGGCGCAGACGCTGCAGAGCATGTAGGCCTCGACTGGCTTCATGTTGAAGCGCTTCGCCAGCAGCTCGACCATGCCGCTGACGGCCGCGCGCGCTCCTTCCCAGAGATCGGGGCCGATGCCCGTCGTCACCTCGTAGCCTTTGGTGTCGAAGTGCCGGCTCACCGGGCCCGCAGTCGTGAAGCGCGGGAACTTCAGGTTGGCGCCCTTCACGAGCTCGAACCTCGCGGCCAGCGACATCGGGCTCTCGATCGCCGTGCCGCAGATCTCGCCGTCGCCCTGCGCGGCGTGCGTGTCGCCGACGGAGAACAGCCCGCCCTTCACCTCGACGGGCAGATAGAGCTCCGTGCCCGCGCTCATGTCGCGGATGTCCATGTTGCCGCCCACCCGGCGCGGCGGCACGATGCTGTGCTGTCCCGGCTCGGCCGGCGCCAGGCCGATGGTGCCGCAGAACGGCTTCAGCGGCACGCGCCCGCCCGGGCCGTACATCGCCGGCGTCAGCGCCTGGGCGTCGTACTTCCAGATATGCAGCGCCGGCTCCTTGAACTGGTCGGCCAGGAGGCCGAAGCCCGGGATGTTGGCCGTCCAGCCCCAGCCCGACGGCGCGAACGACAGCAGGGTCACCTTGATGGCGTCGCCCGGCTCGGCGCCATCGACATAGACCGGCCCGGCCACCGGGTTCACCCGCGAGAAGTCGAGCTTGGGCACGTCCGCCACCACGGAGGTCTGCGTGATCTGCCCGGCCGAGGCATCCATCGGATGGAACTCGATGGTCTCGCCCGGCGTGGCCTGCACCACCGGCTTGTTGGCGTTGTTCCAGCCGAAGTGGCACTGGTTCTGGTGGAT
>DATIXH010000465.1:0-5159 GCA_035518775.1 Candidatus Acidiferrum sp.
GGACGTGAATGCGATGCGCGAGCCGGAGCGGTCGCCGTTGCGCGTCCTCGAGCGGCTCCACGAGCGCAAGCTCGCGTAGCCGCACCCTCTGTTTATGTTTCACACGGTCGGTGAGAGACCATGAGGGCGGAAGAGATCGTCAAGCTCGGCAGCGGCGCCCCCCTCCTGTGGGCGTGTCTGCCGGACGACGGCACGCCCGCGAATTTCCTGCATCGCTCGTTCCGGCGTCAGTTCTGGCGCGAAAGCGGGCCGCTGGCGCGCGCCGGCTCGGTCGCCGCCCTGCTGGCCTGGCCCTTCGTAATGCCGGCGCTCATCGGCTTCTTCACCCAGCGCAACGGCCCGGCGGTGCGCGCCCGCACCGGCAAGAGCATCGCCCGGCAGATCGGGGAGCAGGCGGCGATGATGGTCACGTGCGCCATCCTGCCGCCCTGGTACTACATCTTCGAGCTGCATGACGACGACAAGCGCCGGCATGCCGGCGAGTATCTGCATCGCTTCGAGACGAAGCGCTTCGCCTTCGAGTTCCTGCGCCGCACCAATGGCGGCGAGCCCATGCCGACGACGCGCAGCACCGAGGCGCTCAGCGACAAGGCCCTGTTCACCGAGCGCTGCCGCGACTATCAGCTGCCCGCCGTGCCGGTCCTCGTGGTGCTGCGCGACGGCGAAATCACGCAGCGCGACAGCCGCGATCCGCTGCTGCCGCCGATCGATCTGTTCGTCAAGAAAGTCCGCGGCACCGGCGGCCGCGGGGCTGAGCGCTGGGACTATCAGCGCGAGGGACTCTATCGCGACGCGCAGGGCCATGTGCTGAGCGCGGCCGCGCTGGTGGCGCGCCTGCAGGTGCTCACGCTCACCGCCCGCAAGGGCTACATCGTGCAGCCGCGCCTGACGAACCACCGCGAGCTCCGCGACCTCAGCAACGGCGGCGCCCTCGCCACCGTGCGCGTGATGACCTGCCGCAACGAGCGCGGCGAGTACGAGGTCACCAATGCCGCCTTTCGCATGGCCCAGGGCAAAAACACCGTCGTCGACAACTTCCACGCCGGCGGCATCCTCGCCAAGGTCGACATCCGCACCGGCGTGCTCGGCCGCGCCACCGACGGCGCCATGGCCCTCGGCCCCGGCACCGGCTGGTGCGAGCACCATCCCCAGACCGGCGGGCAGATCCTTGGGCGCAAGCTTCCGCTCTGGAACGAGGTGGTCGACCTTGTGCGCCGTGCCCATGCGACGGCATTCTCGGATCAGGTCGTGATCGGCTGGGATGTCGCAATCCTCGACGACGGCCCACGCCTGGTCGAGGGCAACAAGGGCCCGGACCTCGATCTCGTCCAGCGTTCCCATGCCGCGCCGCTCGGCAATGCCCGCCTCGGCGAGCTGATGGCCTACAACCTGCTTCGCGGCCTCGCCGCCAAATACGGCGAGTCTGATCTGCCGCACCGCCCGCCCGCTCTTCCGAAAGAGCGCGAAGTGCCATTCTCCAGATTGCAGTGATGATGGACTCAACGATGTGCCGTCGATCGCTGCCTGCGAACCAAGTCCGGCTGAGTTCAAATCGATGCCAGGTCAAATTGCCTGAATGAACGCGGGCCGCTCAGGGTCAACGGCGCCTATCCGCAGCAGCACAAGGTGTTCCGGTTTGGCTTCGAGAGCGGGCCACCGATCTGCACATCTATGAGTACGCATCCTAGGCCGCGCGGTGGGCGATGTGCGCCTCGGCTACCGGGTAGGATGCGGCGCCGAAGGTGCGGCGGATCGTGGCGTTGGTGTCGAAATAGACCTGCCAGTAGTGGGCGTTGTTGCAATAGGGCCGCACGGCCAGGAGCGGGCCGCGCTCGTTGAAGCTGAGGATCTCGACGTCCGGCGCCGGCGTGGCCAGCACGTTCGGGATCTGCGCGAGCGCGGGCTTCAGGCGCGTCACGGCGTCGGCGGGATCGACGCTGTGGGCCAGCTGCGCCAGGAGCTCCACGCGACGGTACGGGTTGGTCGAATAGTTCTTGATGTTGTCGCCGAAAATCTTGGTGTTGCCGACGATGGCCACGACGTTGTCGGGCGTGTGGATGGTGGTCGTGAAGAGCCCGATCTCGTGCACCGTTCCCTCGACGCCGCCGGCAAGGATGTAGTCGCCCACCTTGAACGGCCGGAACATCAGCAGGAAGGCGCCGGCGGCGAAGTTGGACAGCAGGCCGGCCCAGGCGGCCCCGATGGCCAGGCCCGCGCCGGCAAGGAGGGCGGCGAAGCTGGTGGTCTCGAGCCCGAAATAGCCGAGGATCGCGACCACCAGGACGATGTTGAGCGCGATCGTGAGGAACGAGATGAGATAGCGGATCAGCGTGGCTTCGACGTGCTGGCGCGTGAGCCCAGCCGAGAGCAGCCGCATGGCGAGGCCGATGAGCCACCGGCCGATGACCCAGACGACGATCGCGCCGAGAATCTTGAGGCCGATGCCGACGAGCAGTTCGGCCCAGTATTGCGTGTTCACGTTCCCCATCATGGGGGCCCCCCACACTTGGCTGCGCGTTCACTCCTTCACGAGCGTCCAGGTCTCGTCCGGATTGTATTCCTGGATCGCCGCCGCCGCCACCGGCGTGTCCTCGCCCAGGTCCTTCTGATACACCTTGCCCTGGTGGCTGACGACGAAGGTCATGACGCCGGTCGCCCCGTATTCGGCCGGCACGGCGACGGCGCCGAACCCCGCGATCATGTTGCCGTTGATGACGTAATCGTAGCGGCCGCCGGGCGCGTTCTCGCCCTGGCGCGTGAGAATGCGGTAGTAGTAGCCCATGTAGGGTTCGCCGGGCTTGCGCTCCTTCACGTAGTCGGGCAGTTCCGCGACGAACGGCCCGAGCGGGCTGATGGCATCGTCCGCGCTCGCGACCTGCCAGTAGAGGCCGTCCTTCTTGCCGGGCGTGCTGATCACCTTCTGCGCGTACTCCAGCACCTGGTCGCCGTCGCGATCCACACCCGCATACTGGGTCTGGGCGTCGACATAGGCGCGCAAGGTGGCGATCGTCGCGAGCTCGTCTTGCCCGATGCGCCGGGCCAGGATCTCGTCGATGCCCGCCGCGGTATCGAAATGCCAGCCCTTGGCGCCGTGGACGATGGGGAACGGCACCGGCCAAGCGTCCTTGCCGATCACCATGACGCGGGTGTCGGCGTCGTCGGCGCGCAGCTGCATAGCGTCCTTGGCGGCGGCGACGACGCGCTGGTAGCTGTCCTTCTCGCGCGATTCCTCGCCGGTGAAGAGCTCATCTTTGTACTTGTCGCCGAGGACGCCGAGGATCGCCGCGTGATCCGCCTTGGCGAGGGCGTCCAGGATCGCCTGGGCGGCGGCCTCGGGCGTCTTGTAGTCCGCCGGATCCTTGGCCGCCGCCGGACCGACGCTG
The DNA here is from genome assembly GCA_035518775.1 of Candidatus Acidiferrum sp. Taxonomy (GTDB): domain Bacteria; phylum Pseudomonadota; class Alphaproteobacteria; order Dongiales; family Dongiaceae; genus JBGPEQ01. Next base: position 3,384 of record DATIXH010000465.1, read on the forward strand.
CCGAAGGCCAGCAAGACGACGAGCGCGACGGCGCCGGTGGCCGATCCCAGGGCTGCCGACAGGCTCACGGCAGTCCGTCCCATGGAGGTGGTCATTGTCGCTCCCTTCATCCTGTGAACGGCACGCGGTCGCACCGGGGCTGCCAATCGACTAGCGGCTCTTTCGTCTCGGCGTCCCCTGCAAGCTCTGATTTCCGCGCTTGCTCTGGGCGCCGGTCCGCTTGCCGTTGCCCTGCCCGCCGAACGCGCCGGCGCCGCCCTGGCGCTGCCGCGACGCGCCCGCCGCTGCGCCGCCGCTGGGCCGCTGTTTGTTCTTCGCGGCCGCGCCGCCCTGGAGGCTCTGATTGCCGCGGTTGCTCTGCTTGGAGGTCTGGCGGCCGCCCTGGGGTTCGCCGATTCCGCCCGGCTTGGCGCGCGCTCCGCCTTGGTCGCCGGGTCGCTGCCGGTTGCCGGCACCGGCCTTGTTGGTGCCTGCGCCCAGCTTCTTGTTGGCGCCCGCGCCGCCTTGCCCGACCGGCGCGGCGCCCTGGTTGCGGCGCGCGCCGGCGGCGGTCTCCCGCTTCTGGCGCTGCTTGTTGCCGTTCCACTTGAGTTTGTCGCCCCCGTTCACGTTCTGTCGGTCGGCATTGAAGCGGGTGCTGTCGATGTTCGTGGCACGGTTGCCGCTGCCGATATTGACGTCGTTGCCGATGTTGACGTTGCCGCCGCGGCAGCAGTTGTCGCCGTAGTTGATGTTGATGTCGTTGTCGTGCCAGTCGAACGCGTAGGCGAAGGCCGCGCCGGTGATGGCGCCGGCGAAGAAGGTCGCCGCCGGCGCGTAGTAGGGCTGATAGGGAGGATAGTACGCGGGCGGCGGATAGGACGTGTAGGTCTGCTGGACGACCACCTGAGGATCGTAGGTCGGCACGTACACGACCTCCGGGTTGGCCGACTGGATGACGACCGTTTCCTTCTCCTGCGTGATGACCTGCTTGTCGTCGGACTTCAGATAGCCGGCGGCGACCGCCTCGGAGCGCGCCTGCTGAATCGCGTCCAGCACGTCGGCCTGCTGGTCGAGAACGGCATCGCCGAGCTTCTGAGTCCAATCGAGGTCCGCGTTGAGGCGGTCGATGACGTCGGGGTAGTTGAGCAGGGCCACGACGGAGGGGTCCCAGTCCTCCTTCGGCTGCAAAGAGGAGTCAGTCTTGCGCTTCTCGAGGAAGCGCTGCGCCTCGACCAGTTGCAGCCCGGTCGTGCTGGCCGGCAGGACGACGGCGAGCACGTCGTCGGGGTAGAACGCGATCGGCGCCACGACGACGCGCAGTTCCTCGGGCGTGAGCATCTGCGCGGTGTCGCCTGCTGCCGCCTGCTGCTCCGTATCCTGTGCCTGCCCGGCTGCGATCATGCCTTGGAGAGCGATACAGGCCGCGGCGGCCGTCAGGAGCCACCGATGGACGACCGAAGCCGCGACGCCTCTAGGATTATTCATGTCCACTCTCCCTTAGGGCCATCGCCACCGTGCCCGGGACATCTGGCGCGCCAGAGTAGAAGGGCGACCACCGCGCACAATTGGACCTTGGTCCAATGGCGGCTCGCCGGTTCCTCGCCGGACGAAGCCGGAAGCAGCAGGCGGCGCCGGTTGCCCGGCGCCGCCTTTCTTCCCCCTGACTGGAGAGGGATTACTGCAGGATGATGACGACGCGGCGGTTGGCCTGCTCCTTCACGCCGTCCGGTGTCGGCACCGCCGGCTCGCTCTCGCCGCGGCCCGCCACCGTGATCTTGTCGGCGGCAACACCGC
>DATIXH010000466.1:0-4305 GCA_035518775.1 Candidatus Acidiferrum sp.
CAGCGGCACCGCGACGCGCCACAGCGCCTGCCAGCGCGTGCAGCCATCCACGAGCGCCGCCTCCTCGAGCGAGCGCGGCATCTGCCGGAAATAGGCGAACATCATCCACACCGATACCGGCAGCGTGAAGACGGTGTAGGCGAGGATCACGCCGATGTGGGTGTCGTGCAGCTTGAGGCCGCGATAGATGAGGAAGATCGGCAGCACCACGGCGATCGGCGGCAGGAAGCGCTGCGACAGCACCCAGAACGAGAGATGCTGCCCGCCGGTGTTGAAGCGCGCGAAGCTGTAGCCCATCAGCGTGCCCAGCAACACCGACAGCGCCGTGGCCGCGACCGAGACGACGGCGCTGTTGATCAGGCCGACGAGTCCCCGATAGGTGAACATCGCGGCCGTGAAATGCACGAGGGTCGGGTGCTCCGGAAACCAGACCGGCGGGATCGTCATGTAGTCGTCGACCGGCTTGATCGCGGTTATGACAGCCCAATAAAGCGGCGCCAGCAGAAAGATGAGAAACGCGCCGAGGTAGACGATACGGACGAGATTGTCGAACGACAGGGCTCCCTGCCTCCGACGACGCGCACGCTTGCCGGACGGCATCAGGCGCGCTCCGGGCGCAGCATGCGCCGGACCAGGAACATGATCAGCACGGCCGTGAGAATCAGGAAGATCCAGCTGCCGGCGGTGGCCTGGCCTAGGTGGAAGTGCTGGAATCCCGTCTGGTAGAGATAGAACGATGTCGTATAGGTGCTCGTGCCGGGGCCGCCGCCGGTCATGATGAAGATGATGTCGAACAGCTTGACGGCGTCGAGCAGCCGGAAGGTTATGGCGATCAGGATCAGCGGCGCGATCTGCGGCAGGGTGATGTTCCAGAAGATCTGCCAGCGCGAGACGCCGTCGAGCTCGGCCGCCTCGTAGAGTTCGGGCGAGACGGAGGTCAGGCCCGCCAGCAGGATCACGAACATGAACGGCGTCCACTGCCAGACGTCACCGACGATCAGCGAGACGTACTTCCAGGGATTGCCCGTGAGCCAGCTGACGTCGGTCGGTCCGAACAACTGACCGACGAGATAGTCGAACGGCCCATAGGGTTTCTGCAGGAGCAACGACCAGATCTGGCCGACCACGACGGGGCTGACGAACAGCGGCACGATCAGGATCAGCATGATCACGCCGCGGCCCGTAAATATCTTCGTCATGGCCATGGCGAGTCCGAGGCCGAGCAGGAATTCGATCACGACGCTGGACACCGAGAGAAACGCAGTCGTCAGCAACGACCAGCGGGCGACCGGATCCTCGACGACATGCTCGAAGTTCTGCAACCCCACGAAGTCATGGCCGGGGATCTGGAAATCGAAATTCACGAAGGCGACCCACACCGAATAGACCAGCGGGTAAACGGTGAGGGCCAGGATGAGAATCACCGCAGGGGCGACCAGCAGCCACTTGAAGTGGCGGTCGCTCCAGGCCGACCAGGTGCGCGCACGGACTCTCCTGCGTGCCACGCCCGCGCCGTTCATTGTCGCGTTCCGCGCCATCACCGCCGCCCGACCGGAGATGGCCGACGCTCCGGCGCCGGCCATCTCGGCATCCGCTCTGCGTCAGTCGATCGTCACGGCCTTGCCCAGCTTCTCGATCGTATTGTCGGCATAGGCACCGGGAAGCTTCTTGAACTGCTGATAGGCGTCGCGCTGCTTGTCGACGCCCAGCTTGTCGGTCGTGGAGTCCCATTCTGCCCCGCATTTCTGCAGGGAAGCCTTGGGGTCGTCGCCGGCCCACACCGCCGTGCACATGCGGTCGATGCTGAGCGCATAGTCCTGCCAGCCCGGCATGATCATGTCGATCACCGCGTTGTTGGCCGCGTTGTTCAGGCCGATCAGATAGTCCTTGGCATTCGGCCACAGCGCCCGATAGAGGGGCGACTTGTAGTGCGACAGCCGGTAGGGATCGCGCAGCGCATAGGGCACCATCGTGCGCGCGAGCGAGACGGGCGGGCAGGTCGCCCACTGCATGAACAGGTAGGCCGCCTCGGCGTTCGGTGAATCGGAGGTGAGCGCCTTGACATATCCCGAGGCATGCTCGCCGTTCTTGCCGGGCATCACGGCATAGCCGACTTTGTCGGCGACCGTCGACTTCGGCACGAAGTTGATCGCCTTGTCGCTCTGCGCATAGCCCGCCGACAGGCGGCCCGAGGGCGGCCACGAGAAGATCATGGCCACCTTACCCTGCAGCCAGGCGACCCACACCGCCACGGCGTCCATCTCGTTGTTGCCGGGCATCGAGGCCTTGTTGGCGGCGATCATCTGCTGCAGCGTCTTGATGCCGGCGTCGGAGTCGAGCTTGGCCCGCATCGACTGGTCGTCGAAGAAGGTGCCGCCGTTCGAGCGATATTGCTGCAGGAACGAGAACTGGTTCCCGGGCCCGCCGAACTTCCGGAAATGGGCGCTGCCGTAGATGTTCGGCGCCAGCTGATCTGTGATGAACTGGGCGACCTGCGAGTACTCGTCCCAGCCCTGCGGCACGCGGAATTCCTGATTGAACTTCGCCTTGTAGGCGTCCTTCAGCTTCTGGTCCTCGAAGACGTCCCTGCGGTAGTAGAGCATGAAGACGTCGCCGTCGTCGAAAAAGCCCCAGGTCTTGCCCTTGTAGGTCGTCATCGCGCTGTAGAGCGGGTGATAGTCCGCCATGTCGGCGGGATTGGCGTATTTCGCCAGATAGTCGTCGATCGGCGCGATCACGCCGCCTTCGGCCATGGCCGGAATCCAGGCCGGCTCGATGTCGAGGATGTCGTAGGCGCCGGAGCCGGCGAAATGCTCGGCGATCGGCTTCGAGTATTGGTCGGGGTGCGACAGCTCGATGACGTTTGAGCTGATGCCCGTCAAGTCCTGCCAGACCGGGCCGGAATAGTTCCGCGGCTCCAGCGCCTGCAGCTGCTCTTCATAGACCATGTTGATGGTGGTGCCGCTGAACTTCTTCGCGGCCTGCACGGCCCGATAGGCGGAGCCGTCCGCAGGCCCCTCTGTCGAGGCCTTCATGGCTGCCGCCTGAGCCTGCCCGAGCGGCGTGCTGGGGTCGGCCAATTCGGCCGCTGCCCAGGCCACGCTGCTTGAGAGCATCGATGCAGGCAACGCCCCCAGTGCTCCGAGCTTAAGCGCCCACTTCAAGGCCTCCCGTCGAGATGAATCTCCTCGCAGCCAGGCTTCCACTTCCTCGACCAGGCCTGCCTCGATCTCCCGCCGCTCGCGTTCCCTATTCATCGCTGATCCTCCTCAGTTCTGGTAGTTGTTATCGTCGTTCAGGCAAGCATCATATTACCCTACTCGTTTCGGGGTCGATGAGGACTGCTCGATTGAGGTCCAGATCGACCGCAATCGGCTCGCCCGGCTTCTGCACGTCATGCGGCTCGACCTCCGCCATGACCGATGTTCCGCCGAGGGCAAAGGTGATGTAGGTGCGCGATCCCGTCGGCTGGATCAGCTCCACCGTGGTCTCGAGGTGCGCATGCCCGTTGGTCTGCAGGCCGTTCTGCGCGCGCGACATATGCTCGGGCCTGATGCCGAGAATGACGTCTCGGCCGATCGCCGCGCCGTAGCGTGCGCGCCCGCTAGCGGGAAGGGCCAGCGCGTTGCCGTTTCCGATCTCCAGCGTCACGGCGCCGCCCGCTTCGACCAGCTTGGCCGGCACGAAGTTCATCTTGGGCGAGCCGAGGAAGCCGGCGACGAAGCGGGTGGCCGGCCGCTCGAATAGGTCGAGCGGCGTGCCCTGCTGCTCGATCTGGCCGTCCCTCAGCAGCACGATCCGGTCGGCGAGCGTCATCGCCTCGATCTGGTCGTGCGTGACATAGATCATCGTCGTGCCGATCTCCTGGTGCAGTCGCTTGATCTCGCTGCGCATCTCGTCGCGCAGCTGGGCGTCCAGGTTGGACAGGGGCTCGTCGAACAGGAACAGGCGTGCGTTGCGAACGATGGCGCGGCCGATGGCGACGCGCTGGCGCTGGCCGCCGGAGAGCTGCCGCGGCAGCCGGTCCAGGAGGCTGGAGATCGCCAGCATGTCGGCCGCCCGCCGCACGCGCTGATCGATCTCGGCCGACGGCGTGCGACGCGCCCTCAGGCCGAAAGCGATGTTTTCGTACACGTTCATGTAAGGATAGAGCGCGTAGTTCTGGAACACCATGGCGATGTCGCGGTCGCGTGGCCGCATGTAGTTCACCACCCGCCCGCCGATCTCGATCGTGCCGCCGTCAGCCTGCTCCAGGCCGGCGATCGTGCGCAGCAGCGTACTCTTGCCGCAGCCGGAGGGGCCCAC
>DATIXH010000467.1:0-2192 GCA_035518775.1 Candidatus Acidiferrum sp.
TGGACCATCGAGCGCATCCGCAAGGAGGCCGTCGTGATCGGGCCTGCCACCGCGGCGCTGTGCGACCTGATCCTCGACGAGCGCGCGCATCCCGAGCAGGGCTTCCGCGCCTGCCTCGGCATCCTCCGGCTCGTCCGTTCCTACGGGCATGAGCGGCTCGATGCCGCGGCCATGCGGGCGATCGACATCGGCGCACGCACCTACGGCTCGGTCAAATCCATCCTCGCCAACAATCTCGATCGGCGTCCTTCGCAAAAGCGGCCCGCGGACGATGCGCCGATCCTCCATCCCAACATCCGCGGGCCGCGCTACTACAATTAGGAGATCACGTCTTGCTCAATCATCCGACTCTCGATCAACTCCACGCGCTCGGCCTGCACGGCATGGCCAAGGCCTTCGCCGACATCGAGGCCGGCGGCGACGCCGCAAGCCTCGGCCACGCCGAGTGGCTTGCGCTGCTGCTGGAGCGCGAAGCTTCGCTGCGACGTGACAAGCGGCTGTCGAAGCGGCTGCAATACGCCAAGCTGCGCCAGCAGGCCTGCGTCGAGGACATCGACTACCGCACCCCGCGCGGCCTCGACCGCAGCCTGCTGACGGCGCTGGTCGAAGGCCAATGGATCGACGACCACGCCAACCTTCTGATCTGCGGACCCTCCGGCGTCGGCAAGAGCTGGCTCGCCTCCGCGCTCGGCAACAAGGCCTGCCGCGACAATCGATCCGTGCTCTACCAGCGCGTCCCGCGGCTGTTCACCGATCTCGCCTTGGCCCGCGGCGACGGCCGCCATCCCCGCATCCTGCGCGCCCTCGGCCGCGTCGATCTGCTCATCCTCGACGACTGGGGCCTCGAGCCGCTCGACGCCGCGGCCCGCCACGACCTCCTGGAGATTCTCGAGGATCGCTACGGCCGCCGCTCCACCATCGTCACCAGCCAGCTCCCCGTCGATCAGTGGCACGCCCTGATCGGCGATCCCACCTATGCCGACGCCGTCCTCGACCGCCTGGTCCATAACGCCCACCGGATCGACCTCAACGGTGAGAGCCTGCGGCGGACCCGCAAGCCCGGCCGCAAGGCCTGAGCCCGTGGCGCTGTGGACATGCCGCTGCGCTTGGACAACGCAAAGGGCGTTGCCCACATGCCCACAGCAGAAGCAGCAACAAAAGAAAACAAGAACATCGAGTCGCGATTCAAGATTGACCTCGCGGCTTCGCCGATGCCAGAAACCAAGCAGCCAGAACCGCCTCCGCCCCGGGCGAGATCATATCGGAATGGTGGGCGAGATCATCTCGGAATCCTGGGCGAGATCAAATCGGAACACCCGGGCGAGATCGTCGGAATCGGCAGCCGCCGTGCCGATTTCGTCCGCGCCGCCAGCCGATAGCGACATGCGGCAAGCCGGCCACCCTGAGGGGGTGCGGGAAACGGCGGGGCAGGGCGACCAGCAAGGCACGTGCCCACCGGCTGGAGCTCAAGCCTCAGGCTGGCGGCTCGTTCTCCGAGTTTTCCTGCCGTTCGCCGCCTGCTACTACTTGTCCTATCTGTTTCGAACTATCAGCGCGCTGATTGCTGGCCCGCTGACAGCCGAGTTCGGACTTTCCCCGTCCAGTCTTGGTCTGCTCACCTCTGCCTATTTTCTGACTTTTGCCGTCGCGCAAATACCAATCGGCGTCTTCTTGGACCGTTATGGCCCTCGCCAGGTTCAAGCCGTAGTGCTGGTGTTCGCAGCCGGCGGGGCGGCAGTGTTTGGTGCCTCCGACGGCTTCCTCTCCCTTCTGGCCGGCCGCGCCCTGATCGGGCTTGGCGTCGCCGCCGCCTTGACGGCGGGCCTGAAAGCGACAGTCCTCTGGTTCCCCAAGGAGCGTGTCGCGCTCGTCAACGGTTGCATGGTCATGCTCGGCGGACTGGGCGCCGTGACCGCGACAACGCCCGCCGAGTGGGCGTTGTCCTGGATGGGCTGGCGCGATCTGTTTGAGTGGCTTGCCATGGCAGCTACAGCAATCGCCGCGATCGTCTATCTTCTCGTCCCCGACGCGGCACCGGCATCTTCAATCAACGACCGTCGGCCATTCGCCGGGTTGCGGGAGATCTACGCCGATTCGCGGTTTTGGCGATTGGCGCCGCTTTCGGCCACGACGATCGGGACCGCTTGGGCGCTGCAGGGACTATGGGCGGCGCCGTGGCTGAGCGATGTCGA
>DATIXH010000468.1:0-5422 GCA_035518775.1 Candidatus Acidiferrum sp.
CCATGCGCGGGGTCGACTACGTGATCCACGCGGCGGCGCTGAAGCAGGTGCCGACGGCCGAGTACAACCCGTTCGAGTGCATCCACACCAACGTCATCGGCGCCGAGAACATCGTGCAGGCGGCGATCCGCAACCGGGTGCAGCGCGTGATCGCGCTCTCGACCGACAAGGCCGCCAACCCGATCAACCTCTACGGCGCCAGCAAGCTCGCCTCGGACAAGATCTTCGTCGCCGGCAACAATCTCTCGGGCACGACCGACATCCTGTTCGCGGTGGTGCGCTACGGCAACGTCATCGGCTCGCGCGGCAGCGTGGTGCCGCTGTTCCGCGACCTCATCGCCAAGAAGGCCGACAGCCTGCCGCTCACGGACGAACGCATGACGCGCTTCTGGATCACGCTCAACCAGGGGGTGGAGTTCGTGCTCTCCTGCCTCGGCCTCACGCGCGGCGGCGAGATCTTCGTGCCGAAGATCCCGAGCATGCGCATGGTCGACCTCGCCAAGGCGATGGCGCCCAACTTGCCGCACAAGATCGTCGGCATCCGGCCGGGGGAAAAGTTGCACGAGGTGATGGTGACCGAGGACGATTCGCGCTCGACCGTCGAGCTGCCGGACCGCTACGTCATCGAGCCGATGTTCCACTGGTGGAAGCGGCGCTCCTTCGCCGAGGACGGCGCGGCGCGGGTGGCCGACGGCTTCCGCTATGCCAGCGACACCAACAAGCAGTGGCTCGACGTCGACGGGCTGAACAAGATGCTGCGGGAGTCCGGATTTTGACCCCGATCCTCCGGCCGCAGGCGGCCACGCGGGGCCGCCCCTGCATCGGCTGGAGATCCAACGCGTGAGTGAAAGTCCGCAGCGCTTTCTGCCCTATGGCCGGCAGCAGATAGAGGAGGACGACATCGCGGCCGTGGCGGCGGTGCTGCGCGGCGACTGGCTGACGACCGGTCCGGCGGTCGAGGCCTTCGAGGCGGCGCTGGCGGCGCGCACGCAGGCGAAGCATGCCGTGGTCTGCGGCAGCGCCACGGCCGGGCTGCATCTCGCCATGATGGCGCTCGGGCTCAAGGAGGGCGAGCGCGCGATCGTGCCGAGCATCACCTTTCTCGCGACCGCCAATGCCGCGCGCTATGTCGGCGCCGAGGTCGTGTTCGCCGATGTCGATCCTGATACGGCGCTGCTGACGCCGGCGACGCTCGAGGCCGCGATCGCGCGCGCCGAGGGCAAGGCCAAGGTCGTGCTGCCCGTGCATTTCGGCGGACGGACGGTCGACCTGGCGGCGATCGCGGCGGTCGCGGAGCGGCACGGCCTGGCACTGGTGGAGGACGCGGCGCACGCGATCGGCGCCAGCTACGGGCCGGGCAACCAGCCGCGCACGCCGGTCGGCGACTGCGGCTACAGCCGCATGGCCGTGTTCTCGTTCCACCCGGTCAAGACGATCGCCATGGGCGAGGGCGGCGCCATCACCACCAACGATCCGGAGTTGCGCGAGCGGCTGGCGCGCTTCCGCAGCCACGGCATGACGCGCGATCCCGCGACGTTCGCGAATCGCGATCTCGCCTTCGACGCCGACGGCACGCCGAACCCCTGGTACTATGAGATGCCGGAGCCCGGCTATCACTACCGGGCGACCGACATCCACTGCGCGCTCGGGCTCAGCCAACTCAAGAAACTCGATCGTTTCGCGGCGCGGCGGCGCGCCCTGCTCGAGCGCTACCGCCAAGTGCTGGCGCCGCTGGCGCCGCTGGTGCGGCTGGCGCCGGCGCCAAGCGACTGCGAGCCGGCGTGGCATCTGTGCAGCGCGCTCGTCGATTTCGCCGCCGCCGGGCGGACGCGCGCGCAGGTGATGACGGCGCTGCGCGAGCGCGGCATCGGCACGCAGGTGCACTACATTCCCGTGCATGCCCAGCCCTACTATCGCCGCCGCTACGGTGCGCTCACGCTGCCTGGAGCGGAGTCCTACTATGCGCGCTGCCTCAGCCTGCCGCTGTTTCCGGGCATGGCGGACGACGATGTCGAACGGGTCGTGGAGGCGCTGCGCGCGACCCTCGGCCTCCGTTAATCGTCAACTAAGGTTAATGGGAACTTAATCAGCCGCCGCGAGGACGCCGCGGCGCCGCCTCATTTTCGGCGGGAAATTGGAAGACTGTGATTCCGATCACAGTAGGCTGTTGCGGCTCCCGTCAGAGTGCCCACATGAATAGTAGCCATGTATTCGCCCTCCCCCCCTACCCGGTGCGTAAGGCCATGCAAGACGGCGTCGCCGCAACCCGGCTGCCGCTGACGGAGATCCCGTCAGAGACGCTGAGTCGGATGCATGACTATTGGCTGAGCAAATGTCGGGGGGAACAGCTGCCGGCGCGCGGGGACATCGATCCCCTCGACTTCCCCTGGGCCCTGGGCCTGATCTGCCTGCTCGACGTCGAACGCTATCCGCTGACCTTCCGCTACCGGCTGGACGGCACCACCATCGCCGAGCGCTACGGCGCCGACCTCACGGGCCGCACCATCGACGACGTGAAGCCCGACTTCCACGCCGCGCTGCTGCGCCGGCACTTCGCGGAGGTCGCCGAGAGCGGCAAGCCGTCGGCCCATCGAATCACCCTGCGCTACGGCGGGCAGGCGCGCACCTACATGCGGCTGGCGCTGCCGCTCGCGCGCGACGGCAAGACCGTCGACATGATCCTCACCGTCTCCGACCGCCTCACGCCCGAGGGCGAGGACGACCTGGGGGACCAGCTGTTCCGATAGCGCGCCGGCTTCTCGGCTAATTCTCTCGTCTCGTCACGCCCGCGAGAGCGGCATCCAAGGCATCCGCTTGGTCGCTCGCCCCGCATCAAGTGCGGGGCAGGCTCTGGACCTCCGCTTTCGCGGGGGCGACAAGCAAATGCATGCGAAGACAGCCAGGGCCGTAATCCTTGTTCCGACGGGGCGCGCGGCTATACTCCGCCCGCCTCCGGCGCGATGAGGGGATGCTCCCGCCCGCATGCTGTTCAACTCGTTCGAATTCGTCTTCGGCTTCCTGCCGATCGCCGTCATCGGATTCTTCCTCATCTCGCGCCGCGGCAGCCGGCCGCTGGCCGTCGCCTATCTGTCGGCGGCGTCCATGTTCTTCTATGGCTGGTGGAGTGCCTGGTACCTGCTGCTCATCCTCGCCGAAGTGGTGTTCAATTTCGCGCTCGGGCGGCAGCTGGCGCGCCCGGATCTCGCGCCGCGGACGCGGCTGCTGCTGACGGTGTTCGGCGTCGGCACCATGCTGGTGGTGCTCGGCTACTTCAAATACACCTATTTCATCCTGGACATCCTGCGCGAGGCGGGCGGGCCGGCCTGGTCGGTCGGCAAGATCATCCTGCCGCTCGGCATCTCCTTCCACAGCTTCCAACAGATCGCCTATCTGGTCGACAGCTACAAGCGCAAGGCGCCGCGCTACGGCTTCGGCGAGTACTGCCTGTTCGTGACCTTCTTCCCGCAGCTGATCGCCGGGCCGATCGTCCACCACAACGAGATCATGCCGCAGCTACAGTCGGCGGCGCTGCTGCGGCCGCGCGCGCTCAACCTCACGCTCGGGCTCGCGATCTTCTCGATCGGGCTGTTCAAGAAGACGGTGATCGCGGACGGACTGGCGCAGATCGCGAGCCCGATGTTCAACGCGGCGGCGAGCGGCACGCTGCTGCTGCCCTACGAGGCCTGGGCGGCGGCGCTCGCCTACAGCCTGCAGCTCTACTTCGACTTCTCGGCCTATTCGGACATGGCGATCGGGCTGGCGCGGCTGTTCAACATCCGACTGCCCGTGAACTTCTACTCGCCCTACCGCAGCACTGACATCGCCGACTTCTGGCGGCGCTGGCACATGACGCTGTCGCGCTTCCTGCGCAACTATCTCTACATCCCCCTCGGCGGCAACCGGCGCGGGCGGGCGCGGCAGGTGGCGAACCTGATGATCACCATGCTGCTCGGCGGACTCTGGCACGGCGCCGGCTGGACCTTCGTGCTGTGGGGCGGGCTGCACGGACTCTATCTGGTGATCCACCGTCTCTGGACGCTGGCCGTGCCGGCGGCGACCAATCCGTGGGACCTGCGGATCCGCAAGTTGCTGGGCTGGCTGGTGACGATGCTGGCCGTGGTCGTGGCCTGGGTGTTCTTCCGCGCCGCCGACTTCGCGACCGCGCGCGCGATCCTCGCCAGCATGGCCGGGCTGCAGCAGGGCGCGCCCGGGGCCTTCGAGGACCTCGTGCATGACGGGTTCCCGCTGCTCGTCGCCACCGCCGCGGTCGCCGTGCTGATGCCGAACGTGATCGACATCTTCCGGCGCTACCGGCCGGCGCTGCTGCCTACGATGGAGCTGCGCCACCTGCCCGCGATCCTACGCCTGCTGCAGTGGCGGCCGCAGCCCTGGACGGGGATCGCCGTCGGCGCCATTGCCGGCTGCGGCCTCATCGCCATCCTCGGCTGGCGCTCCGAGTTCCTGTATTTTCAGTTCTGATGCACGATAGAACCGGGCCATGGCGCTGAAGCTGGAAGACATCGCAGGGACGGCGGCGAGCGCGCCGGGCATCGTCGCACGGCCGCGCCGCCGGCTGCTGGCCTACAACCTCGCCTTCGCGCTCACCGGCGCGGTGCTGCTGGCGCTGATGGGCATGTCCTATCTGTTCCTGACGCGCACCGGCGACACGATCCCGCCGAGCCAGGCGGCGGCGCGGCAGGCGAGCGAGGACGTGCCGTTCGGCTCGGCCCTGTTCTTCCGGCCCGTGCCCTACAAGCTGGCGCTCTACAGGCAGCGGCAGCCGGACGTGGCGATCGTGGGCTCGTCGCGCGCCATCCAGTTCGTGCGGCACGGCTTCACGAGCTCGATGGTCAACATGGGCTCGATGCGCGATATGGCGCAGATCCGCTCGCTGCTGCAGGCGATGTTCGCAATGCACAAGCCGAAGCTGATCATCCTCACCATCGACTTCTGGTGGTTCAACTCGGCGCGCACCGAGGAGGCGGTCGACCTGCAGCCCGACACGGTCGGGCCGCTCTCGCTGGTGCAGCTGGCGCAGCCCTTCCAGTGGATCGCCCAGGGCAAGGTCGGGGTCGGCGATTTCATCACCGCCGCGCTGTCGCCCGGCTTCAAGCCGGCGGGCATCGGCGTGGCCGCGATCTACGACCACGCCGGCTACGACCGCGACGGCGCCTACGACTATGGCGGCAACCTCCGCGGACGCGAGGTGCACATCGACCGCCACTTCAAGCGGACGCTGGCGCGCATCCTGGAGACGCACGAGCACAACAAGTTCAACGTGCACACGCCGCTCGATCCCGCGCACTGGCAGGAGCTGATGGACATCGTGAAGATGGTCGAGGCCGAGGGCAGCGAGCTGGTGCTGGTCGTCCCGCCCGTCAGCAAGACCGTGGTCGACGCGTTGGCAGCGAATGGCGCGCCG
>DATIXH010000469.1:0-6449 GCA_035518775.1 Candidatus Acidiferrum sp.
AGCTCCATCCTGTTCCGCAGCCTCAGCGTTGCCGACAACCTGTTCCTGGCGGCCTGCGGCGTGACGCGCGGCCGCTTCGCCCTGCGTCGGCCTGCGGACACCCATCCCAACATGGTCCGTGCCCGCGAGTTGGCGAGCCTCGCGGGGCTGACCGCGGTGATCGACACGCCCGTGGGCGACCTCTCTCACGGCCAGCAGCGGCAGCTCGAAGTCGGCCTGGCCCTCGCCGGCGCGCCGCGTGTGATCCTGTTCGACGAACCTGCGGCCGGCCTCTCGCCGGTCGAGCGCCGTCACCTCATCGCGCTGCTGCGCGGGCTGCCCAAGCATATCGGCTACATCATCATCGAGCATGACCTTGATGTCGCCCTGCGGGTCGCCGACAGGGTGACGGTCATGCATCAGGGCCGCATCTTCAAGCAGGGCACGCCGGCGGAGATCGAGTCCGATCCCGAGGTGCAGGCGATCTATCTCGGGGGCGCGCGCCATGGCTGAGAGCAGGGCGGCGCGCCACGATCCGATGCTGTCGATCGACGACCTGCACGTCTACTACGGCCAGGGCCATGTACTGCAGGGTGTATCGTTGCGCCTCGACCACGGCGTCCTCGCCCTCGTCGGCCGCAACGGCATGGGCAAGACGACGCTGTGCAACGCCGTGATGGGGCTGGTGCCGGCCGCGCGCGGCAGCATCCTCCTGAGCGGCGAACAGCTGCTGGCCCAGCGCCCGCATGCGATCGCCGCCCGCGGCATCGGCTACGTCCCGCAGGGGCGGCGCGTCTGGCCTTCCCTGAGCGTGGACGAGCACCTGCGCCTGGCCGGGCGCGGCGGCAAGGGCTCGTGGACCACCGAACGGATCTACGAGACGTTCCCGGCCCTGGCCGCACGGCGGCGCAATGGCGGCGCGCAGCTTTCGGGCGGCGAGCAGCAGATGCTGGCGATCGCGCGTGCCCTGCTCGTCAACCCGCGGCTGCTGGTGATGGACGAGCCGAGCGAGGGCCTGGCCCCGATCATCGTCGAGCAGGTCGAGCAGATCTTGCGGCAGCTCACGGCGGGCGGCGAGCTCTCGGTCCTCCTGGTCGAGCAGAATCTCGGCGTGGCGACCGAGGTCGCCGACGAGGTGGCCGTCATGGTCAACGGCCGCATCGCCCGCACCATGCCGGCCGCCGAGCTGGCGGCCGACGAGGACTTGCGGCAGCGCCTGCTCGGCGTCCGCCAGGGCAGCGACGAATCGGATGCTGCGGAAGAAGCCGAGCTGGCGGCGCCCGAGCCGCCGCGCTGGTTCCAGGTGCGGCGGTCGCAGGAAGGCCTCGCCGAGGCAGGCCCGCCGGAAACGCAGATTCCGTCCTCTGCGCCGCGCCGGCCGCCGAACCGCTGGGGCGTCAGCGCGGACGCGGCCGATGGCGATGGGGCAACGATCGCCGAGGAGGCGATGCGTCCGGCCGAGGCCGCCGCGGAGTCGCCGACGCTGCAGATCCCGGTCGCGGCCGGCCTGGCGCGCTGCGCCTACGTCATCGGCACCTTCGACACCAAGGGCCGCGAGCTCACCTTCATCCGGTCCTGCCTCGAGCGCCTGGGCGTGCGGACCGTGACCGTCGACGTATCCTCCTCGGGCAAGCCTTCACCGGCCACGATCAGCCCGATCGAAGTGGCGCGGCATCATCCGCGCGGCCAGGCCGCCGTGTTCACCGGCGATCGCGGCTCCGCGGTGGCCGCGATGGCGGAGGCGCTCGAGCGCTTCATCGCCACCCGGCGCGACATCGGCGGCGTCATCGGCGCCGGCGGTTCCGGCGCCACGGCGCTGGTCACGCCGGCGATGCGCCGCCTGCCGGTCGGCCTGCCGAAGGTGATGGTGTCGACGGTCGCCTCCGGCGACGTGAAGCGCTATGTCGGCGCCACCGACATCTGCATGATGTATTCGGTCACCGATGTCTCCGGCATCAACCGCATCTCCGAGCGCGTGCTAACCAACGCTGCGCATGCGCTGGCCGGCATGATCGGACTGCCGCGGCGCGAGCGCTCCGACAGCAAGCGCGCCATCGGCCTCACCATGTTCGGCCTGACCACCCCCTGCGTGCAGGCGGCGATGCGGCTGCTGGAGACCGACTACGACTGCGTGGTCTTCCATGCCACCGGCACCGGCGGCCAGTCGATGGAGAAGCTGGTCGATTCCGGCCTGCTCACCGGCGTCATCGACGCCACCACGACCGAGATCGCCGACCTGCATATGGGCGGCGTGATGAGCGCCGGGGAGGACCGCCTCGGCGCGATCATCCGCCGGCGCGTGCCCTACGTCGGCTCCTGCGGCGCTCTCGACATGGTCAACTTCTGGGCCTTGGACACGGTTCCGGAGAAGTACCGGAACCGCAAGCTGCACGTCCACAATCCGCAGGTCACGCTCATGCGCACGACCGCGGAGGAGAATGCGGCCATGGGCCGCTGGATCGCCGAACGGCTGAACCGCTGCGAAGGCCCGGTGCGGTTCCTGATCCCGGAGGGCGGCGTGTCCGGCATCGATGCGCCGGGCCAGCCGTTCCACGATCCGGCCGCCGACCGTGCGCTCTTCACGGCGATCGAGCAGACGTTCAAGCCGGCCGCCAACCGCAAGCTCATCCGGCTGCCGCTGCATATCAACGATCCCGCATTCTCCGAGGCGCTGGCGGCGAACTTCCGCGAGATCGCCAACCTCGAGTCGCGCGCCGCGGCGGAGTAGGACCACGTCATGCCCCGCATCACCCGCAAGACCATCCTCGAGAAATTCCAGGCCATGATCGCCCGGCGCGAGCCGATCATCGGCGGCGGCGCCGGTACCGGCCTGTCCGCAAAGTGCGAGGAAGCGGGCGGCATCGACCTGATCGTCATCTACAACTCCGGCCGTTACCGCATGGCCGGCCGCGGCTCGCTGGCCGGGCTGTTGGCCTACGGCAATGCGAACGAGATCGTGGTCGAGATGGCGTCCGAGGTTCTGCCGGTCGTGAAACGCACGCCCGTGCTCGCCGGCGTGAACGGCACCGATCCGTTCCTGCTGCTCGATCCCTTCCTGCGGCGCTTGGCCGATCTCGGCTTCTCCGGCGTGCAGAACTTCCCCACGGTCGGGCTGATCGACGGCGTGTTCCGGAAGAACCTCGAGGAGACCGGCATGGGCTACGGGCTGGAGATCGACATGATCCGCCGGGCGCACGCGCTCGATCTGCTGACCACGCCCTACGTCTTCAACGCCGACGAGGCGGCCGCGATGACCGAGGCCGGCGCCGACATCGTCGTCAGCCATATGGGCCTGACGACCGGCGGCTCGATCGGCGCCGAGACGGCCTTGACGCTGAAGGACTGCGTCCCCGCGATCGATGCCGCCGCCGCCGCGGCAAGGAAGGTGCGCAAGGACGTCATCGTCCTCTGCCATGGCGGCCCGATCGCCACGCCGGAGGACGCCGCCTTCATCCTGAAATCCTGCCCCGAGTGCCACGGCTTCTACGGCGCCTCCAGCATGGAGCGCTTGCCGGTGGAGGCGGCGCTGACGGAGCAGACGCGAAGATTCAAGCAGATCGGCGCCCGGACCTGAGGGCGGGCGCAGAAGAATAGGAAGAGTTCCGGGAGGTCGCCATGTCTTGGCAAATCGTTGGGTCCATCATCGTCCTGATCGTGATCGCGGTCATCGTGATCGCGATCGTGGTGTGGCTGCTGCACTGGCTCTACCGCCGATCGTCGAAGGAGATCGCGTTCGTGCGAACAGGGTTCGGTGGTCAGAAAGTCGTCTTGAACGGCGGCGCCTTCGTGTTGCCGATCATCCACGAGGTCATCCCCGTGAACATGAATACGCTGCGCCTGGAGGTGCGGCGCGGTCGCGAGACCGCGATCATCACCCGCGACCGCATGCGGGTCGACGTGATAGCCGAGTTCTACGTGCGCGTGCAGGAAACGACCAGTTCGATCGCGGTCGCCGCCCAGACGCTGGGCCAGCGCACGATGCACCCGGAGGCCTTGAGCGAGCTGATCGAAGGCAAGTTCGTCGATGCCCTCCGCTCGGTGGGCGCCGAGATGACGATGGAGGAATTGCACGAGAAACGCAGTGCGTTCATGCAGAAGGTGCGCGCCACGGTTTCCGACGATCTGCTCAAGAACGGGCTCGAGCTGGAATCCGTGTCGCTGACGAACCTCGACCAGACCAACATGGAGTTCTTCAACCCCTCGAACGCGTTCGACGCCGAAGGCCTGACCAGGCTCACCGACCAGATCGAGCGCCGCAAGAAAATCCGCAACGATATTGAGCAGGACACCATGGTCCAGATTCGCAACAAGAATCTGGAAACCGAGAAGATGAGCCTGGAGATCGATCGCGACAGCGAATACGCCCGGCTCGAGCAGGAGCGCGAGGTCGAGGTCCGGCGGGCCGCGCAGCGCGCCGAGCTCGCGCGCGAGCGCGCCGCCCGTGAGCGCGACGCCGAGCAGGCGCAGCTGCAGGCGCGCCAGGAGATCGAGCAGATGCGCATCAACACCGAACGTGCCGTGGAGGAGGAGCGGATCAACCGCGAACGCACGGTGCAGGCGCTGGAGATCGAGCGCCGGCGCCAGATCGAGCTGAACGAGCAGAAGGCCCGCGAGGAGGTCGAGCGCACGCGCATCACCTCGGAGCGGGCGGTGGACGAGGAGCGCATCCGTCGGGAGCGCGACGTCGAGCAGCTGGAGATCGAACGCCGCAAGCTGATCGAGCTGGCCGAGCAGATGCGCGCCATCGCCGTGGCCGAGCAGTCGAAGGCGCAGTCCGAGGCGCAGGCCGAGGCCGACGCGGCGCGCGAGAAGGCGATCGTCGCCGAGGAGCGCGTCTTTTCCGCCCGCGAACGCGAAGTGGCCGAGCGGCGCAAGGTCATCGAGCTCATCCTGGCCACGCAGGAGGCCGAGCGTCAGGGCATCGCCCAGCGCCTGGCCGCGGCGACCGAGAAGCAGGTGGCCGGCGACCGGGGTGACGCCATCCGTGCGGTCGCCGAGGCGGAGGCCGATGCGGAGAAGATCCGGGTCGCGGTTGCCAAGCTGCGACACGAGGTCGAGGCCGAGGGCGTCCGGCAGATGAACGAAGCGGAGAACACGCTGACGCCGGATTCGCGGCAGCTCACCATGCGGCTGCGGCTCCTCGAGAAGCTCGAGGGCATCATCCGCGAGAGCGTACGCCCGATGGAGAAGATCGAAGGCATCAAGATCCTGCAGGTCGACGGTCTGTGGGGCGGCGCGCCGCAGGGCGAGGGCAACGGCGACGCCCGGCCCAACGTCGCCGAAGGCATCGTCAACAGCGCGCTGCGTTACCGTGCCCAGGCACCCCTGATCGACTCGCTGCTGAAGGAGCTGGGCATCGAGGGCGGCGCCTTCGGGTCCGGCATCGCAGGCATGCTCGGGCGCGGGACGGTGCCGGATCCCGAGTCCAAGAAATAGGGCGCGCGGACGGCACCGATGGTCAAGATTTACGTCTCCAGCGTCGTCGACGCGCCCGCCGACCGCGTGTGGGATCGTGTGCGCGACTTCAACGGGCTGCCGAAATGGCACCCGGTCATCGCCGACAGCCGGATCGAGGGCAACCAGCCGGCCGACAAGGTGGGCTGCATCCGCAACTTCCACACTCGCGACGGCGGCCAGATCCGCGAGCGGCTGCTGGCTCTCTCCGATTACGACTACAGCTGCACTTACGCCATCCTCGAGAGTCCGATGGGCGTTTCCAACTATCTCGCGACGATGCGCCTCGTGCCCGTCACCGACGGCAACCGCACCTTCTGCGAGTGGACGGCCGAGTTCGACTGCGAGCCGGCGCGCGAGGCCGACCTGCACGAGCTCATCGGCCAGGGCGTCTTCAAGGCCGGCTTCGATGCCCTGAAGCGCCAGTTCGCCAAGCCCTGAACGAAAGCCGCACGCCGCCACCATGGTCGCGATCACGCGCAGCGCCATCATCGATGCGCCGATCGATGCGGTCTGGCGCGTGCTGCGCGATTTCAACAGCCATCACCTCTGGCATCCGGCGGTCGCGACCAGCGAGATCGAAGGCGGCCAGCCGCCCGATCAGCCGGGCTGCGTCCGCCGCTTCCGCTTGCGCGATGGCGCCGAGCTGCGCGAGCAGCTGATCGCGCTGTCCGATCGCGACTTCAGCCTGACCTACTGCATCCTGGACTCGCCGATCCCGCTGCTCGACTACGTCGCGACCGTGCGGCTGCGGCGCGTGACCGATGGCGGTCGAACCTTCTGGGAATGGCGCTCGACCTTCCGCACGCCGCCCGGGCGCGAGGACGAGCTGGCCGGCCTGGTGGCCCGCGACATCTACGACGCGGGGTTCGAGTCGCTTGCGGCCTTCCTCGGCCGCGGCGGCGGGGCGCGACTGCGCGCCGCGGCGGTGCCGCCGGCGATGCGAACAGAGGCGATCGCGGCGGACGCGATCGTCTTGCGCAACCATGGCGGGCCGGAAGTACTGGTGGCCGAGC
>DATIXH010000470.1:0-4728 GCA_035518775.1 Candidatus Acidiferrum sp.
GAGCCCGTGGTGGCGGAAGTGCGCATGCCCAACACCACGGAGCTGGAGTGGGCGCTCGTCATCAAGTTCCCGATCCGCGATGCCGATGGCCGGATCGTCGGCATCGGCGGCTTCGACCTCGACGTCGCCAAGCAGAAGCGCGCCGAGCTCGCGCTTGCGCAGAGCGAGGCGCAGCGGGAGGCGACCGAGCAGCGCTTCGCGCGCATCGTCGATCTCGTGCAGGAAGGCATCTGGATCCACCTCGGCGGCACCATCCGGTTCGCCAATCCCGCCGCCGCCCGCCTGTTCGGCGCCGCGCGGCCGGAGGATCTGCTCGGCCGCTCGATCTTCTCCCTGCTGCATCCGGACGAGCGCGAGCGCGCGCTCGAGCGCACCCGCGTCGCCACGGCCACGGGCCAGGGCGTGCCGGTCGCGGAGATGCGCATCCTGGGCCTGGACGGCCGGAGCCGCATCGCCGAGCTGCACGGCGTGCCGTTCATGCAGGACGGTGAGCTGCACATCATCTCCTCCGGCCGCGACGTCACCGACCAGCGCGAGGCCGAGGCGCGGCTGTACCAGGCCCAGAAGATGGATGCCGTCGGCCAGCTCACCGGCGGCGTTGCCCACGATTTCAACAACCTGCTCACGGTCATCATCGGCCGCCTCGACATCGAGCTGAAGCGCCTGCCCGAGGAGGTGCGGCCGGCGATCGAGCAGGCGCTGGCCGCCGCCGAGCGCGGCGCCGCGCTCACCCACCGCCTGCTCGCCTTCGCCCGCCGCCAGACCCTGATCGCCGCGCCGCTCGACTGCAATCACATGCTGACCGGCATGGAGGACCTGCTGCGCCGCGCGCTCGGCGAGCCGGTGGAGGTGGAGATGCGGCCAGGCGCCGATCTCTGGCCGGCCTCGGCCGACCGCGGCCAGGTCGAGAACGCCCTGCTCAACCTGGCGATCAACGCCCGCGACGCCATGCCCGGCGGCGGCAAGCTCATGATCGAGACCCGGAACGTGCATCTCGACGACGACTATGCCGCCCACAACAACGACGTGACCGTCGGCGACTACGTGATGCTGGCGGTCACCGATACCGGCACCGGCATGGCGTCGGAGGTGTTGGAGCGCGCCTTCGAGCCGTTCTTCACCACCAAGGGCGTCGGCAAGGGCACCGGCCTCGGCCTCAGCATGATCTACGGCTTCGCCAAGCAGTCGCGCGGCCATGTGAAGATCTACAGCGAGGTCGGCCACGGCACGACCGTCCGGCTCTACCTGCCGCGCCTGACGGATGCGCCGGCGCCGGCCGAAGCCTCGGCCGTCGCGCATCCCCCGGCGCACCCGCGCGGCGGCGAGACCATCCTGGTGGTGGAGGACGACGGCCAGGTGCGCGCCTTCGTGCTGGGGCAGCTGCGCGACCTCGGCTACCGCGTGCTCGAGGCCGCCGACGGGCCGGAGGCGCAGGCGATCCTGGCGAGCGACGCCGCCATCGACCTGCTGTTCACCGATGTCGTCATGCCCGGCGGCCTCACCGGCCGGCAGCTGGCCGACGCCGCCAAGCGCCGCCGGCCGGAGCTCAAGATGCTCTTCACCTCCGGCTACACCGAGGATTCCGTTCACCGCCTCGGCCAGCTCGACCTCGGCGTGCGCCTGCTCTCCAAGCCCTACCGCCGCCAGGAGCTGGCGCAGCGCATCCGCGAGGCGCTCGACGGCTAGGCCGCCCGCGGCAGGCCGGCGCTCAGTACCAGCCGCCGCCGATCCATACCCAGCCGCGCGGCCGGTGCACCCAATAACCGGCCCGCCAATGGCCATGGTCGCGCCGCAGATAGCGGCCGCCTACCCAGACATAGCTGCCCCCATACCAGCGCCAGTAGCCGGGCACCCACACCCAGCGGTGCGGCCCGACCGGCGCCGGCGGTATCCTCTCGTAACGGGGGGCCGGCGGCCCGATCCGCACATAGACGTCGGCATCGGCGTTGGCCTGCGGCACCACCGCAGCCAGCGCCACCGCCACGCTTCCCACCAGCAGAGCACGACGAGCGAGCATGATAAATCCTGCGTCGGTTTCACCTGCTCCTATGAACGCGCCGGCGCTCGGAATCCGGCGGCCGCCGCCGCGGCCGTTCGCCGCCGCGGTCCCCGAACGTCCCGCCAGCCGGATCGGCCGGCCGCTTGCTGTTAAGGACTCGATGGCGCCGGCTTGCCGGCCTGGATGTCGCTGATGCGGCTCTGCACCTTCGCCTGGTACTCCGCGTTGCCCTTGGGGATCAGGCGCTGCGCCATCTGGAAGTCGGCCAGCGCCGGCTTGGGCTGCCCCTTGCGATAGAGGGCGTCGCCGCGATGGAAGTAGGGGTAGCCGTAGTTCGGGTCGAGCGCGATCGCCTGGCCGCAGTCCTTGATCGCCTGGTCGTACTTCTTCAGCCCGATGTAAGCCGCGCAGCGGCTGTCGAGGGCGTGCGAGTTCTTCGGATTGAGCGAGAGCGCCTGGTTGCAGTCGGCCAGCGCATGCGCGAAGTCGCCCGCCAGGTAATAGCTCCAGCACCGGTTGCTGTACGCCAGGCCGTATTGCGGGTTCGCCTGGATGGCCTTGCTGTAGTCCGCCAGCGCGCGGCCGTTGTCGCCCTTCCTGTCGTAGAGATTGCCGCGATTGTTGTACGACTGCGCATCGGCCGGATTGAGCTTCACGGCCGCGGTGTAGTCGGCGATGGCGTCGTCGTACTTCCGCTTCGCGGCATTCGCCACCCCGCGATAGAAGTAGGCGAGGGCGCGGTTTGCCGCCGTCTCCTTCGTGTTCTTGACGATGGCGGTGCAGCTCTTGATCGCCAGGTCGGGGTTCTTCTCCTGCTGGCAATCGGCCATGCCGGCCGCCCAGGCCGGGCCCGCAAGCATCCACCCCGCGACCGCAAGGACCAGCGCGCGCATGCACACACCTCGATAAGACTCACCCGCCGCCAGCCTATCAGAAGCGGCGATACCGGGCGAGTCCCGCCCCGGCGCCTGCGTCAACGCGGCCGTTCAGGCCGGCTTCGGCCGCTCCAGCACCAGCCCGTAGCGCGTCATGACCGCCGCCATGGCCGCCGGATCGGGCCCGCCCGGCGCCGTCACGACATCAGCGACATCGCGGAAATATTGCGCCCCGATGTCCGGCGTCAGCATGATGAGCGCCCGCGCCGGAGCATCATGCGGATTGCTGAAGGCATGCACGGAGCCTTTCGGCGTATACATCCGCTCCCCAGCCCTCAGGTCCCGCGTCTCCTCGCCCACCCGATAGCGCAGCACGCCCTCCAGCACATACACGATCTCCTCGTTCCCCGTATGGCTGTGCGCCGGCGGCACCCGCGCCCCCGGCGGCACCGTCAGCTCGAACATCCCCATGCCGGCGCCGCTGACCGTCCCGTCGACCAGATACCGGATCTCCAGCCCCCCGATCCTCACCACCGGCTGTTCCTGCGGCTGCATTCCTGCCTCCTTCACACCGACACGCCCGAGTTTACCGCGTGGCGCCGGATCCGGCGATCGTTTGTAGGGGCGCGCTGCGCGCGCCCGTGGCGCCGTCGCGCAGCCATCGGGGATGCAGCCTCGGCGTCGCCGGGCGCGCGCAGCGCGCCCCTACGAGTATACCGGCCTCACCCCAGCCACGCCGGATCGTCCGCGTCGACCTCCGTCAGCCGCCCGCGCGCGATGGTGAGGAACCGCGTCCCCACCGCCCGCGCGAAGCGGCGGTCGTGCGTCACGAGGATCGCGCTCGCGTCATGCGCCAGGATCTCGGCCTCCAGCTGCTCCTGCCCGGGAATGTCCAGGTGGTTGGTCGGCTCGTCCATCAGATAGAAGTTCGGCTCGGTCAGCCGCAGCGCCAGCAGCCCCAGCCGCGCCTTCTCCCCCGGCGACAGCTCCCCGATCGCCCGCCGCTGCTTGTCGGGCGCAAACCCCGCCCCCGCCAGCAGGCTGATGACCCGCTGATCCCCGAGATCGAAATCCGCGATGAACCCGTGCGGCGTGTCGCCCGCCGGCAGATGCGCCATCTGCTGATCGAGATACCCCATCACCACGCTCGGGCTCACCTTGATGCCCGCGCCGCCGCCCTCCATGACAGCCTGCCGCAGCAGCCGCACCAGCAGCGATTTCCCCACCCCGTTCTCGCCCAGCAGCAGCAGCCGCTCGCCGGGCTTCAGCTCCAGCTTGCCGATGCGGAACAGCGCCGCCCCATCCGGCCGCCGCACCGTCACGTCCTCGAGCCCGATCAGCACCTTCGCATGGGTGCCGCTGCTGGCCAGCCGCACCGCCGCGTTCCTATCCCGATGCGCCGGCCGCAAGCCCTCCTCGATCGCCTCCGCCCGCTGCGTCAGCCGCTTCGAGACCTTCAGCGCCAGGTCGCTGCCGCTGTTGACGCCGATGTTCTTCCGCTCGGAAGCGCTGCGGCGCAGGCGCGCGGCCTCGCGCCCGTCGCGCTCGGCCTTCGCCGCGTCCGCCGCATCGTCCGCGTCCAGCAGCCGGCGCGCGCCGCTGTAGGGATGGGCATAGAGGCGCGAGCGCTCCGGCCGCAGGAACAGCGTGCGGTTGGTGCAGCCGTCGAGGAAGGCGCGGTCGTGGCTGGCGATGACCATCGGCATCGAAGCACCCGCCTCGCCGATCCAGCCCTCCAGCAGCCGGATCTTCGCGAGGTCGAGATGGTTGGTCGGCTCGTCCAGCAGCAGCGCGTCCGGCTCGGCCACCCAGGCGCGGGCGATCAGCGCCAGCCGCTGCCAGCCGCCGCTGAGC
>DATIXH010000471.1:0-2228 GCA_035518775.1 Candidatus Acidiferrum sp.
TTGTAGCGGGAGATGGTGAGGCCGCGGGCGCCGAGCGACGTCACGAGCTCGATCAGGCCGATCGGGCCGGTGACCGGCGTCTCCTTCTCCTTGGTCGCGAGGGTGGCGTGCTTGGCGTAGACCTGCTGGAGGTCGCCGGCCATGGCGTCGAGGCGGTGGCTCTCGGCGCTGCGGATCAGCGGACCGTCGATGACGTGCGTGGCCAGCACGCCGCGCAGGCGGCGGCGGAAGGCGAGGCCGCCGTCCGGCTCGGCCTCGCCGACCCAGCCGCGCTCCTCCGGCGGGGACAGCGAATCGAGGCGGCGCGCGATATAGCCGGCCGCCTCGGCGGCGCGTGCCGGATCGGGGATGATCTCCGGGTTGAGGGCGCCGGCGATCGCGGCCTGCTCCACCACCGCGGCGTTGCCGACCTTCTTGATCAGGGGCTGCATCAGGCCGCGGGCGGTGTTGGCCTGCTCCACCAGGGCGCGCAGGTCCTGCCCGGCGATCTGCTGGCCGTCGCCCAGGCGCAGCACGGCGCCGTCGATGCCGGTCTCGATCAGGTAGGCGTCGCGCGCGCGCTCGTTCTTCAGGTAGCGCTCGGATTTGCCGCGTGCGGCTTTGAACAGCGGCGGCTGGGCGATGTAGAGGTGACCCTTGTCGATCAGCTCGGGCATCTGCCGGTAGAAGAAGGTCAGCAGCAGGGTGCGGATGTGGGAGCCGTCGACGTCGGCGTCCGTCATGATGATGATCTTGTGGTAGCGCAGCTTGGCGATGTCGAACTCCTCGCGGCCGATGCCGGTGCCCAGCGCGGTGATGAGGGTGCCGATCTCGGCCGAGCTCAGCATCTTGTCGAAGCGGGCGCGCTCCACGTTCAGGATCTTGCCGCGCAGGGGCAGGATAGCCTGGAAGCGCCGGTTGCGACCTGACTTGGCGGAGCCGCCGGCGGAATCGCCCTCGACCAGGAAGATCTCCGACAGCGCGGGATCGCGCTCCTGGCAGTCGGCCAGCTTGCCCGGGAGCGAGTTCATGTCGAGCGCGCTCTTGCGGCGGGTGAGCTCGCGGGCTTTGCGGGCGGCCTCGCGGGCGAGCGAGGCCTCGACCACCTTGGCGACGATGCGGCGGGCCTCGGACGGGTGCTCCTCGAACCACCGGTTCAACTTCTCGTTCACGATGCCCTCGACCACCGGCCGCACCTCGGAGCTGACCAGCTTGTCCTTGGTCTGCGAGGAGAACTTGGGATCGGGCACCTTCACCGACAGCACGCAAGTGAGGCCCTCGCGGGCGTCGTCGCCTGTCAGCGTCACCTTGTCCTTCTTCGCGACGCCGCCTTCGGCCGCGTACTGGTTGATCTGCCGCGTGAGCGCGCCGCGGAAGCCCGCGAGATGGGTGCCGCCGTCGCGCTGCGGGATATTGTTGGTGAAGCACAGCATGGTCTCGTGATAGCTGTCGGTCCACTCCATCGCGACTTCGACGGTGAGGCTGTCCTTCTCGCCGCTGATGGCGATGATCGGCTGATGCAGTGCCGTCTTGTTGCGGTCGAGATACTTCACGAAGGCCTCGAGCCCGCCCTCGTAGTGCAGTTCGGTCGATTTCGGCTCGACGTGGCGGGAATCCGTCAGGATCAGCCGCACCCCCGAATTCAGGAACGCCAGCTCGCGCAGGCGATGCTCAAGCGTCGCGAAATCGAACTCGGTCTTGGTGAAGGTCTTGGGCGACGGCAGGAAGGTGATCTCGGTCCCGCGCTTGGGCTTCCCGTTCTCGATCGGAGCGGCGCCGACCACGGCCAGCGGCGCTTCGGGATCGCCGTCGCGGAAGCGCATGAAGTGCTCCTTGCCGTCGCGCCAGATCCGCAGGTCGAGATGCTCGGAGAGCGCGTTGACGACGGAGACGCCGACGCCATGCAGGCCGCCGGAGACCTTGTAGGAGTTCTGATCGAACTTGCCGCCGGCATGGAGCTGGGTCATCACCACCTGGGCGGCGGAGACGCCCTCCTCCTCGTGGATCTCCGTGGGGATGCCGCGGCCATTGTCGATGACGGTGATCGAGCCATCGCCGTTCAGCGTCACCTGGATGAGGTCGCACCAGCCGGCCAACGCCTCGTCGATGGAATTGTCGACGACCTCATAGACCATGTGGTGCAGGCCCGAGCCGTCGTCGGTGTCGCCGATATACATGCCCGGGCGCTTGCGCACGGCATCGAGGCCGCGCAGCACCTTGATCGACTCGGCGCCATAGTCCTGCTCGGG
>DATIXH010000472.1:0-3170 GCA_035518775.1 Candidatus Acidiferrum sp.
AGTAAACTTATGATATGGCGGCGCAGGAATCAAGAGGAAATGGCGGGTGCGTCCGGGCGCCGCGCCTTGATAAACAAGGGAAATTCCGAGGGGAGGAGCGCAAGAAAGGCAAGGAAAGAGTTCCCCGGGTCGCGCGTCGGCCTATGCGCGGTAGCGTGGGGGGAAGCTGGCACCATCAGAAAATTCAATCCCGGTTGTCACCCCGGCAAAGCCGGGGCCCCTAGCGACAGGCCTCTGGAATATGGATCCCGACTTTCGTCGGGACGACACGGGAGGGGGGCCGGGCGACAGACGCGATCACGTCCGATCGGGTTCATAGCGGAGAAAGACGAGCTTGGCCTTGCCGTAGCGGCGCTCGTCGAGCGGCGTGAAGCCTGCCGGCGGCTCGAGCGCTTCCGCCGCCGAGATCTCGGCCACGCAGATGGCGCCCTCGGCGAGCCACCCGCGCTCGGCCAGGGCGGCCAGCGCCGGCGCCGCCAGGCCGCTGCGATAGGGCGGGTCCATGAGCACGAGGTGGCAGGGCTCCGTCGCTGTCGGCGGCTTGGTCGCATCGCCCTGCAGCACCGTGACGCGGGCTGTTTCGCCGAGCGCCTTGGCGTTGGCGCGCAGGGTCGAGCGCGCGACGGCGCTCGTCTCGATGCAGGTGACGTGCGCGGCGCCGCGCGACAGGGCCTCGAGCCCGAGCGCGCCGCTTCCGGCGAAGACGTCGAGCACGCGGGCGTCGATCAGCGGCGAGGTGCCGTCCGCGGTGAAAGAACCGTGCTCCAGGATGTTGAACAGCCCCTCGCGCGCGCGGTCCGAGGTCGGCCGCACGTCATGCCCCTCCGGCGCCGCGATCCGCCGTCCCCTATGCCTGCCGGCGACGATGCGCATTATGAACGGGTTGCCGGACGACCCAGAGCGGTCGGCAAGAAGTCCCCGGAAATGGGCTGGTTAGAACGGCTGTAAGGAGGAATAGCCGGCCCGGCCGTCCGTTGTCGTGCCAATAAAATCAATGCGTGTGGCATCATGTGGGTCGCGATTATTGCCGTCTGCGCGGCCGCAGTGGGTATTGCAAACTGCGACCAAAGAACGGCCATCGTGTGGGCGCCGTTGCCCCAGCACTGTGCGAGCCTGATCGAATGCCAGCAGTATGGCCAGACGGTCGCCGCCGACACCGGCTTGGTTAAGGAGGGCGAAATCCTCAAGATCTTCTGTCGGCCTCAGTAGTCACTCGAAGTAGCCCGCCCGCACCGCCATCCCGATCAGGTTCATGATGAAGCGGCCGCAGGCGATCGACGTCAGATCGTTGTGGTCGTACATCGGCGCGATCTCCACGATGTCCATGCCGACGACGCGGCCCTTTTTGACGAGGCCGTGAATCAGCGTGCGCATGTGGTGGTAGAGCAGGCCGCCGGGGCAGGGCGCCACCACCGCCGGCATCACGCTGGGATCGACGCCGTCGGCGTCGATCGAGAGGTAGTAGCGGCGGCCGTCGGGGATGCGCTTTAGCACGGCGTCCATGCCCTGCTCGAGCACGTCGTAGGAGGTGAAGATCTGCGAGCCGTAGGCCTTGGCGTCGGCCAGCTCCTGTGGCCGCGCCGAGCCCTGGGCCCGCAGCCCGATCTGCACCATGCCCTCGATCCACTTCATCTCGGAGGCCCGCCGGAACGGATTCGAGTAGCCCTCCTTTACCCCGTTCACCTCGTCACGCCAGTCGAGATGGGCGTCGACATGGACCATGGTGATGGGGCCGCGCTGCTCCAGCGCGCGGAAGACCGGGATCGGCACGCCGTGGTCGCCGCCGATGCTGATCAGCATGCCCGCGCGCGCCAGGATCTTCTTCGCCGCCGCCTCGGCGTTGCGGTAGTGGGCACGCATGTCCCAGGGATCGGCGACCACGTCGCCGCAGTCGACGACCTTGATATTCTTGCCCGCGAGCAGCGGTCCCCCGATGTCGAAGTCGTGCCGGTCGAGCGCCTGCGCCAGCCGCGCCGAGGCCACGCGCACAGCCGTCGGCGCGTTGGTCTGGTCGTTGGTCACCTCCGACATGCGGTAGGGGGCGCCGTAGGGCAGGCCGAGGATCGCGATGTGGGCGTCGAGTTTATCGAGATCGGTGACGAGCGGAAGGTTCAGGAAGGTCTGATAGGGATGGCGCGGCGGCTGCACCAACGTTTCGGGCATGGGTTCCCCCGGGGATGTTGTCATGCCGGCAAGCCGGCGCACCTCATGATGACCGGCCCCGGCCGAATGGCAAGGAGGCGCGCTTCGATGGCGGCGGGCGCCAATCTTGCCAGTCTCCCGATCCGCGCGGCATCCTGCCCGCGGCTTCACTCTGCGGCTTTCCGAGGTGGGTCCTGTCGTGCGGTGGCGCGTGAGCAGGCGAGTGGCAATCCTCTGTGGCACCGCCGCGCTAACCCTGGCGTTGGCCAAACCCGTCGCTGCGCAGGCCGGGACGGACGGTGTGCCCGTCGACGTCGAGCTCGTGCTGGCCGTCGACGTCTCACGCTCCATGGATGCGGGTGAGCTGCGGCTGCAGCGCGACGGCTACGCGGCGGCGCTGCGCGACCCGAGCGTCATCGCCGCCATCGAGTCGGGGTTCTACGGCCGCATCGCCCTCACCTACTTCGAATGGGGCGGCGACACCGAGCAGAGGATCGTCATTCCCTGGCGCGTGATCGATGGCCGCGCGCACGCCGCGGCCGCCGCCACGCTCCTCGCCAACTGGCACGCCCCGCCGATGGGCGATACCTCCATCTCCGCAGCGCTGCTCTTCGCGGACCGCTTGCTGCGCGACAACGGCCTCGCCGGCACGCGGCGCGTCATCGATGTCTCCGGCGACGGCGCCAACAACTGGGGACCGCCCATCGTCGCCGCCCGCGATGCCGTCCTGCGCGACGGGCTCACCATCAACGGCCTGCCCATCACGCTGCATCCCGGCGGACCCGGCGGGATGCCTGCGCCCTTGCTCACCATCTACTACGAGGACTGCGTGACCGGCGGACCCGACGCCTTCGTCCTGTCGGTGCGGAGTCCGGCGCTGCTCGCCGAGACGATCCGGCGCAAGATGGTGCAGGAGATCAGCCAGGCCGGGCCGCGCCTGGAGCGGGCCAGCGAGACCCGGGCCGCCCCGCGCATCGATTGCGAGATCGACCACCATGTGCCGAACATGGGTCCGCCGGAATGACGGC
>DATIXH010000473.1:0-3035 GCA_035518775.1 Candidatus Acidiferrum sp.
GAGGGCGCGGATCCGGTCGCCGCCATGCGCGGGATCGCCGAGCAGCCGGCGCACGAAGGTCTGGCCGACCTTGCCGGTGGCGCCGGTGACGAGGATGAGGCGGGAGGTCATGTCCTGCTACTTGCCCCCGCTGTCATGCCCGGGCTTGACCCGGGCATCCATCGAGCCGCGGCATGATGCACGCCGGGTCAAGCCCGGCGATGACAACGCAAAGATGGTGTACCGCGGTGCGCACCGTCACTTCGCCAGCAGGAAATCGAGGGCGGTCTGGTTGAACAGCTCCGGCTTCTGCCAGAAGGCGAAGTGGCTGACGCCCGGCAGGATGGCCAACTTGGCGCCGGGGATCAGCTTGGCCAGCTCTTCCGTGTGCTCGCGCTTGATGCCTTCGTCATGCTCGCCGTCGGCGATCATGGTGGGCACAGTGATCTTGGCGAGCTGCTCCGGCTTGTAGTCCGGCTGGGTCGCCCACATCTGGCTGATCTGCTGCACGAACGCATCGTACTCCTTGGGTGTCGGCGACATCCGCGCATAGTCCTGGCCGCAGCGCTCGATATAAGCATTGAAGGTCGTGCTGGCGCTGATGTCCTTGAGGCCGGACGGGTTGTAGTTGGCGCCGAAGGCGAACAGCCGCGTCAGCCGCTCCGGATGGTTCATCGCGATGTCCAGGCCGATGATGCCGCCGTCGCTCCAGCCGAGCAGCGCGGCCTTGTCGATCTTCAGGTAGTCCATGAGGGCGATCACGTCGGACGCCATGAGTCCGTAAGAATAGGGCTGGGCCGAGCGCGTGCTGCGGCCGTGGCCGCGGCTGTCGGCCACGATGACCTTGAAGTGCTTGGAGAGCTCCGGTAGCTGATTGCCCCAGACGTCGGAATGCGCGAGGCCGCCATGCAGCACGATCAGCGGATCGCCCTGGCCGTAGATCGCGTAATACATCTTGATGTCGTTGACCGGCGCCAGGCCGCTCTGATCGGCCTTCGGCATCGGCGGCTCGGGCGGCAAGGTCTGCCAGACCTCGTCGGCGCGGGCCGAGGAAAACGCCATTGTCACCATCGCCAGCATGAAGACGATCGTTGGAATTCTCATCATAGCTGCTCCTCCCCCGGACGGCGCGACACGGTGCCCTGCCGTGAGCATGGCCCGGCTGGCGATGCCGGGCAACCGCCGTCGCGGCCGGCGTCAGACGACGCGGACGACGAGCTCGCCGATGCCGTCGACGCCGCCCTCCAGACGGTCGCCGCGCTTCACCGCGCCGACGCCGGCCGGCGTGCCGGAGAAGATGAGGTCGCCGGGCCTAAGGGCGAAGAGGCCGGAGAGATGGCTGATGATCTCCGGGACCTTCCAGATGAGCTCGCCGAGATCGGCCTTCTGCCGCAACACGCCGTTGACCTTGAGCCAGACGGCGCCGGCGGCCGGATGGCCGACCGCGGCGGCCGGTACGATCTCCGAGCAGGGGGCGGCCGAGTCGAACGCCTTGCCGACCTCCCAGGGCCGCCCCAGCTTCTTGGCCTCGCCCTGCAGGTCGCGGCGGGTCATGTCGAGGCCGACGGCGTAGCCGTAGACGCAGTCGAGGGCGCGCGCGGCCGGGATGTCGCTACCGCCCTGGCCAAGCGCCACCACCATCTCCAGCTCGTGATGGACGTCGGCCGACTTCGGGGGATAGGGGAAGTCGCCGCCGCCGGGAATCAGCGAATCCGGATTTTTCTGGAAGAAGAAGGGCAGCTCGCGCGTGGGGTCGTGGCCCATCTCGCGGGCGTGCTCGGCATAATTCCGGCCGACGCAATAGATGCGGTGCACGGGAAACAGCTTGTCCATACCCCGGATGGGCAGCGCCGGAACGGGCGCGGGCTCGAACAGGAATTTGCGATCGCTCACTGCAGCGCTCCTCTGATGCCCTATTCCGCCGCGGCCTTCCGCTCTTCCGCGCGCCCGTAGCCGCCGCCGCCGGGCGTCTCGATCACGAAGACATCGCCCGCGCTCATCTCGATCTTGCCGGTGCCGCCGAGCGGCGCGGTCGACCCGTCGGTACGGATCACATAGTTGCGGCCGACGGATCCGGGCGCGCCGCCGGCCATGCCGTAGGGCGGCACGCGGCGGCGGCCGGAAAGGATGGCGGCGGTCATGGCCTGGCGAAATTTGATCCGGCGCACGACGCCGTCGCCGCCGCGGTGGCGGCCGGCGCCGCCGCTGCCGCGCCGGATGGCGAAGCTCTCGACCAGCACGGGATAGCGCCATTCCAGCACCTCCGGATCGGTGAGGCGGGAATTCGTCATGTGCGTGTGGACGGCGTCGGTGCCGTCGAAGTCCGGCCCGGCGCCGGAGCCGCCGCAGATCGTCTCGTAGTATTGGTAGCGCTCGTTGCCGAAGGTGAAGTTGTTCATCGTGCCCTGGGCGGCGCCCATGAGGCCGAGGGCGCCGTAGAGCGTGTCGGTGATGACCTGCGAGGTCTCGACGTTGCCGGCGACCACGGCGGCGGGATAGCGCGGGTTCAACATGCAACCGGCGGGGATGATGACGTCGAGGGGCTTCAGGCAGCCTTCGTTCATGGGGATCTCGTCGTCCACCCGCGTGCGGAAGACGTAGAGCACGGCCGCCTTGCACACCGCCGACGGCGCGTTGAAGTTGCTGTGCTGCTGCGGCGAGGTGCCCGTGAAGTCGACGACAGCGCTGCGCGCCGCGTAATCGATATCGATGCGTACCTTGATGACCGCGCCATCGTCCATCTCGTAGGCAAAGCGGCCGGGCTTGAGCACGCCGAGCACGCGGCGCACCTGCTCCTCGGCATTGTCCTGCACGTGTCGCATGTAGGCGTTGACGACGGCGAGGCCGAAATGCCCGACCATGCGCCGCAGCTCCTGCGCGCCCTTCTCGTTGGCGGCGATCTGGGCCTGCAGGTCGGCGATGTTCTGGTCGGGGTTGCGCGCCGGGTATTTGCCGCTGCCCAGCAGGGCCCGCAGCTCGACCTCGCGGAAGCGGCCGCGCTCGACCAGCTGGAAATCGTCGATCAGCACGCCCTCCTCCTCGATGGTCGTGCTGTC
>DATIXH010000474.1:0-63798 GCA_035518775.1 Candidatus Acidiferrum sp.
TCTAGCGCCGCGCCGCGGGATCGCGGGAAACCGGCCCACTGCTGCGGGAGAAAATCGCTATCGAGTCGAGCCGAGGGGCCGGGACTCGCGCCGATGGCGGAGACAGTCGTCGACGATCCGCTGAAACTCCTCCCGCTCCTCATAGGAGCGCATGTTGCGTTCCAAAGTGTCAGGCCCTTGCGTCGTGTGATCGGTCTGCAATTCCCGGCCGATGTCGGTGTCGATCTCGCCTTGGGAATGCAGCGTGGCGCGGGCGACCTGATCGCAATAGTCCAGGTCGCTGACGTAATCGTCTTGTCCGCTCGGGTAGTTGGGGCTGTCGAAACGCTCGACCACCTCGCGGCAGCCGGTGGCAAGAAGCAGCCACGCAATCGTCAAGGCGCAGGTTGCCCAGCGCCCGCTCCGGCCCGGCGCCCAAGCGACTCCCGACGCCGGCATCTCCGGTGCTTGCGGAGCATTCGCCATGGGGACCTCATTCCTGCGCCATTCGGCACGCAAGTTAGAGGCGATGGCCGCTGCTTTCTTTGATTTGAGTCAACGGACGAACAGTCCCCCACCGGCCCGGGTCGGCAGCAGCCGGGTTGAGCCAAATCAATGCCGTCAGCCGCATACGCCTGGATTGTCGCTGGGCGGCGGCGATACCCGGCTACCGGTCCGCGAGGCAATGCATGGCCGCGTTGGATACGACCCTTCACTCTGCAGGCGACGATCGGGGGACGAAGCGCTCGATCTCCGCCCCCGGCTGGAGCATTCAGGGCCTGCTAGCCGAGATGTCGGCCCGCAGGGCGCATCCTGCCGTGATCGCGGTGACCGGTGAATCGCTGCGGACCTTCTCCTACGGAGAGATCGCCGATCAGGCTCGGAGGCTCGCCGCCGGCCTGCTCGCGGCAGGCATCGGCGGCGGCGATGCAGTCGCGATCTATGGGCCGAACGCGCCGGAGTGGATCGTCGCGGCTCTGGCAACGGGCGCCTGCGGTGCGCTGCTCGTGCCGGTCGACGACCTCCTCGCCGAGAGGGATGCGGCCGCGATCATCGCAGACAGCGGCGCCCGCATCGTTCTTACGACGGCCGTCCATTTCCGCGCGCTGCAGATGTCCGCCGCTGTGCACGGGTACTATCTCTTGGACAATGTGCCCGAGCAGTCTGGAGACGTCCGCTCCTGGCGGAGCCTGTTGCAGGCCGATTCTGCACCCCTTCCCGTCGTACAGGGCGACCGCGCGCTCTGCCTTTCTTACACCTCCGGCACGACGGGAGCGCCGAAGGCGATCGTCCTGAGCTGCGACAATATCGGCGTCAACGTCCTGGCGATCGCCGGTGAAGGCGAGGCCGGCCCCGAGGACCGCATCCTGTTGCCGCTGCCGCTTCATCACTCCTACCCGCTCGTCATCGGTCTGCTCGCGACGCTGACCGTCGGCGCCACGCTCGTGCTGCCGGAAGGCGTGGCCGGGCCGCAGATCATGCGCGCCCTGCGATTGGCCAACGTCACGGCCGTGATCGGCGTTCCTCGCCTCTACGAGGTGCTGTTGGCGGCCATCGAGAGCCGCGTGACGGCGGCCGGGCGGCTGCCGAAGGCCGCCTTCGATCGCGGGCTCGCGCTGGCCCGATGGAGCCGCCGCGCGATCGGCGTCGACGTCGGGCGCCTGCTGTTTCGCGCTGTCCGGGCGCAGGTCGGGCCGCAGCTTCGGCTTCTGGTCAGCGGCGGCGCCAAGCTCGACGCCGATGTGAACCGAAAGCTCGAGGCGCTCGGCTGGACGGTCTTCGCCGGCTACGGCCTTGCCGAGACCGCCTCCGTCTTCTCCACCAACGCCCGCGGGCACACGCGCATCGGCAGCGCCGGCAAGCCGGTCGGCGACGGCCGAATGCGGATCGCCGAACCCGACGAGAACGGGATCGGCGAGATCCTGCTGCGCGGCAGCAACATCACCAGCGGCTACCGCAACAACCCGGAAGCGACGAAGGCGGCATTCACCCCGGACGGTTGGTTCCGGACCGGCGACCTCGGCTACATCGACGCCGACGGCTACCTCTATGTGACCGGCCGCGCCAAGGAGATGATCGTGCTCGGCGGCGGCAAGAAGGTCTTTCCCGAGCCGCTCGAGAAGGTCTACGGGGCCAGCCCCTATATCCGCGAGATCGCCGTGCTCGAGCGGGCAGGCGATCTCGTTGCCTTGGTGCGGCCGGACGTCGATGCCATCAAGGCCATCGGCGTGACCTTGCTCGAGGATCCGATTCGCGTCTGGCTGTCACAGGCGGCGCAAGAGCTGCCGCCCTACCAGCGGCTCTCCGGCTTCGTCATCGTGGAGCAGGCGCTGCCCCGGACGCGCCTGGGTAAATATCGCCGCTTCCTGCTTCCGGAACTGTATGAGAAGGCCCTGACCAAGGGCATACAGGGCCCTCCGCCGCCGCTTTCGCCAGCGGATCGCGTGCTCCTCGCCGCGCCGACGGCCGCCGTGGTGTGGCGGATGCTGCAAGAGCGCTGCGCCGGCAAGCCGCTGGCGCTGGACGCCAATCTCGCGTTCGACCTCGGCATCGATTCCTTCGACTGGATGGAGATCGCACTCGAATTGGAGGACAGCCTTGGCATTCACTTGACCAGCGAAATCGTCGTCGGCCTGCGCACCGTCCGCGACCTTATCGCCGTCGTGACGGGGCTGGTCGAGCGGGGTACCTCCGGCGAAAAGGCCGCAAGACCTCAGCCCGTGCCTCCCTCGGAGTGGCTGCGGCCGGCCGGGCCGGCCGCCACTCTGGTGGCTGCGGCGGGTCGGGCGATCGGCGCCTTGGCGCTGCGTTGGGGCTTTGCGCTGAAGGCCGATGGGAGAGAACGCCTGCCTGCGCAAGGGCCATTCGTCGTGGCTCCCAACCATGCGAGCGAGATGGATGCCTTCGCCATTGCAGCCGCGCTGCCGCCGCAAGCTTTCCGCCGCGCCTATTGGGCGGGGGATGACCATCGCATGTTTTCGACTTCGGCCATGCGGCTGTTTTCTCGCTTGGCGCACGTGTTTCCGGTCGACGAGCGCGCGCCTCTGGCCGCCCTTGCCGCCGCGGCCACAGTGCTCACGCGGGGCGACGTCCTGATCTGGTTCCCGGAGGGATGGGTCTCTCCCGACGGCCGCCTGCAACGGTTCCGGCCGGGCATCGGCAAGCTGCTGACGGATGTGCCGGTGCCCGTCGTCCCGGCCTATATCGGCGGCACGCATGTGGCCTTGCCGCGCGGCAAACGCTGGCCGCGCCGGCATCCGATTCGCGTCGTCTTCGGCGATCCCATCGCCGTCGATGCGCTGGAGGCCGCAGGCACAGGCGAGAGCCGCGAGGAGCGTATGGCTTCGGCGCTGCGCGACCGGGTGGCCGCCCTGGCCCGCAGCATCGGCGTCGAACCGTGATGTGAGTCGCAGCGCCGCCCAGCAAGGTCGGCTTAACGCGCCTTAATCCGCGGTGGCGAATCCGGGGATTCGCCCGTGGGATTAACAAAGTCTTCACCATGGTTGCCGAAGATCGAAGACAAGCCACTGCGTCCGCACCCGCCTTGGCGATTCCGACGTTTCGGGAAGCAGCCGAGGTCCACCCGCCATGGCCGACGCCACCGTCCTCATTGCCGACGACGAGCCGGATTTCGTCCTCCTCCTGTCGCGCTTCTGCGAGAAGCTGGGCCTGCGGGTCCTGACCGCGCAGGACGGGCTCGATGCCCTGATGATCGTGCTCCGCGACAATCCCGACCTGCTGATCCTCGACATCAACATGCCCGGGGGCGATGGGCTCAGCGTGGCCGAGAAGCTCCTGCGCGATCCCAAGATCCGCCCCGTTCCCGTCATCTTCTGCACCGGCCGCGACGATCCGGACACCCTCGACCGCTGCCGGAAGCTCGGCGCGCACCACGTGACCAAGGGCACGGACCTGTGGCCGCAGCTGCGCACGATGATCTGCGGGGTGCTACGGCTCGGCGGCGCTCAAGCACCGGCATCCGCCGCCCCGACCGCCGCCCCCGGTCCGCAATGGCGCAACGACGCGCCGGCGATGCAGGCCAGGATCCTGTTCGTCGACGACGACGAGGACATCCAGCGCGTCCTGCAGATCCGCCTGCGCGCCTGCGGCATCGAGGTCTTGACCGCATCGAGCGCGATGCAGGGCCTGTGGATCGCGATGAAGGAGCTGCCGCAGGTCATCGTCACCGACTACCGCATGCCCGAGGGCTCCGGCGAATATCTGATCGGCCGGCTGCGCGCGGCGCCTGCGCTCAACGGCATCCCCGTCATCGTGCTCACCGGCGCCAGCGGCGGCCACAAGCGCGATTATGCGCTCGAACGCCGCTTCCTCGGCGAGTACGGCGTCAGCGCCTTCCTGAGCAAGCCGCTGAAGTTCGAGGAGATGCTGGACGCTCTCGCCCGCCACATCGATTTCGATCCGACGGTGTGGCGCCAGGCATTGGCCCTGCGCCAGCGCACGAGCGCCTGAGCGGCGCCGCAGCCTTTCCATTCGCCCAGCGGTAACGCGCATTTCAGGTGGTTCGGCGATGATGTGATGTTCCGCCGTCAGCCGGCGGCCGCAATGCTTGGACCGGTGCGCCGGAGCGCTCTCATGATGCCGATGAACGTCCGATCCTTCGTCGTCCCGCCGTCCCTGCGGCGCTAGTCGGCGGCGCGATGCCCCCCGTCCGGCTCGAACGCGGCCGCGTGCCGGCCCTGCTCGGCGCGCCGCTCCTCGCGGCCTTCGTGTTTGCCGCCGCCGAGCTGGCCGTCGATCTCTCCCGCCTGACCGGAAACCTGGGGGCCGTTTGGTTGGCCAATGGCCTTGCCCTCGCTGTCGTCCTGCTGCGGCCGCGCCGCGACCTCTGGCTCTACGCCGGCGCCACCGCCGCGGGCAACCTCGCTATGAGCCTGTTTCACGGCGAGCCGCTGCCGGTCTCTCTGGCGGTTGCGCTGGGCAACGCCGGCGAGGTCGCCGTGGCGACCGTGCTGCTCCGGCGCCTCGGCGCCGAAGACATCCTGGGTTCGTTCCGGTCGGTCATCCTGTTTCTCGCCCTTGGCTGCGGCCTGGGCCCGCTCCTGGGGGCGACCGCGGACGCGGCCGTGGTCTCCGCCGTTGCCGGCGTGCCATTCCGGCCGATCTGGGAGACCCGGTGGATCGCCGATGCCGTCGGCATCCTTGCGATCACGCCGGCCGTGTTGACCTGGGTCCATCGTGATCGCGGCTTCCGCGTGACGCCTGCGCGCGCCGCCGAGTTCGCGGTCATCGTCATCGTGCTGCTGGCGGCCATCTGGTTCGGATCCCTGAGCCCGATCGACTACTCGCTGCTCGGCCGCGTCGCCCTGGTCGCGGTCCTGCCTTGCATGATCTGGGCGGCGATCCGCTTCGGGCGTGGCGGCGCGGTCCTCACCATTCTGGTGATGGCCGCCGGCGCAACCGCCGCCGTGTTCGCCAACGCCAGGATCGATCCGCGGCCCCTGCTCGACGCGCTGCATATCGCGCAATTCCGCCAGCTGAGCGCGGCCGGCACGGTGCTGTTGCTGGCCGTGCTGCTGGCCGAGCGGCGCGCCACCACGGTTCGTCTGCAGGGCGCCATCGATGCCCTGCGCGAGGGATTGACCATCGTCGACGGCAGCGGCCGCCTGGTCCTTGTGAACCAGCGCATGGCCGACATCTATCCCGAGCTCCGGGACCACATGGTGCCGGGACGGCGGCTGGAGGATGCCCTGCAGGTCGGCGCCGAACGCGGCATCTTCGATCTCGATGGCGCCACGCCCGGCGGCTGGGTGGCGCAACAGATGCGCTACCATCGCGCCCTCGAGACCGATGTCGAGCTGGCGCTGCGCGACGGGCGCTGCCTGCTGGTCTCGGAGCGGCGGGCGGAGAACGGCGACATCGTCACCACCCGCATCGATATCACCCACCTGAAGCGTCAGCAGCAGGCGCTGCGCGCGGCCGAGCAGCGTGCGCGCGAGGTCGAGCAGCTCCTGCGCGACGGCATCGAAAGCATGAGCGAGGCCTTCGCGCTGTTCGACAGCGACGACCGCCTGGTCATCTGCAACGAGAAGTATCGGACGATGCACGGCGAGCTGGCGCCCCTGATCGGGCCCGGCGTCAGCTTCGAGGAGATCATCCGCGCCAGCGCCGAGGCCGGCCACGTCGCCGAGGCGGCCGGCCGCGTCGAGGCGTGGGTCGCCGAGCGCATGGCGCGCCACCGCCATCCCACGGAGCCCTTCGAGCACCAGCTGGCGAACGGCCGCTGGTGGCTGATCGACGAACGCCGCACCGGCGACGGCGGCGTCGTCGGCGTCCGCACCGACATCACCCGTCTCAAGCTGCAGGAGGCGGTGCAGCGCCACAGCGCGGCCCGGATGCGCCGGCTGGCCGCCGCCGCCGACGCCGAGCGCGAGCGCGCGGAGGCCGCCAACCGCGCCAAGTCGGACTTCCTGGCGGTCATGAGCCACGAGATCCGCTCGCCCCTCAACGGCATCATCGGCTACACCGATCTGCTCCTGGATTCGCGGCTCGATCCGCGCCAGCGCGAGCAGGTGCGCGTCGTGCGCCAGTGCGGCAACGCGCTGCTGACCGTGATCGACGACATCCTCGATTTCTCCAAGATCGAGGCCGGCAAGCTCGATCTCGCCAACGACCCCTTCGATCTTCAGGAGGCGCTCGCCGGCGTGGCCGCCATCACCGGCGCGGCGGCCGCCAACAAGGGCCTGCGCCTGACGGTTGCGGTCGCCGATGGCGTACCGCGCGGCCTGTGCGGCGACGAGCATCGCCTGCGGCAGATCCTGCTCAATCTCGTATCGAACGCCGTGAAGTTCACTGAGCGCGGCGGTATCGACATCGCCGTCGAGGCCGTGACGGCCACGCCTGACCGCGCGCGCCTGCGCTTCACGGTCAGCGATACCGGCATCGGCATCCCGCTCGACGCTCAGCAGCGCCTGTTCGACGCCTTCTATCAGGTCGAGGGCACCTATCGGCGCAAGGTCGGCGGTACCGGCCTCGGCCTCGCC
This sequence comes from Candidatus Acidiferrum sp., assembly GCA_035518775.1. Lineage (GTDB taxonomy): Bacteria > Pseudomonadota > Alphaproteobacteria > Dongiales > Dongiaceae > JBGPEQ01. The sequence continues at coordinate 6,981 of DATIXH010000474.1, forward strand.
ATCTGCAGCAAGCTCGTGGCGCTGATGGGCGGCGAGATCGGCGTCCAGAGCATGCCGGACATGGGCAGCCGCTTCAGCTTCACGGCCGAATTCGGCCGCAGCGCGCAGCGGGCGCCGCTCGGCGAGACGGCCACGGCCGTCGCTGAGGCCGATACGCCGCTGCATATCCTCCTGGTCGACGATCTCGACCTGAACCGCGAGGTCGCCACCGCCCTTCTGACCCAGGCCGGTCATACCGTCGATACAGCGCAGGACGGCGCGGCCGCGGTCGCCGCCGTCGCCGCGAAGACCTACGACCTCGTATTGATGGACGTGCAGATGCCGGTCATGGACGGCTACGAGGCCACCACGCGCATACGTTCGCTGCCGGCCGGAAAGCGCGACATCCCGATCCTGGCCATGACCGCCTACGCCACCCGGCAGGACATCGAGCGCTGCGCGCTCGTCGGCATGAACGGCCATATCGCCAAGCCGATCGACCGCCGCACGCTGCTGACCGCGATCCGGTCCCATGCCGGCCGGCCGGCGGCGCTCGTGCTGCCCCCGCCGCAAGCCGAGGCGCCGGAGCTGCTGAGCCTGACCGTGCTGGAGGATCTGGAGCTCGGCATCGGCCGCGAGGAGACGGTGCGGCTGGCGAGCTCGGTGATCGCGCGCCTCGATGCCGCCATGGCGCTGTTCCCGCGCGACGCCGCCGACGGCCGCTTCGACCGCATCGGCGAGCTCGCCCACAAGCTGATCTCGGCGACCGGCTATCTCGGGCTCATGCAGCTCTCGGCGCTCTTCGGTCAGCTGCAGGACGGGGCGGCGCAGGCGGCCGAGGGCTCGCCCGCCGATCTGGTGGCGATCCTGCATCGGATCGCGGAGGCGAAGCGCGCGTCGCTGACGCTGCTGGTCGAGCGCCTGCCGGAGTGCGACCCGTCGCCGTCGCTGCGCTCCGCAGCCGGGGCCGCCGCATGAGCGATCGGGCGGATCTCAGGGGTCGCCGCCTGCTGGTCGTCGATGACGACCCCGCGGACCGCGCGGCGGTCGCGCAGCTCGCGCGCGCCTGCGGCTGCGACGTCCGCGCCGCCGGCGGTCACGCCGAGATGACGGCCCTGATGCGCGCCTGGGCTCCCGAGCTGCTGGTGCTCGACATCGTCATGCCGGAGGTCGACGGCCTCGGCATCCTCCGGCAGCTGGCGGAGCAGCACTGCCGCACGCCCGTGCTGCTGGTCAGCGCCTATCGCGACCATCTGAGGCCGGCCCGCAATCTCGGCCACGCCTACGGCATCAAGGTCGTGGGCGAACTGACCAAACCGCTCGAGTCCCAAGCCTTCGCCACCGGGCTGCAGAACGGCTTCCGCGACCGCTGGTAGCGTCACAGGCCGTCGGCGCCGCCACCTCGACCGCGGCGCTAGCTCGCGCTGAATCCCGGATCGATGAACTTGAGGGTCACGATCAGCGTCCCCTGGGCATCGACGCCCTCCACGGTTATGTGGTTGTTCTTGTAGGCCAGTTGCAGGATCTCGTTGGTCAAGGGTTGGGATTTGATCACCGTCAGGTCCTTGCAGCGCTCGGTCAGGATTCGTCCGCCAGTGCCCGTGCTCGACCTTTCGTTGAACTGCAGCGAGACTAGGTCGATATTCCTGTTGTTGGAGAACGACGGCGTAGCATAGGCCTGCTTCATCATGAGCGTGATCTTCTTCTTGTCGTTTGCTGCCTTGAATACCTGCTTCAGCTGATCGACGCTCGCGACCTTCTCCGTCTGCCAGTCTGTCGTCGATTCGCCAGGGGCGACGGATAGAATTTCTGCGTTCCTGTTGAACGATTGGCCCCGTTCGCGGTACTGCACATTCGCCGCGATGACGAATTTCGGCATCTGCTGTTCTCCCCGGTTCGTTCCGTGCGCGCCCGAGGCCATCTTCGCAGGTCGGCTCAGGTCGCGGCAGACCCGAAGGTCGGGCGCGACATCATGACGCCGCGGGCAGTGTGCTGCTCTAGGGCCCGAGGCGAGGCGGGGATCTCGGGCGACGCGGCAGCGCGCTTGCGTGGTTGGACTTGCCGTCAGTTCCAGGTGTGGTGCAGCAATTGGTCCGGCGACGGGTCCAGGTTCTGTCCCAGGACCCGCTTGAGGGCGATCTCGCCGGTCGCCGCCCGGATCGCGCGCAACCGCCCTGCAATGTCCGCCGTGGACGAGTCATCGACCGATCCGCCATGCCGCGCGGCGACGATCCGCTGCAAGACGTCCTTCGCGCCGGAGATGTCGTAGCCGGCTCGCGCCGCAAGATAGACGCCGAGATAGTCGGCTTCCGCCTCCGCCTCTGTAGCCATGCCGGGATCCATCGCACCTAGCGTGTGGCCAGCGACGATATGACCCAGCTCGTGGCCGACGACGCCGGCCAGCTGATCGTCATGCGGCAGCAGGATCATCAAGCCCGCGGTAATGACGACATGTCGCAGCTGCGTAAATGCATTCACATCCTCTGACGGAGAAAGCTCCACTTGATAATCGCAGGCAGGCTTCGGACTCACGGCCACACGGCTGCGCGAACCCGCACGTTCGATTCCCAGGCTCACGACATCGTGGCCGTCTTCAGTGAAGCGATACGCCAGTTGGTCCAGCGCCGCCGGGTGGAAGGGCAGCGGCTCTCCATCGATGTCGAGAAGCCGATCCCCTTCGCGAAGCCCGCTCTCGGCCGCCGGACCGCCGGGAACGACCCACAAGACGGACAACGGCTCGCTCTCCCGGTCATAGCCGAACGCAGAATAGTCGGACGCCGTCGAAACCAGGCCAAGAAGCCGCGCGCGGTCACCGGCACACAGCTCGGTGTTGCTGACGCCAATTCGGTAAGCCACCTCCGACAGCCGTCGGCCCAGCGCAAAACGAGTTGCGTCGGAATGGTCTGACGCCCAATCGATCCATGCCCGGCCCGGGGCGGTCGTCGTTGAATGGGACCATGCGAGGCCGTCATATGCGCTCGTTGCGACGGCAACCGCGAAAACCAGTCCAGCGCCACGCTTCATGGGTAGTCTCCCAGCATTGCCGGTTTTCTTGACCGGTCGCCGTTTGCAACCCTGCCTACTACCCCCCCCCGGGGGCTGTTCCAGAATCAAATGCTCGGAGCCGCGTCTCGACGACTCGACCGGATCGGCGTCGGAGTGTCCCGGCTTCCAGGCTGGAATGTGCTCATCTGTCCCCGGTGGCTGCAGACGAGGGGCAACAGGAGAGAGGGTCGAGCAGCGTGTGGGGAACGGTCTCACAGCGCCCAGAGCAACAGGACGACGACGGCCGCGACAGCCGCGGCTGCGAGAAGGAGGATCGTGCGTCGTTCGGCCCACAGCTGCGGAAGCGCGCGTCTCGCGCGCTTGCCGCTTGCGAGATCGCTGTCGGGCCGGTTCTCGACGGAATGCTCGTCGGTCATGATCGCATGGCCTATGTGGTCTGGCTCTCGCGACGATGGCGATACGATTTCAGCCCGGCCTTGATGATCGCATGGGCCTTCTTCGGCGCTCTCCATCCGACGATCCGCGGCTTCTTGCCGGTGAGGAAGGTGACGTCGAGGAAGAACTGCTCGATCTCGCGGCGGAGCCGCGCCGGAAGCTCGGTCGCGCGTTCCAGTTCGCCGAGCCGGTCGTGCCAGACGGGCATCGCGATCAGCCGGTCGTTCCGCTCCCGCCCACCATCGTCCCCGCGCTGCGACAGTTCGACGACCCCAAGCAGGTTGCAGGGCAGCACGACGCCGGGAAACGTGGCGCCGTCATGGACGACCAGCGCATCCACCGGGTCTCCGTCATCGCCGAGCGTTCCCGGAACGAAGCCCCAATCGAACGGATAGGCCAAGCCGAGCGGCAGCGACCGTGACACCGAGAATGTGCCGAGCTGCGGCTCGTACTTCAGCTTGACCGTGGATCCCCGCGGCGACTCCACGACCACATGGACCTCGCCATTGGCACCGAACGCCGGCAGATCGGCCAAGTCCGTCATTCGATCCGGCGATCGATGTCTGTCCCGGCCAACGACCCGCGTGCCGGCTGCTGCAGGCTCGACTTGCGTTCCGCAAGCTCGCTTCCGAGGCTCTCCAGATCCAGGTCCGACTTGCGCACCTTCGGAAACAGCTCGCCCTGCTCCTCCTTCACGTGATGCTTCACGTACTCGCCGAGCACTTTCACCTCGGCATCGAATTCGCAGGTGCCGGGCTGCTGGGCTTCGATCTTGGCGATCAGATCCTTCAGCGTCTGATGCTCGACCCGGGCTTCTGCCAGCAGATCTTCCGCCTTCTGCACGGCTTCGTCACAGGCCGGGTAGAAGATCTCCTCCTCGATCTTTGCGTGAATGGTCAGGGCGTCGCAGATCCTCTCCGCCAGCGCGCGCTTCTCCTCCGCGCCGAGACGCGTGCCCTTCTCGTATTTCCTGAACAGCGCCGATACTTCTTCGTGATCGGACCTGAGAAGCCGGAGCGCATCAGGTTTGCGGGTCGAAGCAGCCTTCTTGCGTCGTGTCGCCATCCTACCCTCCGTCAATCGTCACCTTCCCCAATGTTGCCTCGCGACGATTTGTTCCCCTTGGCGGTTTGCGGCCGACGGCGGGACCCCCGGATCGCGGGAACGCCGCAGCGGCGCTGGCGTTTCCTCGATAAGTCCAATGCAAAGATCGCCGGCGCGCGGCATCGGGCGCGCAGTCGCCGTTGTTCGCGCGCGAGGGCGCCGATGTCGCCATCGTCTTCCTGGAGGAAGACCGGGACGCCGGCGAAACGCGTGCGCTGGTCGAAGCCCGGGGCCGCCAGGCCCTGCTCATAAAGGGAGACGTCGGCGACGAGGCCGGGATAGCGGGCCTCCCCCCGGGATGGCAGGCCGAGAGCAACCAGCAACGCCGGTATCTCAACCCAGCGCATGTCCGGACCTCCCGCGGCCTGATCGAGCGAGCGTACCTCCGGCAGCTCGCCGACCGCTGCTGCGGCCCCCTCCTTCGCGCTCATAAGCCGCCGAAAGACGCGATCCTTCGGCACTCTCCGGCTTCAAACGGTCACGGATCGACCGAAAGTGGTCAGCGTCAACTCATTGAAACCGAAAGCTGATTTTTTGATCCATGGGGTCGTTTTGCAGAATCGCATAGTTCCGGTTTTTCCGGCCGATGTTTCACGTGAAACATCTCTGCGTAAAATCGGCGCTCCGTCAGGCCCCGTCGGTCGTCACCCGCGCCGGCGCGAGGGCGGTGGCGAGCGCCTGGTCGACGGTCTCCAGCCAGACGAACTGCAGGGCCGCCCGGGTGTCCTCCGGGATGTCCTCCCAGTCCTTGCGGTTGCGGGCCGGCAGCATCACGGTCTTGATGCCCGCCAGCATCGCCGCCAGCACCTTCTCCTTGATGCCGCCCACCGGCAGCACCAGGCCGCGCAGGCTGATCTCGCCGGTCATGGCGAGGTCGCCGCGGACCGCGCGGTCGGTCACCAGCGAGGCCAGGGCCGTGAACATCGCCACCCCCGCGCTCGGCCCGTCCTTAGGGATGGCGCCGGCCGGCACATGCACGTGGATGTCGCTCTCGTCGAACAGCTTGGCGTCGATGCCGAGCGCCTGATGCTTGGCCTTCACGAGGCTGAGTGCGGCCTGCGCGCTCTCCTTCATCACCTCGCCCAGCTGCCCCGTCAGGATCAACCGGCCGTGGCCGGGCACGCGCGTTGCCTCGATGAACAGGATGTCGCCGCCCACCGGCGTCCAGGCCAGGCCGGTCGCCACGCCCGGCACGCTCGTGCGCTGCGCCAGCTCGGCCTCGAAGCGTGGCGCACCCAGGATCTCCTGAAGGTCGCCGGCATCGATACGGATACGCTGGGCCGTGCCCTCGGCGATACGCGCCGCGGCATGGCGGAAGGCCGAGCCGATGGCCCGCTCCAGATTGCGCACGCCCGCCTCGCGCGTGTAGTCGGTGATGACCGCGCGCAGCGTGGCGTCGGTGATCTCGCACTGCTCCGTGGTCAGACCGTTCTCCTGCAGCTGGCGCGGCACCAGATAGCGGCGCGCGATCTCAAGCTTCTCGCTGATCGTGTAGCCCGAGAGCTGGATCACCTCCATGCGGTCGAGCAGCGGGCCGGGGATCGTGTCGAGCTGGTTGGCGGTCGCGATGAACAGCACCTTGCTCAGGTCGAAGGGCACGCCGAGGTAGTTGTCCCGGAAGGTCGAGTTCTGCGCGGGATCGAGCACCTCCAGCAGCGCCGATGACGGATCGCCCTGGATGCCGCGGCCGAGCTTGTCGATCTCGTCCAGCATCAGCACGCAGTCGCGCGTCCCCGCCTTGCGCAGCGCTTGCACGATGTTGCCGGGCAGCGCGCCGATATAGGTGCGGCGGTGGCCGCGGATCTCGGCCTCGTCATGCACGCCGCCCAGGCTGACGCGGGAGAACTCGCGCCCCGTCGCGCGCGCGATGCTCTGGCCGAGCGAGGTCTTGCCGACGCCGGGCGGGCCGACGAAGCAGAGGATCGGCGCCTTGCCCGCCGGGTTGAGCTTGCGCACCGCGAGATACTCGATGATCCGGCGCTTGATCTTCTCCAGGCCGAAATGATCGGCCTCCAGCACCGCCCGCGCCTTCGCGATGTCGATCGGCGTGGCGCTCTCGGCCGACCAGGGCAGCTCGGTCAGCCATTCGAGGTAAGTGCGCACCATCGAGGACTCGCCGGAGGCTTCGCCCATGCGCTCCAGCCGCGCCAGCTCCTTGCGCGCGTGCTTCTCGACGTCCGGCGGCATCTTGGCCTTGGTGATCGCCTCCGCCAGCGAGGCGGTCTCCTCGCCCTTGCCGTCGCCCTCGCCCAGCTCCTTCTGGATCGTGCGCATCTGCTCGCGCAGCAGGAATTCGCGCTGGCGGCCCTCCATGGTCTCGCGCGTCCGCTTGCCGATGTCGTGCGACAGGCGCAGCACCTCGAGCCGGTGGGCGAGGAACCACAGAACGCGGTCGAGCCGCTCGCGCACGTCGTTGATCTCGAGGATCTGCTGCTTCTCCTCGATCTTCAGGTCGAGGAAGTTGGTCACGACATAGGCCGCTGCGGCCGGCGCGGTGATCGCCTGCAGGGTTGCCGCCAGCTCCTCCGGCGCGTCAGGAATCAGCTTCAGCGCCTCCGCGGCCTGTTCCTTCAGCTGCATCATGCGCGCTTCGACTTCCGTCCCTGTCGCCTCTGCCTCGGGGATCGCCTCGATACGCGCGGCCAGGAAGGGGTAGCCGTCGACGAACTCGACGATCCGGAACCGCCGGTCGCCGCCGCAGATGATGTGGTGGCTGCCGTCGGGCGCGGTCGCGTAGCGCAGGATCACCGCGATGGTGCCGATGGCGTACAGCTCGGCGGCGCCGGGTTCGGCGGCCTCGGGATCGCGCTGCAGCAGGACGCCGAGCGGGGCCTTGTTGCGCACGGCATGCTGGATCGCCGCCAGCGACCGCGGCCGCGCCACGCTCAAGGGGACGACGACGCCCGGAAACAGGATGCTGTTGCGGATCGGCAGGATCGGCAGCACATCGGCCGGCAACTGCGCGGCCTCGCCGCCGGCAGCGGCTGATCCCGTCGCCTTCGTCGGAGACGGCGGCACTTCCGCTTCGGTCGAATCTCGCAGTACGGACGTAGTGTTCGTCATGATCGGTCGATCGATCCCTGTTAGGTTGCGCGCGACGGCGCTAGACGACCTTGCGCAAGGAGAGCTGCAGGCACCCGTTGACCAGCTGGCGCCCTGCGAGCTCGTAGGATCCGCTCGGCAACGCGATGCGTCGTTCGAAGCGGCCATAGGGCAACTCCAGGCGCCGGATCACGGCGGGCTCCGGCGGCAGCGGCGGGTCGCGTTCGGCAATCAGCACCAGCAGGCCCTGCTCGAACCGCGCCTCGATGCGCTGCGGGTCGACGCCCGGCAGCGCGATCTCGATGAACAGCGCGGTCTCCGTCTCCACCATATCCACCGGCGGCTCCCAGCAGGGCTGCGCCGTGGCGTCGGCAAGCTCGAAGAAGCGCTGGTGCAGGCGCTCGGCGCGCTCGAGCACCCGGCGCGCCTCCGCCCACATCAAGGCTGATGGTTTCACTGGCGACATGTCCGAAGCCTTCCCGCTTGCGCCTCTCATGTGGGCATCCGGCAGCAGGCAATACAAGATCGCGGCGCTGGCGGCCAGCCATAGCGCCGGAACATGGCTCGATGCCGTCCGGATATCAGCCGGCGGCGCTGGCCGCCAGATCGTGGAACCTCCGGCCCGCGCAGATGCAGGGAATGCTCTCGGCCCATTCGGTTGCAAGGGTGCGATAGAAGGCGCGGGCGCGGGTGTTATCGGTGTGGACCAGCCAGGTCAGGAAGCGGCCGCCCTGGGCCGCGGTCCGGGCGGCAAGCTCGGCCAGCAGCCGGCGGGCGATGCCGTGGCGGCGGGCCTGCGGCAGCATGTAGAGATCGGAGAGCCAGCCGCCGCGCGCCGCCCATTCGGTATCGTAGGTCGGCCAGAACAGCGCATAGCCGGCGGGCACGCCTGCATGCTCGGCGATCACGGCCGTGAAGGCCGGCGCCGTCCCGAACCCGTCGGCCGAGAAACGGGCAGCCGCCTCCAGCGATTGCTCGAGACCGATGTCCGCGAGCATGTTGCCGAGGAAGCGCGCCAGCAGCGGGCAATCGGCCGCCGTGGCGGTCCGCAGCGTCACGCCGTCGAGGGGAACGGCCGCCGCAACCAGGGCATCGAACTGCGGGCCGGCGGCAACGGTTTCGACCTGGTCATCGATCTCCTCGCCGATCCCGGCATAGAAGCGGCGGGCAACCAGATTGGTCTTCAGCACGCCCCACATCATGACCTGGGCGTCGCGGGCGCGGCCGGCTTGGGCCACGGCGGCCATAAGCGCCCGCCCGATGCCGCGCCCGCGCGCCGCCGTTTCGACATAAAGGTCCGCTAGATAGATGCTCCGGCAGAGGCGGTCGGTGTCGTAGTCATCGTGATAGAGCGCATAGCCCAATGCCTGGCCCTTGTCCTCGGCGATGAGGCAGGCAAAGGCCGGCCGCGGCCCGAAGCCGTCGCGGTGAAAGATGTCGGGCGTAAAGCGCGAGACATGGCCGGTCGCCTCCTCCGTGGTAAGGGCCGCGCACATCGCGGCGACCCGCACACCGTCGGCGGGCAAAGCGGTACGAATGCGGAACGAACTATGCGACTGGTTCATGGGGATTTGGGAAATAGGCTTCGGCGCGCGGATCATGGCGGAGAGCGTGGCCGCCCGCAAACCGCCAATCGGGGCGCTCGGACGCGGAGCTATGGTTTTGCACCAGCGAATCCCTTAAGTAGGCGGTAATGGCGAAGAAGGACGGCAAGGCTAAGGAGGCTCCGCGGCGCCGCCGACGCTGGCCGTGGTTTCTCCTGCGCTGGGGGCTGGTCGGCGCCAGCTGGGGCACGCTGCTGGCGCTCGTGTTCCTGGGCTGGCTCGCCTACGACCTGCCGGACGTCAGCCGGCTCAACGAGATCCGCAAGCAGCCGAGCGTCACCCTCCTGGCCGAGGACGGCCAGGTGATCGCGACCTACGGCGACCTCTACGGCGCTACCGTCCAGTTGAAGGACCTGCCACGCTATCTGCCGCAGGCGGTGATCGCGACCGAGGACCGGCGCTTCTACAGCCATTTCGGGCTCGATGTCCTCGGGCTTGCCCGCGCCGCCTACATCAACCTGCGCGACTGGCGCCTGACGCAGGGCGGCAGCACTATCACCCAACAGCTCGCCAAGAATGTCTTCCTGACGCCGGCGCGTACGGTGCGCCGCAAGGGCCAGGAGATGCTGCTCTCCCTGTGGTTGGAGCGCAACTTCACCAAGGACCAGATCCTGACGCTGTACCTCAACCGCGTCTATTTCGGCGCCGGCACCTATGGCGTGGACGCGGCGGCGCACAAGTTCTTCGGCAAGCCTGCCTCGCAGGTCACGCCCTACGAGGCGGCCATGCTGGCGGGCCTGTTGCGGGCGCCGTCCGCCTTCAACCCGATGAACGACCGCGAGGTTGCGGATGCGCGCGCGCAGCTCGTGCTGAAAAACATGGTGGCCGCCGATTTCCTGACCGACAAGGAAGCCGACGCCATCGCCAAGAACCCGCAGATCTCCACCAGCTATGCCGCCAGCGGCCATTCCGGCCAGCACTTCGCCGACTGGGTGATGGACCAGGTGTCCGGCTATGTCGGCTTCGTCGATCGCGACCTCGTGGTCGTGACGACGCTCGATCCGCGGCTGCAGCAGATCGCGGAGACCGAGCTGGCAAAGATACTCGACACGGACGGAGCCAAGCAGCGCAACGCCGGCCAAGCCGCGCTCGTGGCGCTGACCCCCGACGGCGCCGTCCGCGCCATGGTGGGCGGTCGCGACTACGCCAGCAGCCAGTTCAATCGCGCGACCCAGTCGCTTCGCCAGCCGGGTTCAGCCTTCAAGGCGTTCGTGTTCCTGGCCGGCTTCGAGCACGGCCTGACGCCCGACGATCACATGTTCGACGGCCCTATCAGCGTCGGGGGCTGGAAGCCCGGCAACTATGAGAACGACTATCAGGGTGACGTCACGCTGCGTACAGCATTCGCTAAGTCGCTCAACAGCGTGGCCGTGCAGGTGTCGGAGCGGGTCGGGCGCAAGAACGTGGTGGAGGCGGCGCGCCGGCTCGGCATCACCTCCGACCTCACGACGGGACCGAGCATTGCGCTCGGCAGCAGCGGCGTGTCGCTTCTCGAGCTGACCGGCGCCTACGCCACCTTCGACAACAATGGTTACGGCGTGTGGCCGCGCGGCATCGAGCGGATCAGCGGCCGCGATGGCAGCGTGCTCTATCAGCGCGAAGGCACCGGTCCGGGCCTGCTGGTGCAGCCGCAGCAGGTGTATGACATGGTCGACCTGATGAGCAGCGTTGTCGACTACGGCACCGGCAAGGGCGCGAAGCTCGGACGGCCGGCCGCCGGCAAGACCGGTACCGGCCAGGACTATCGCGACGCCTGGTTCGTCGGCTTTACCGCCGAACTGGTGACGGGCGTATGGGTCGGCAACGACGACAATTCGCCCATGAAGAAGGTCGCGGGCGGCAGCTTGCCGACCCAGCTGTGGCACGCGTTCATGGCGAACGCGCTCGACGGCGAGCCGATCCGGCCGCTGCCGCTGCCCGACCGCACGTCGCAGGTCGCGACGATGATCCCGGGAATCGACGGCGAGTACCCGAACCCGGAAGCGGGGTCGACCCGGTCGGATGCGCCGTCCGGCTCGCTTCAGGACTGGCTGGAGACGATCGTGACTCACAAGGGCTCGAGCAAATAGCACTACGTGCCGCGCGGCGCCGTGCGCACAAGTCCCAGAAATGCCAGCAGCGCACCTAGTGCGACCGCGGCGATGGCGGCAGCCATCGGAACGGAGCTGCCGTTATAGAGGGCGGCGACGGCGATGCCGACGATGGCCGCCGCGGTCATCTGGGTGAAGCCCAGCAGCGCCGAGGCGGCACCGGCGGCCCGCGGGAATGGTCCGATCGCGCCGGCGATCGAGTTCGGCAGCACCAGCCCGACGCCGATCATGAACAGCAGCATGGGGCCGACGATCAGGAGCGCGCCCCCGATGGCGGTATCGGCGGATGCGGCAACGGAAAGCACCAGCAGCAACAGGCCGCCGGCGACACTGACGCCCGCGCCGACTGCGACCAGGCGATCGATGCCCAGTTGCCGCGACAGCCGTCCGGCGATCACCGTCCCGATGATGTAGCCGATGACGACTCCGGCGAAGCAGAGGCCGAAGCCGATCGGGCCGAGGCCCACCACCTCCTGCAGGACGTAGGAGGAGCCGGAGATGAAGGAGAAGATGCCGCTATAGGCGAAGGCGCAGCACAGCACATAGCCGACATACGCGCGATGATTGAGGAAGCCGCGATAGCCAAGCAGGATGCGAAGCGGCTCTGCGGCCGTCAGGTCCGGCGTCCTGTTGGTCTCCGGCAGGATGCGCCAGGCGGCGATGAGTCCGGCGCTTCCATACAGCACCAGCGCCAGGAAGTTCGAGCGCCAGCCGAACCATTCCTCGAGAAAGCCGCCGAGGATCGGGCCGATGGCCGGCGCCAGCGCCATGGCTGCGCTCATATAGGCGAGTACGCGGGCCGCACCCTCGCGGCCATGCACGTCGCGCACGACGGCGCGGCCGAGCACCGGTCCGACGCAGGCGCCGACCGCCTGCACGAAGCGCGCGACCACCAGGATCGGCACCGAGGGCGAGAGCATGCAGACGAGACTGGCGACGACATAGATTCCCAGGCCGAACAGGAGGACCGGACGCCGGCCGAAACGATCGGAGAGCGGCCCGTAGACGAGTTGCGCCGTGGCCAACCCGACGAGAAAGACCGAGAGCGTGAGCTGTATGTCGTCCACGCCGACCGCGAAATAGCGGGCCAGGCCCGGCAGCGACGGCAGATAGAGATCGGTCGAGATCGGCCCGAGAGCGACGAGGGCGGTGAGCAGCGCGGTAACGGGGAAGCTGTTGGGCGGGCGCATCGACGTCGCGACGGTAACGAAGGGCTGACATGCCATCCCCGCATTGGCTTGTCACCCCCGCGATTGCGCATGGCCGTTGTGTCGCCCGACCTCTATAACGGATCGAAAATGAGAGGGGACGATGGTCAGCAAGCGCGAACCGCACGAGAAACCGTGGATGCCGGCCGACGAGTACGGCCGCTCGCTCAACGGCTTCTCGTTCAATCTGTTGGTGCGCAGCGTGGCGAAGGCGATCGCCTTCCAGCGCGAGGTGCTGGGGGCGGCAGTCGTCTATAGCGACAGCGATTTCGCGGTGCTGCGGCGCGCGCTGCCGGGCGGCACGGTCGAATGGATGCTGCACGCCGACCACACCTACGGCGACCACCCGCTGCTGGCGCTCACTGGCGACAACGCGCTGCGCGGCGTCGGCGTGGAGCTGCGGCTGCACGGTCTCGATCCCGATGAGGCCGCTTCCGTCGCGCACGGGCTCGACTACACGGTCCTGCAGGCACCGGCCGACAAGCCGCATGGCCTGCGCGAGGCCTACATCGTCGACGCCGACGGCTATGTCTGGGTCCCGGACGTGCCGATCAGGAAGTGAGCGTCAGACGGGCTCCAGCCCGTAGCGGTGCAGCAAGGGACCGTGCTCGTTGAGCCAGGCGCGGGCGCCGTCGGCATCGCGCGTCAGCTCGGCCGTCAGCTTCCAGAAGCGGGGGCCGTGATTCAGTTCCTTGAGATGCGCGACCTCATGGGCCACCACATAGTCGAGGACCTGGCGCGGGGCCAGGATCAGCCGCCAGGAGAACGAGAGTTGGCCGCGCGGGGAGCAGCTGCCCCAGCGACTCTTGGGATCGCGGATGGTGATGGCCGCGATACGCTTGCCGATCAGTTCCGCCTTGGCGCGCGCCCGCCGTTCGATCTCGCGGCGCGCCTCGCGCCGCAGCCAGTCCTCCACGCGACGCGAGAGATGCTCGGGCCGACCCGCGACATGGATCTCGCCGTCCTCCTGCCAGACCACGCCACGGCCCTGCGGCCGGTGGCGGATGCGGTGCATGATGCCAAGGAAGGGGATCGACCGGCCGGGCCAGAACGGCACCGGTTCGGGCAGCAGATTCAGGCGGTCCCGGATCCAGCCGCGATTGAGCAGCGCGAATCGGCGGCCCTGCTCAAGCGTCGCCCGCCGCGGCAGGACAACCACGATCCGTCCTTCGCCATGGTCAAAGCGCAGAATGATGCGCCGCGCCCGCTTGTTGGTCTGGTAGATCAGCGGCACCCGCCGGTCTGCAACCGTTAAAACCTGTCGCCGGCCCTTTGACCGCGCCCGGTCGTCATTAGCAACACCTTGATAAGAAAGCAGTTTCCTGCCGTCCGATACAGCGAGTTGCAACTCGGGTGAGGGTGAACGACGACGCGGCATATACGATTCATTAGCCTTGTTGCCGATTCCGGACAAGACGGCATGAGATCAAATTTGCAGCGAGAGCGCGCCACGCTCTGTGGTATTTCTGCCACAAACGTCGGGAAAATCTCTCCCAGAGCGCCAGTTTCGTTGACGCATTTAACCATAGGCCTAGGATCAGCGCCGATCCCATTGGGGGTTGGATCGGCGGCGTTCCTTGTTGGCATAGGGGGCCTGAACGCAGCGATCCGACGATGGGAGGCCGGCGGGAGCCGGCGAGACGAGAGGGACACGCCATCCGGCGTTAGGGCATGAGCGCGGATTCAGGGTCGGCGCCAGTGCCCAAAGGATAGGCAGGGTTTTGATCGTCGTACGTTGATAGGGTCACCACTGTGTGCGGAAGGGAGGGCTTTACGCCCTCCCTTTCGTTTTTTGGGCGCCCCATCGCTATTTGCGGGCCGCCTCCTGCTCCAGCAGCTTGCGCTTGCGATCCGGGCCCAGCCGGTAGCCACCGAGATCGCCGTCTCCGCGCACCACACGGTGGCAGGGCACGATGAGCGGCACCGGGTTGGTGGCGCAAGCATGGCCGACGGCGCGCTGGGCGTGCGGTTGGCCGAGAGCGCGGGCGATCTCGCCGTAGCTCCGGGTCTCGCCGAGCGGGATCCGCCGGAGCTCTTCCCACACGCGTCGTTGGAAGGCCGTCCAGCGGATATCGAGCGGCAGGTGGATATGCGGCTCGCGGCCGGCGATGAAATCCACGATCGCCTGGACGGCGGAGGCCATCTCCGGCTCCGAATGCTCGATGCTATCGGCAGCCGGGAACTCCCGGCGCAGCCGCTGCTCCAGCTCCTCCCGTCGCGCCCCCAAGCTGACGAAACAAATGCCACGGTCCGTTGCCGCGACCAGCAGTTGGCCAAGCGGAGTTCCGGTGACGGCATAGCGGATCTGGGCCCCGCGCCCGCCTTTGGCATAGGTCGCCGGTGTCATGCCCAGGGCCGCTGCCGCCCGCTCATAGACCCGGCTGGACGAGCCGTACCCGGCGTCGTAGGTCGCGGCGGCGACACCGTCGCCCTGCTGCAGCCCGGCCTTGAAGCGCTTGAGCCGCCTGGCGTCAGCATATTGCCGCGGACTGACGCCCATGGCGCGTGTGAACAGCCGCTGCAGGTGCCACGGGCTCATGCCGCAATGGGTGCCCAACTCGGCCAAGGTGACGACCCCTTGTTCGTCCGTGGCGACGTCGCTGCCGTCCATGCCGTCGATGCGCGCCTCGATATAGCGGCAGGCGCGCTCGACCGCGGCGATGCGGCGATCGGTCTTGGTTGTGTGTGCGGTCGCCATATCGGCTCGAGTCTCCGTCGCTGCCTGAAACATGATGCCCGTCCTTTCCCTGCCAAGCGAGTGCCCGTTATGTAGGGCCGGAGGGATGCCGCGGCTATCCGATGCTTGCGCGCCGCAAGCCCTTGAATCAGGGCCGTTTCTTGGCCCGCGCCGGCAGGCGATCCACCCAGCGGACGATATGGTCCTCGAGCTCCCCTGCCCGTTCCTCGGGGATGACGCGGCCGCGGACGGAAATGCCGGCCTGATGCACGGTGTCCGGGTCGCCGGAAACGAGGGGGTGCCACCAATAGAGGTCGCGGCCCTCGTTGACGAGACGGTAGCCGCAGGTGGCGGGGAGCCACTTGATCTGGTCGATGTTGTCGGGCGTCAGCGAAACGCAGTCCTCGACGAGCACCTGCCGCAGCGCATAGGCCTTGCACCGGCAGCTGCCGTGATCGAGCTGGCGGCAAGCCACGTTGGTCCAGTCGATCTCGCCGGTGTCCTCGTATTCGAGCTTCATCAGGCAGCACTTGCCACAGCCGTCGCAGAGTGATTCCCACTCCGCCGGCGTCATATCCGCGAGGCGCTTGGTCTTCCAGAACGGCAGCTCGTCCATCGGCGCCATTAGACACCGGCTGACCGGCGATTCACAGCCGGTCGCGCAGGTCCGCGGCCATCGCCTGGGCGCTCGTGCCGGGGCTGAAATGGGTGACATACGCGCCGTCCGGTCCCATCAGATAGACCACGGCGCTGTGGTCCAGGATATAGGCGGCGGGATCGGGGGGCGCGTTCGTGCCGGTCGCCCTGGCATAGAACACGCGGTAGGACTTCGCGACCGTGCCGATGGCCTCGGCACTGCCGGTCAGCGCCACCATCCGCGGATGAAAATTGGCCACGTAGCTCCGCATCACCTCGGGCGTGTCGCGGTCGGGATCGACCGTGATGAAGATCGGCGTGATCTTGGCTGACTGTTTCTCGTCGAGCTGGTCGAGCGCGTCGCTGATGGTCTGGAGCTCGATCGGGCAGACGTCCGGACAGTGCGTGAAGCCGAAGAACACGAGCATGTACTGGCCGCGGAAATCCGCGTCGGTGCGCGGCTTACCGAACTGATCGGTCAGCGCGAACGGTCCGCCGACGCTCGGCGCGGCTTCCGAGAGAAGGCCGCGCCAAAGGGCGAAGCCGATGATCGCCGCCGCCAGCAGCAGGCAGACGAGCGCGACGCCCCGCGCCAGCGGCGTCTGCGGCAGGAATCGGAAGCGGGGCGCCGTCTCCATGCCGGCCTTCGATTCAGTAGGGCTCGAGCGCGCTCAGCAGCGCGCGCGAATTCGGGTTGCTGAACTTGCGCTGGATGAGGATGGCGTAGGGCGTGGCGCCCTCGCCGTAATAGGCAGCGTTCCAGGAATCGCGCTTGAGCACGCCGGCGCCCTCGAACGACACGCCGCCGAACAGCCCTTCCGTGAAGGCGAAGGAGTAGACGTCGGAGCCGAAGTTGGTGGTGGCGGCGCTGCCGGTGCGCTTGCCGGACGGGCCGGCGGCGACGGCGATGTCGCCGCCGAACTTGAACTGATTGTCGATCAGAGCATTGAGCGCGCGGTCATTCATCACGGTGAAAACGGTCTCCGAAATCTGGCCGCCGAGCTGCAGGCCGAGACTGCCGGCCGCGATGGTGTAGAAGGCCGGGTCGCTCCAGCCGCGGCTGGGATCGCGCACGACCAGCACGCCGTCGCCACCCTCGCCGCCGATCACGACGCCGCCCTTGACCAGCGAGGGGAAGATCATGACCGCCTTCGAGCGCTTCACGAAGTCCGGCAGCTCGCCGAAATCGGGATGGGTGATCAGCTTGTCGAAGGTGATGCGGGCCTCGTCGACCAGCGCCTGCTGCTCGGTCGGCGCCGGCACTGGCTCGGCACAACCGGCAATCAGCAGCAGCAAGGCACTCGCAAGAATCCTTCGAGCGACTGACATCATCCTGATCTCCTCGTCGATCTCATTCCCGCGAATCACTGGGGAATCAGACATAAACACAGTTCGCAAACATGGCAATTCTGCGGCGCGATGCCGCAGCGTGCTGCCGGTTCCACGCGCGACGCCAATGCGCGGACCGCAAAGCAATCACGACGGAATGCTCATTCCGTCGCGTTGAATCGCCACTTGCAAGTTCCCAATTGCGTCAGCTGAAGGCGGGTCGCGCATCGGATTCCTCGACCATCTCGGCCAACGCGCGCGGCGTCAATGTCGCTTTTGATGCCCCGGCGACGTGCATGGAGTGAATCGATGAAGCATCGGACTATCGCCGTGATCGCGCTGCTCGCATTCGCCGCCACTGGCGTCCTTGCTTGGCGCCTGATGCATGACCCGGCGGCGGCAGCGGCGGCGACGACGACGAGCGATGCGGCCGTGCCGGTCATCGCGCAAGCGGTCCAGGCCCAGGATGTCCCGATCTATCTCACCGGCATCGGTACCGTGCAGGCATCTAACACCGTGACCATCCGGACCCGGGTCGATGGGCAGATCGACAAGATCGCTTTCGTCGAGGGCCAGGACGTCAAGGCCGGGGATCTCCTGGCGCAGATCGATCCGCGCCCCTTCCAGGCGCAGGTCGAGGAGGCCCAGGCCCAGAAGGCCAGCCACGAGGCCCAGCTCGGCGACGCCAAGATCGACCTGCAGCGGTTCACCAACCTGGCGCAGCGCGGTGCCGCGACGCAGCAGAGCGTCGACACGCAGAAGGCCCTGGTCGCGCAGCTCGAGGCCAACATCCAGGCCGACCAGGCCGCGATCGACGATGCCACCGTTCAGCTCGGCTACACCGCGATCACCGCGCCCATCTCCGGCCGCACCGGCTTGCGGCTCGTCGACCAGGGCAACATCGTCCATGCCACAGACCAGACCGGTCTGGTCGTGCTCACACAGATCGAGCCGATCTCGCTCGTCTTCAGCCTGCCCGAGGATGCGCTGCCGGACGTTGCGCATGCGATGGCCCAGGGGTCGCTGAAAGCGGTTGCCTTCGGTCGCGACGACAAGACGGAGCTCGCCGAAGGCACGCTTGCACTCATCGACAACGAGATCGATCAGACGACGGGGACGATCCGCCTGAAGGCGACCTTTCCGAACAAGGACCATGCCCTGTGGCCGGGCCAGTTCGTCAATGCGCATCTCTATCTGACCGTCCGCCATGACGGCCTCACGGTGCCGGCCGCGGTCGTGCAGCGCGGGCCGCAAGGGACCTATGCCTACGTCATCAAGCCGGACTCGACGGTCGAGATGCGGCCCATCGCCGTGGCCCAGATGCGCGACGGCATCGCGCTCATCGATTCCGGGCTCAGCGCCGGCGAGCGCGTCGTCGTGGACGGACAGTACAAGCTGCGGCCCGGCGCGCGTGTCGAGGTCGACGGCCCCGCGTCGGCGGCCGTCACCGCCCGGCAATCCTGATCGACGTCCTCCCGGTATGCCGACATGAGCATCTCCAAGCCGTTCATCGAACGGCCGATCGCTACGTCGCTGTTGATGGCCGGCCTGCTGTTTGCGGGTCTCATCGCCTATCCGATGCTGCCGGTGGCGCCGCTGCCGCAGGTCGATTTCCCCACCATTCAGGTGTCGGCGTCGCTGCCGGGCGCCAACCCGGAGACGATGTCCTCGGCGGTGGCGACGCCGCTCGAGCGCCAGTTCGCGCAGATCGCCGGCGTCAGCCAGATGACCTCCACCAGCGGGCTCGGCACGACCTCGATCACGATCCAGTTCGACCTCGACCGCAACATCGACGCCGCCGCGCAGGACGTGCAGGCGGCGATCACGGCCGCGGCCGGCCAGCTGCCGACCGACCTGCCGAGTCCGCCGACCTACCGCAAGGTCAATCCTGCGGACTCGCCGGTCCTCATCCTGGCTGTGCATTCGGACAGCCTGCCGCTGACGTCGGTCGACGATGCCGCCGATACGATCCTGGCGCAGCAGCTCTCGCAGATCTCCGGCGTCGCCCAGGTCAATATCGGCGGCGAGCAGAAGCCGGCGGTGCGCGTGCAGATCGATCCGGCGAAGATCGCGGCGCTCGGGCTCAGCCTGGAGGACGTGCGCGCCGCCATCAACACGGCAACGGTGAATGCGCCGAAGGGCAGTTTCGACGGGCCGCGCCAGAGCTACACCATCTATGCCAACGATCAGCTGCTGACGGCTGACGCCTACGACGATCTCATCGTCGCCTATCGCAACAGCTCGCCCGTGCGCATCCGCGACATCGGGCAGGCCGTGACCGGACCCGAGAACGCGAAGCTCGCCGCCTGGCAGGACGGCCGGCGCGGCATCATCCTCATCGTCTTCAAGCAGCCCGGGGCCAATGTGATCGACACCGTCGATCGCGTGAAGGCGGCGCTGCCGCGGCTCGAGGCGGCGATTCCGCCGGGTATCGACGTCTCGGTCATCGCCGATCGCACCCAGACCATCCGCGCCTCCGTCAGCGACGTCGAGATCACCATGGCCATCACCATCGCCCTCGTGGTGATGGTGATCTTCCTCTTCCTGCGCCAGTTCTGGGCGACGGCAATTCCGGCGATGACGGTGCCGCTGTCGCTGCTCGGCACGGCCGGCCTCATGTATCTCGCCGGCTACAGCCTCGACAACCTGTCGCTGATGGCGCTCACCATCGCCGTCGGCTTCGTCGTCGACGACGCCATCGTCATGATCGAGAACGTCATGCGGCACATCGAGGCGGGCATGAAGCCGCTGGAGGCGGCCTTCAAAGGCGCCGCCGAGATCGGCTTCACCATCCTGTCGATCAGCCTGTCGCTCGTCGCGGTCTTCATTCCGCTGCTGCTGATGGGCGGGGTGGTCGGCCGGCTGTTCCGCGAATTCGCGGTCACCGTGACCATGGCGATCCTGGTGTCTGCCTTCGTGTCGCTGACCTTGACGCCGATGATGTGCGGGCGTTTCCTCAGGGAGGAGCGCCACGCCCGCCACGGTCGTCTCTACCGCGCGAGCGAGGCGTTCTTCGACGGGATGCTCCGCCTCTACGACCGCGGGCTGAAATGGGTGCTGCGGCACCAGCCGCTGATGCTCGGCGTCATGCTGCTGACCATGGCGACCACGGGCTATCTCTACGTCGCCATCCCCAAGGGCTTCTTTCCGCAGCAGGATACCGGCTTCATCACCGGTATTTCCGAGGCCGCCCAGGACATCTCGTTCGCGGGCATGCTGGAGAAGCAGCAGGCGCTGGCGGCCGTGGTCGCTGCTGATCCCGACATTGCTGATTTCGCCTCCGTCGTCGGCGCGAGCGGCGCCTCGCCCGGCGAGAATTCCGGCCGCTTCTTCATCACGCTGAAGCCGCGCGATCAGCGCAGCGCAAGCGCCGACCAGATCATCAATCGGCTCAGGCCCAAGCTCGCCAAGGTCGAAGGCGTGGCGCTGTTCCTGCAGGCGTCGCAAGACATCAATGTCGGCGGGCGCCTCAGCCGCACGCAGTACCAGTACACGCTGCAGGACGCCGATCTCGCGGAACTCGACCAGTGGTCGCCGAGGATGCTGGCGAAGCTGAAGTCGCTACCCGAGCTGCAGGACGTCGCGACCGATCAGCAGACCAGCGCGGCCTCTGTCACCATGACCATCGACCGCGACACCGCCGCGCGATTCGGCATCCAGCCGCAGGCCATCGACGACACGTTCTACGATGCCTTCGGCCAGCGTCAGGTGGCGCAATACTTTACCCAGCTAAGCCAGTATCACGTCGTGCTCGAGGTCGATCCGAGTTTTCAGGCAGATCCGGCATCGCTCGAGAAGATCTATGTCAAGTCGCCGATGACGGGCGAGCAGGTGCCGCTCAGCGTCTTCGTCCGGTTCGACACTGACAAGACCAATGCGCTCTCGATCAGCCACCAGGGCCAGTTCCCGGCCGTGACCCTGTCGTTCAATCTCAGTCCCGGCACCGCCCTCGGCCAGGCGGTCGACGCCATCCAGCGCGCGCAGGCCGAGCTCGGCGCGCCCGTATCCCTGGTCGGCAGCTTCCAGGGCGCGGCGCAGGCGTTCCAGTCCTCGCTCTCCACGCAACCCTATCTCATTGCGGCGGCGTTGGTGGTCGTCTACCTCATCCTGGGCATGCTCTACGAGAGCTACATCCACCCGATCACTATCCTGTCGACGCTCCCTTCGGCCGGCGTCGGCGCGCTTCTGATCCTGATGGCGGCCGGCTACGACCTCAGCGTGATCGCGCTCATCGGCATCATTTTGCTCATCGGCATCGTCAAGAAGAACGGCATCATGATGATCGACTTCGCCCTCGAGGCCGAGCGTCGTCAGGGTCTTTCGCCAGAGGAGTCGATCTATCGCGCCTGCCTGCTGCGGTTCCGCCCGATCATGATGACGACGATGGCGGCACTGTTCGGCGGCCTGCCGCTGATGCTTGGCCAGGGCACCGGCTCCGAGCTGCGCCGTCCCCTTGGTTTCGCCATCGTCGGCGGCCTGCTGCTGAGTCAGATGCTGACGCTCTACACCACGCCTGTGGTCTATCTCTATATGGATCGGCTGAGCCGGTGGCTGACACGGCGAGGGACCGCCCCCGCGGTTCCGCCGCAGTTCAGCGGGTCGCACGGCCGTGCGGCAGGACGTTGACGGCGACGACACGCCAGCAGGATCGTCCGCCGGCGCTGTCGCCATCGCGGATATGGTCGAGCCGCGTCAGAGAGCAGTTGTCGACGGCGAACGACATGACGCGCTCCGCCTCGATGCCGAGCGCGATCGCAAGGGCGGCGCGGATGGAACCGCCATGGGCGACGGCGACGATATCGCGGCCGCGGTGCGCGGCCGTCAGGCGCTCCACGGCCGCTCCGACGCGCGCCATGACGTCGAGAAAGCTTTCGCCCTCCGGGGGACGTTCGCTCGCCGGCCACAACCCGAAATCGTCGCCGGCGACTCCGCGCAGATCGTCCAACTCCTCATAGGTCAGGCCGTGCCAGGCTCCGACATGCTGCTCGGCGATGTCCGGCTCGACGAGACAGTCGGGTGTGCCTGGGCATGGCCCCGCCGCGAGGATAGCGGCCGCGGTGTCGCGCGTCCGCCGCAGATGGCTCGTCACCCACACCGAGTCGGCGGGAAGGGCACTCGCCAGCGCGCGGAAGGGTGCCGTCTCCGACAGGTCGGCCGGATAGTCCTCCTGCCCATAGATGCGCCCGCCATGGCCCGTCACCGGCGCATGCCGGATCCACCACCAGCGGGTTACCGTCGCGGCCACGGCCGGTCAATCGAGGGCGACGAGGGTCAGGAGCATGGCAAGCTCGCTGCCTTGCTGGACGGCGCCCAATACGTCGCCCGTGACGCCTCCGATCTGGCGGCGCGCGAGCGCGGCGATGGCCCAGGTGATCGCGCCGCCGATGGCGACGGCCACGAGTCCATCGAGACCCGCGCATGCCAGGGCGACGATCACACCGAGGGCGAGCGCCCACAGCATCGTCGGCTGGGTCGGCCGACCCGCCGTTGCCGCCAGCCCGTCGCCGCGCGCCAGCGGTTCGCGCTGCATGACCGCAACGACGAAGGCGCGCGAAGCCGCGGCGCACAGGATCAACGCCAAGACGGCATCGCTATCGTCCTCGAACGACGCCACAGCGACGACACGGGCGCCGAGCGCGAGCACGAGCGCGACGACGCCGTAGGTACCGATCCGGCTGTCGCGCATGATCTGGAGCTTGCGGTCGCGGTCTCCACCCCCGCCGAAGCCGTCGGCCGTGTCGGCCAGGCCGTCCTCGTGCAGCGCGCCCGTGACGGCGACCGTGCCCGCGACCGCGATGATGGCGGCCAAGAGCGGCGGCAGATCGAGCGCGACGGCAATCGCATAGAGGACGCCGCCGGCAAGGCCGATTCCCAGCCCCACCACGGGAAAGCAGCGGCTGGCGCGGGCAAGCGCCGCCATGCCGGCGCTACCGTCCGTTCGGACGGGCAAACGCGTGAGGAACGCGGCGGCGACCTTGAGGTCGCTCCACCACGCGCCATAGTCCGGCGGCCACTGCAGGATGGGATCTGGCGGGTCGTCGCTCATGCGTTGAAGCGTTCTCGCAGCGAATCACGTGTGTCGGACAAATCGAATCGAGTCCCTTGTCGTGGCCCCGCCGCTCGGGCGCTTATAGGATATTCCGCGGCGGCCAGAAAGCGGCGCGCGGGCAAGGGACAGGGAAACGTCGGGACACGATGCTGTCGAGTGCCGCATTGAGTCCCCGTCCGCGCCTTCGCAGAGGTTAAGAGTCCATGCATAAGCCGCCCAAGCCGATCGCCACGCTCGACGAAGTGCGCGCGCTGGTGAAGGAGTTTCCGACCGCCGATCTGGAAGCCGCGAGCCGCACGGCGGCGCGCGAAGCGGTGCTCACCAAGCCTCCCGGCGCGCTCGGCCGGCTCGAGGAGATCACGAGCTGGCTCGCCAGCTGGCAGGGCCGCCACCCGCCGCGCATCGAGCGGCCGCGCGTCTGCGTCTTCGCCGGCAATCACGGCGTCGCCGCCCGCGGCGTATCGGCCTATCCGGCCTCGGTGACGGTGCAGATGGTGCAGAACTTCGTCGCCGGCGGTGCCGCCATCAATCAGCTGTGCAAGGTCGCCGACGCCGAGTTGCGGGTCTACGAGATGGCGCTTGATCGCCCGACGGCCGACTTCACAGCCGAGCCGGCCATGAGCGAGGAAGACTGCGCCAAGGCCATGGCCTACGGCATGATGGCGGTGGAGCCCGGGATCGATCTCCTCTGCCTGGGCGAGATGGGCATCGCCAACACCACGAGTGCGGCGGCGCTGGCGCAGGCGCTGTTCGGCGGCAGCGCGTCCGACTGGACCGGCCCGGGCACGGGAGTCGCCGGCGCGGCTTTGCAACGCAAGACCGAGGTCGTGGCCGCCGGCGTGGCCCTGCATCGTGCGGCGGCGCGCGACTCCTTCGACATCCTGCGTCGCCTGGGCGGGCAGGAGCTGGCGGCGATCTGCGGCGCCGTCATGGCGGCGCGGCTGGCGCGCACGCCCGTCCTGCTCGACGGGTTCGCGTGCACGGCGGCGGCGGCGGTGCTGCACGGTGCCGATGCCCATGCCCTCGATCATTGCCTGGTCGCCCATGTCTCGGCCGAGCCCGGCCATCGCCGCCTGCTGCAGGCGATCGGCAAGAGCGCCCTGTTCGATTTCGGCATGCGGCTGGGCGAAGCCTCTGCCGCCGCACTGACGATTCCGATCCTGAAGGCTGCCGTTGCCTGCCACGCCGGCATGGCGACCTTCGCCGAAGCCGGCGTGAGCGGAAAGGTGGAATGACCTGCCGCAGCCGCAGGTAGCGCAGCCGCGGGCCGGCCTGGGAGGGCGTCGGCTTGACGAAAACTATCGGTTCTTATATTGTTCCAACGTCAGCGTGCTAACCGCTGGCTCGGTCTTTGACATCGTGTATCAGACTAAGGTGCCGGCGCGGCGTGATGCGGCCGCTCGATTGGCCGTGTGCTTTTGTAGGGGCGACCCCACGTGGTCGCCCCCGGCCACGCTCGTCGCCCGCCAAGGGGCCCACACAACGGGGCCAGTTCCCGCTTGGCATGGGGTGCATCGCTCCAATTCGATGACCCCCAGGGGGAGGCGGTCACCCTTGCCTTGCGCTCGTCGCTTGCCAAGAGGGCGCGCCCACGCGGGGGCGCCCCTACGGACCGATCGTCGTCCGCTGGGCATGGGGTCCATCGCTCATTCTTGAGATCGGGCCGGGCGCAGAACTCGCCCATGCGTAAGGTCGCCGCGCAGGGCACTTGGATCTGTGGACAAGGGATCGGCGGTCCGGCCCGGCCTTGGGTCCCCGCTGGGCATGGGGTCCATCCGCTCTTTTGCGCGCTGCCGGCCTGGTCAGAGGCTGGTCCCGCTGTTCACCATCATGTGCAGGCGCTGCGCCAGGATCGCGGCTTGGGGCGCGCGCTTCTTGATGCCGGCAAGGCCCTCCTGCGCGGTGCGCGCGTCAGGGCTGTTGGGGTGAAACTCGATCACCTTGACGTACAAAAGCGCCGCGCCGAAGGTCCAGCCGCGGGCGAGCGAATTCTCGGCGGCGGCGAGCAGCTTCTGCGGCGCCAGGCTGGTCCACACCTCTTCATCGATCGCCGTCGTTTTGAGGTATAGCGGATCGGCATGCAGGGCGCGGTCGTCATAGGTGGTGACAAGCTTGTTCTCGCCGTCGGCGTAGCGGAACTCCCGGCAATCCGACGGATCCGCCGCGCTGACGACGATCATCCGCTCGTCCTCGTGCCCGGGTCCGGGGTAGCCGTAGTGCGCCGATTCGAAGGCGATGGAGCCATTCTCGTTGTAGGCCAGGAAATCGCTGTTGTCCTTGCCCGTCACCGTCTGCGGAACCACCGCGACGCCGTAGGAGTCTATCATGACGACGACGCCGGGGCCGGCGGCGATGTTGTCCGCGCCCTCGCAGGCGCCGACCCAGATGTAGCTGGCCTGGGTGAAGTAGCTGCCGTAGGGATCCCAGCTGCGGCACCCGCTGAAGCTGTCGGTCACCCAACCGGGTTCCTGCGCATCCGCGGTTGCGTCGCCGGGCGTGCCGCCGAGGCAGAAGACGAGGATGGCAAGCGCGCGATATCGTGTCATGGCTGGAAAATGACCGTAGTTTCCACGCCGATGTCGGCATCAAGATGGCGCGACTATGGCCGGATTTGAAGGCTGCGGCCAGCCCTTGCCATCGATGGGCGAGCGGAGTCAGATGACCCTATGACTGTGACGCTCGACATGGCGCGGCCGGCCCAGGCCACCACTGTCGCCGGCGGTCGCGTGCGGCTGCGCACGCTGATCATCATCCGCTGGGTGGCGATCATCGGGCAGGCAATCACCCTTCTCGTCGTGAATTTCGGGCTCGGTTATCCGGTTCCGCTGGTGCCGACGCTGACGACGATCGCCGTGTCGGCCGTCATCAACTTCTGGGCCGCGATCGGCCGGCGGTCGCCGGAGCGGCTGGGCGATCGCGCGGCGGCGGTCTATCTGGCCTACGATCTGCTCCAGCTGGGTGTGCTGCTCTTTCTGACGGGCGGCCTCCACAACCCCTTCGCAGTGCTTGTCCTATCGCCGGTGATCATCTCGGCTACGGTGCTGTCACGAGTCAGTACGATGGCGCTCTCGGCCCTGGCCCTCGTGATCATCATCGTCCTGGCGCTGTTCCACCTCCCGCTGCCCTGGGCCGACAAGTCCTTCGCCTTGGCGCCGCTGTTCATCTTCGGACTGACCTCGGGGCTTGCCCTGTCGGTCGTGTTCATCGCCGGCTACGTGTTCAGCGTCGCGGAGGAGGCCCGCCGCATGTCGGGTGCGCTGGCGGCCAGCTATCTCGCCCTCGATCGCGAGCAGCGGGTGTCGGCGCTGGGGGCGCTGGCGGCGGCCGCCGCGCACCGGCTGGGCAGCCCGCTCGGCACGATCGCGGTTGTCGCCAAGGAGCTGGCGCGCGACCTGCCGCCCGGCAGTCCCCATCGGGCGGACGTGGAGCTGCTGCTGAGCGAGAGCGAGCGCTGCCGGACCATCCTGACAGAGCTGTCGACGCGGCCCGAGGCGGGCGAGCCGCTGCAGCGCATGCCGTTGGCGGCGCTGGTGGAGACCGCGGCGGCACCCTACCGCGTCGAGCGGGTCCGCCTGATCATCGATGCCGGTCCCGAGGTCGGCTCCGAGGCGGCCCGCCACGCCGCGCCCCTGGCGCCGCACAGTCCCGAATTGGTCCATGGCCTCGGCAATCTCCTGCAGAATGCCATCGAATTCGCGCGTTCGGAGGTGCGCGTGACCGTTCGCTGGAGCGACCGCCGCATCAGCCTGAAGATCCAGGACGATGGTCCGGGTTTCGCCCCGGGTCTTCTCGATCACCTCGGCGAACCCTATCTATCTGGTGGTGAGGAACAGGGCCGGATCGGCACGGGCGAGCCTATGGGTCTCGGCGTCTTTATCGCCCAGACCCTGCTCGGGCGGACCGGCGCGCAGCTCAGCTTCGGCAATGGCCAGGACGGGGGTGCCGAGGCTACGATCGTGTGGAACCGCGCCGCGCTGGAAACGGAGCCGTCGGCGACTTAACGAGGTGAAGATATGACTAGGCAAGAGGCCCTCACGCAGTCCCCGCCGCCGCGCGCCGTCGCGTCCGTCGAGCGGACCCTGTTGATCGTCGACGACGATGCGCCGTTTCGGCAACGTCTGGCGCAGGCCATGGAGCGTCGCGGCTATGCGGTAACGACGGCCGAGACGGTCGCCAGCGGCATCGAGGTGGCCGGGAGTCTGCGGCCGGCGTTCGCGGTGGTCGACCTGCGACTGGGCGATGGCAACGGACTGGAAGTCGTGCCGGCGCTGCGATCGGCACGACCGGACGCTCGCATCATCGTGCTCACGGGTTATGGCAACATCGCATCGGCGGTGGCGGCGGTGAAACAGGGTGCGGTCGACTTTCTGTCGAAGCCCGCCGATGCCGACGCCATCGAGTCGGCGTTGCTGCAACGCGGCCCCAGCCTGCCGCCGCCTCCCGAGCAGCCGATGACCGCCGATCGCGTACGCTGGGAGCATATTCAGCGCGTGTTCGAGCAATGCGATCGCAACGTCTCGGAGACCGCCCGCCGTCTGCGTATGCACCGGCGCACGCTGCAGCGTATTCTCAGCAAGTACGCGCCGCGCGGCTGACGGTCCCGTCGTATCAGCGACGGTGCAGCCACCAGCCCCGTTCGTTGATCGAATAGATCGGCTCGTAGTGGTCGATGGCATCGGCTTCAACGATGGCATCGTAGAGGCTGTCGAGAATCAGCGCGCGCCCGCGCACGTAAACGGCGAGAACGGCATGCATGCGCTGGCGCGCGTGATCGCGGACGATCACGATGCGCATTGCGTCCGCCGGCATTCCTGCCGCTCGCAACGCCAGATACTTCGCGATGGCGAAATCCTCACAGTCGCCGCTCCGGTCGAGGAACTGGAGCGGCGTCTCCCAGTAGTCGGCAAGATCCCAGTTGGCCCAGTCTTCAATATAGCGATGCTGGTTGATGGCCTTGTTGACGAGTTTCAACTGGACGTCGGGCTTGCGACCGCGCAGCGCTGCGACCAGCTGTTGCCATTCATCCAGGCGACAGCGGTCGGGCGTGCACTCGGCCATCTCCTGCTCGAAGCGGATCAGCATGTCGCGCCACTTCGGAAACGCCGCGAGATTGGGGGAGTGGAGTTCAAAGGTCTGGAACAGACCGATCTTTGTGATCGAAGGCGACGCCGCACGGGCGGAGTCGGGCAACAGCAGCAGAAGTATGGCGATGACAATGCATCGTCGGCGGGAAAGTTGAACGGGAACTCTGGCTCCGAGGCGGACAAAAAAACTCCCGCCTGCGGCCGCCATGCGGCTCCGCACCATCACATCACCGAATTGCAGTTGTCCCCTGATAGCGGTGAAGAAATAGGAAGGAATTGCTGCCGGTTCCCGTGGCCATTCTGTGGCACGGCCGGCGTCACGGAAATATCACAGCGATCGGTACGGGGTTTAGCTTGGGCGATGGAGCCACCAGCCGTTTTCATTGATCGAATAGACGGGCTGATAGTGGTGGATCGAGCCGGCCGGCACGACCTTCGAGATCTGATTGTCGAGGATGTACGGCTTGCCGTTGACGTAGACTGCGAGCACGGCGTGCGCGATGCGGAGATTCAGGTCGTTCAACACGACGATGCGCATGTCGTCGACGGGGATGCCGAGATCGCGCAACGCCATGTACTTGGCGATGGCGTAGTCTTCGCAATCGCCGTTCTTGCGCAGAAACTGGAACGGTGTCGCCCAATAGTCCGGAAGATTCCAGTTCACGGGATCGGTGACGTAGCGCTTGTCGTTCATCTCCGTGTTGATCTCGCGCAGCTGCGTCATGAGGTCCTTGCCGCGCAGGCCGTCGATGACCGCGTCCCACTCCTTCTTCTTGCACTGATCGGCGCGGCAGCTCTTGAGCTCGCTCTCGAAGCGCTTGAGCGTGCCGCGCCATTTCGGGAACATCTTGAGGTTGGCGGAATGGATTTCGGTCGTGCCGAACAACTGCGCCGGGTTCACCGCCGCGAGCTGGTCGGCTGGAGCGGCTGCGCCGCTCCACACCAGCGCGCCCAGGGCCAATACGGCCGCGCTTGCCGCGTGCCGCGTCCTTGCCATTAACACTTGTCGCTGCATTGCTACGCGTTGTCAGCCGGAGCTGGTTAACGCTAAGCAAGGGAGTTTAAGAGGTGGTTAAGCCTCTAATTTGCCACAGAGGCGCACGATCGCCTTCGGCTAGCGGCGCACGCGCCGCCAGCGGTCGACGACCTCCTGCACGAAATCTTCGCCGTTGGCGATGTCGTTCTTCCAGGCCGAAGAGAACGTGGCCGACGCGCTCTTGGGCCGCTGCTCCGGCGTCAGCTCCGTGAACACCATGCGCATGGGCACGGCGATGCCCTGGCCGACGGCAATGGCTTCGGCGTTGCCGAGAGTCGGTAGCGCCTCGAGGAGGCCGATGGCGGCGTCGGAGAGCGCCGCACGCACGAGTTCCTGATCGCGCTGGTGCGAGAGCCGCATCGTGAAGATCGTGTTGCACTGGGAGAGCATG
This sequence comes from Candidatus Acidiferrum sp., assembly GCA_035518775.1. GTDB lineage: Bacteria > Pseudomonadota > Alphaproteobacteria > Dongiales > Dongiaceae > JBGPEQ01. The sequence continues at coordinate 36,651 of DATIXH010000474.1, forward strand.
CCGGCCGCCAGTTCGGCCGGGCGCTGGGTGGCGACGCACAGCGACAGGCCGTATTTGCGGCCCTCCTTGGCGATGCGCGACAGCGCCCGCTTGGCCGGACCGAAGCCGGCCTTGTCGTCATCGGGCGCGTAGCGGTGCGCCTCTTCGCAGACCAGCAGCACCGGAATCGCGCCGTCGCTCCACACCGCGAAATCGAACAACAGGCGGCACAGCACGGACACCGTGACGTTCAAGATTTCCGACGGCACGGCCGAGAGATCGAGGATCGTCACGGGGCGGCCGTCGACCGGCAGGCGCAGGATGCGCGAGAGGATGCTGGCCATGTTGTCGCGCACGGTGATACCCGTGCCGAACATGAAGGCGAAACGTCCGTCGCTCGTGATGAGATTGATGGCCGCCTTCAGCCGATGGTAGGGAACGAGGCTCTCCGGCTTCTCGAGCCTGCCCATCGTCTCGTCGATGTACTGCGTCACCAGCGTGATGCGGTAGGGCGAGGGCGTGTCGGCCGTGATGAAGCGGCCTTCGGCCTGCGGCCCGAGGAACTGCCGTTTGGCGTTCGCAATATACTCGCTGAACAGCGCCGCTTCCGCCAGGTCGAGCTTGGCGCCCGCCTGGATCAGCACCTCGCAGATCTCCTCGAAATTGAACAGCCAGTAGGGGAGTTGGAGAGTGCCCGACCCGATGACCTCGGCGCGGTCGCCCAACGCGTGCCCATACTCGTTGTGCGGGTCCATCACGATCATATGGGCGTTCGGATAGTGCTCGAGGATCGCGCGCAGGATCACCGTGACCGAACAGGACTTGCCGGAACCAGTGGCGCCGACCACGGCGAAGTGCTTGCCGAGCAGATCATCGACGCCGATCAGCGCCGGCAGGCGGCGTTCCTGGTGCAGCGAACCGATGCGGGCGGTCGCAATATCCGGCCGCAGGAAGACGAGGCGCAGGTCGTTCTGGCTGGTCGTGAAGACCGCGCTCGTCAGCGGCGGCGACATCGAGACGCCGCGACGGAACGGTGTCAGGCTGCCGTCCTCCCCGCGCACGCTCTCGCCGATCAGCTCGACCTCCATGATCTTCATCTCGGGTGCGCCCGGCTCGGTCGCGGGGATCGGCACGCTGAGGCCGACGACCAGGCCGTAGACGACGGTTTCCGGCAGCGGAATCTTGACGATCGTGCCCATCATCAGGCCGGCGGGGATCACCGCCTTGTTGTCGGCGGATTCCTCCATCAGCACGACCGACTGGGAGCCGGCGACCGACACGACTCGACCGATACGCTGATTCTCCGACAGCAGCACGAATGCGATATTGTCGGCATCGGCCACGGCCAACGTCGTCACGGCCTCGACCCGCGGCTCCTCTCTCGGCGTCGCCGCGGCGACCGCCTCGACCTGCGGTTCCTCCTGCGGTGGCGCGGCAGGCGTAGCCTCGACCCGCGGCTCCAGATGCGATGCGGCCTGCTTCTTGCTCACGATCCGGCCTTCCATTGAACACGTTTGGCGGGGAGGGTCACAGTCACGGTCGTGCCCTTGCCGAGCTCGCTCTCGAGCGTCAGCTGGCCGCCATGCATCTCGACGAACGCTTTGGTGAGCGGCAGACCGAGCCCGGTCCCCTCGAACTTGCGGTTGAGGCCGGTGTCAGCCTGCCCGAAGGGCGCCATCACCACGGCCATGTCCTCCCGGCGGATGCCGATGCCGGTATCGCTGACCGTGATCGCCAGGCGGTCGTCGCGCTGGCGGCGCAATGTGATAGCGATGCTGCCGCCGCTGGGCGTGAACTTGACGGCGTTGGACAGCAGGTTGATGAGCACCTGCTTGATACGGCGCTGCTCCGCCCACAGAATCGGCATCTTCTTCAGCGGTTTGTACTCGACCGTGAGGCCCCCGTTGCGGGCGCGCTCGCCGATGATCGTCAGGCAGGATGCGATGGTCGTGTCGAGGTCGACGTTTTCCTCGATCAGCGGCACGTTGCCGAATTCGATCTTCGACAGATCCAGGATGTCGTTGATGACCGAGAGCAGGTGGTTCGCGGAATTGTTGATGTCCCGGATGTATTCGAGGTAGCGCTCGTTCTCGATCGGCCCCAGCATCTGTTCCTTGATGATGTCGGAGAAGCCGATGATGGCGTTGAGCGGGGTCCGCAGCTCGTGGCTCATGTTGGCCAGGAAGTCGGACTTGGCGCGGTTGGCCGCCTCCGCCTTGTCGCGCGCTTCCGAGGCGACCTTGGCGGCTTGCTCGGCTTGCTCCTTGCCGAGGCGCAGCGCCGCCTCCGCCGCAAACCGGTCGGCGATACGGCCGAACTGGGCGGAATAATCGTGTAGGAGCGAACGACGACGCTCTACACGCTGACGCTGGGCATATGAGGACGATACTGACATGTGACGACCGGAAATTCATCGTAGACTGCGGCTGCTCAAGGATTGGTTAACGATAAGACGCCAGGATGACGACGAATCGCGGCGGCCCGGTGCCGCGCGTTGCGTGGCTGGAGTCAGGCTGCAGATCCCTTAAGAAATTCATTTATTTAGAATGAGTTAGCCGATGACCGGCGAAGCATCAGAAGGCCTCAAGCGCCAATCCATAAGCTCTGCCAACAGGACGTTGCTGATTGCGGCCGCGGCGCTGCTGATCATGGCGATCGGCGGTGCTGCGCTGATCGTCCGTTTCGTAGACAGCGAGTGGCAGCGCGAGCTTCGGACCTGGCAGGTGCGCCTTGGCATTGTCGCCGACAGCCGGTTCGCCGCTGTCGACGATTGGCTCGACCGCCAGTTCGAGGAGCTGGCTGGACTGGCCGACAATGCTTCCCTCCAACTCTATATGACTCAGCTCGCGACCAGCGCGTCCAGCCCGGACGATGCCGATGTGGCGGATGCGCAGGCCGAATATCTGCAGAACCTGATCGCGGCGACGGCGACCAGGGCCGGTTTCATCGACAGCAGCGCCGCCGCAGCCGTTCCCGCCAACCTGGCGCGCACGGGGACGGGCGGCATCGCGCTGATCGACGGCAAAGGCCAGACTGTGGCGGCCACGCAGGGAATGCCGCCCTTGGCAGGACGGCTGCGCGACTTTCTGGGCGGCCTCAAGCCGGGCGAGCGCGGCCTCCTGGACATGTATTTGGATACGATGGGGAAGCCGGCCATGGCGTTCGCCATTCCGGTCTTCGCCGTCCAGGGCAATCGTGATGCCGCCTCGCAGATCGGTACGGTCGTCGGGGTCAAGGAGGTGGCGGACGAACTCTTCCCGCTTCTGCACCAGCCCGGGGAGACCAGCGAAACGGCACTGGCCGTGTTGATCCGCCGCAACGGAGCTGCCATCGAATATCTCTCGCCGCTGCCCGATGGGAAGTCGCCGCTTTCTCTGCATATGGCCGCGGATACGGCCGATCTCGATGCGGCCTTCGCCATCGCGACGCCCGGCGGGTTCAAGCCCCTGCGGCACGACTATCGCAGCCGCGAGGTGTTGGTGACCAGTCGCGCCTTCGACAAGGCGCCTTGGACGCTGATGTATACGATCGCGCACGCAGAGGCGCTCGGTGCCGCCCAAGAGCGCCTGCAATGGCTGACCGCGGCCGCCATCCTCGCCATGACGGCCGTGGCGGTCGGTCTGCTTGCGGTCTGGATCTACGCCAACTCGCTGCGCCGCGCCGAAAGCGCCGCGCGCTATCGCGAGATGGCCGAACGGTCGGAAGAGCAACGCAATCTATTGCGCTTGGTGACCGACAGTCAGCCGACGGGCATCTTCATCCTCGACGCCGAGGGCCGCTACCACTTTGCCAATCGCGAGGCCGGGCGCGCCGCCGGCATCCCCGCCGAGGACTTGATCGGCAAGCCGATCGCCAACATCGTCGGTCCAGAGGCCTCGCGGCGCTATCTGTCGCGCAACCGCGAGGTCCTGGAAACCGGCGCCGCCACCTCCGACGTCGCACGCCTGACCGTCGACGGCGCGGTGCGTGTGGTGCAGACCGACCACATTCCGGTTTCGCCATCGCAGGAAATGCCCAAGGGCGTCCTGGTCGTGGAGCACGACATCACGGAGATGGTGACCGAGCGCGAGCGCCGCGCCCGCATTCTCGGCCAGATCGTGCGCACGCTCGTCGGCGTCGTCGATCGGCGCGATCCCTACGCGGCCAATCACTCGCACCACGTCGCGGTGCTGGCGCGGGCGATTGCGCAGGAGATGAATCTGCCCGAGCGCGACATCGACACGGCCGAGACGGCCGGCAACCTGCTCAATTTCGGCAAGATCCTGGTGGCGCCGGAATTGCTGACCAAGTCCGGCGACATGAGTGAGGGGGATCGTCAGCTGGTGCGGCAAAGCATCCAGACGAGTGCCGAACTCCTGGGCGGCATCGAGTTCGATGGTCCGGTCGTCATGACGTTGCGCCAGGCCCAGGCCCGGTGGGACGGCACGGGCATTCCGACCGGCTTGGCCGGGGAGGACATTCTGATCACGGCGCGCATCGTCAGCGTCGCGAACGCCTTCGTCGGCATGGTCAGCAAGCGCGCCTATCGCGACGCACTCAACATCGATCGCGCCGTCGCTTCCATTCTCGATCAGGTCGGCAAGGCGTTCGACCGGCGGGTCGTCGTGGCCCTCATCAACTACCTCGACAATCACGGCGGCCGGGCGCAATGGGCGGCCGGCGAGCTCGCGCCGGCGAAGACGGCGTGAGCACGATGACCGTTGCGGCAACTCCGCCGGGAACGCGCATCTATGCCGTCGGCGACATCCACGGCCGCCTCGATCTCCTGCGCCGTCTCCAGGGGCTGATCGCCGCGGATGCCAATCGGTCGAAGGCGCAACGCCGCGTGCTCATCTATATCGGCGACTATATCGACCGCGGACCGGACTCGGCCGGCGTGCTCGATCTGTTGCTGGACGAGCCGCTGCCCGGGTTCGAAATCGTCCATCTCCTCGGCAACCACGAAGACACCCTCCTGCAGTTCCCCGATGACGTGAGCGTCGGGCCATCCTGGCTCACCTATGGCGGCGTGCAGACTCTGGCCTCCTACTTCATCGAGGCGGTGCCGGGTTCCCGGCGTGACGGGCGCGAGCTGCTGCGACTGCAGGAGGAGGTTCGCCGGCGCGTGCCGCGCCGTCATGTGGAGTTCATGCGCGGTCTGCCGTTGATGCATGTTGAGGGGGGCTATCTCTTCGTCCATGCCGGCGTCCGTCCCGGCGTTCCGTTCGAGCAGCAGGACCGCGACGACCTGCTGTGGATCCGCGACGAGTTCCTCGATTCAGGCAAGGATCACGGGAAGATCGTCGTGCACGGCCACACGATCTCGGAACGGCCAGAGTCCCATCCGAACCGCATCGGCATCGATACGGGCGCCTTTCATACGGGCCGCTTGACCTGCGTCGTGCTGGACGGCACCGGTCGAGCGTTTCTGCATACCTGAACGCTGCCTAAACTCCGGACCCCGGATCGATCAGGCGGCCGAGGCGCTGCATGGCGGCGAGCGCGACGCGCAGCGTCTGGGCGCGCCGGCGGCTGCCGTTCATCGGCTGCACGGCAGGACGGCGCAGGATCTCGGCGCCGTAGTCGTCGGCGATCAGGAGACCGCAGTCGGGCGGCAGCAGCGCAAGCGGAAAGGCGGCCGGCACCGCGAAGAAGAAGGCGTCGCAGAACTCCAGATATTCATTCCATTTCCGGTCCGTCCGGTAGTCGGCGCGCGACGTCTTGATCTCGACGATCACGGTCTCGCCGACGCCGTTGATGGCGATCACGTCAACGCGCCGGCCACTGTTGAGTGGAAACTCGGTCAACGCGGCATATCCAAGGGTGCCGAGGGCGCGACAGACGCCGCGCGCCAAGCGCGGGGCCGTGAGCCTGTCGTCGTCGACAATCGTCATGAGGATAGGCTAGGTCAAAGGCCTGTCCGTTGCACGGTCCGAAAACCGGGTGCGGCCGCTCTGGAAATGTCCGCTGGTTGCCGGATAGAGTGCCGCATGGCGCAGAGCGATGCGGCAAGGGGGCGGAGCACCGTGACCGTCTGGCGGCGGCTGAAGCGCGCATTCCTGCTTGCCGTCGCAGCTTTTCTGACGCTGTCGATGGCGCTGGTCGTCATCTACGGCTTGCTGCCGCCGCCGATCACGCCGCTCATGGTGATCAGGCTGTTCGAGGGCGAGGGCCTGAGCAAGGATTGGACGTCCTACGACGAGGTGTCGCCGCAGGTCTTCAAGGCCGTGATCGCCGGCGAGGATGCCCGCTTCTGCGAGCATTTCGGCTTCGATGTTCAAGCCATTCTCAACGCGTTGAAGCACAACAAGAAGGGCCGCCGCGTTCACGGGGCGAGCACGATCACCCAGCAGACGGCGAAGAACCTGTTCTTGTGGCCCGGCCGCGACTTCGTGCGCAAGGGGTTCGAGGCCTACTTCACGGTGTTGCTCGAGCTGTTCTGGGACAAGCGGCGGATCCTCGAAGTGTATGTCAATGTCGTGGAATTCGGCCATGGCATCTATGGCGTCGAGGCGGCGGCGCAGGCCTACTACAAGAAATCTGCCAAGGACCTGACCGCCGAGGAGGCGGCGAGGCTGGCGGCCGTGCTGCCGAGCCCGCTGCGTTGGACGCCGCAGCGACTTCCGCGCAATACAGACCTGCCGCGTATTCGGGCGGAGATGCACAACCAGCCCGCGCCCTCCAATGCACGCTGTCCGGTGGGGCCTTACGAGGACGAGTCCTGACCCTCGGCCGCGCCGCGCGTCACTTGAGGTGGCTGAATGCCCCGGCCGGGACGATCTCGAACTCGTTCTTGTCCGGCGGTTGCCAATAGAGCTGCAGCGTTGCCGTGTTCTTGCGCTCGAAATAGGTGACGGCGATCTCGTACCAGCCGGGTTGCGCGATGTTGATCTCGGCGTTGGGCGCGAACTGGTCGGAATGGACGTCAGGGTCCTCGATGACGACGGTGCCGGCGAGGCGGACACGCACGCCGTCATTCGACTGGGCGGTCATCAGCCAGCGGCCGGCGGTCGGGAAATCGATGAACCCGCGGATCAGCGCGCCGACCCCGTCGAAGTGATCGCTGGTCAGCACGTTGCCAGATCCGTTCTGGTAGTTGAGCTGCGGGAGCGGGGCTCCGGGCTCGCCCGGCCCTTCCGCTTCGACGTCGTCGACATGGTGCGCCTTGAGGAACACGTAGTTGACGGCGAGTCCGGGCGCGGTCGCATCGGCGGCGGGTTGCGGGTCGGCCGGTTGCAAATTGCTGAACGTCTCGGCCCGTGCTGGGGCCAGGAGGGTGAGCAGAGCGGTCACTGTAAGCGCCCCGATCGTCGTCAGTCTCCGTGTCTCGGCCATGGCATCGCTACTCGTCTACAGTTGCGGGTCGGTCGCGGGAGCGACAGGCTTGCCGCGGGCCGGCGTGCCCGTCAAGTCGCTGGTGTCGGCTACAGCTTCCGTAGGTGATAGCCCTCCGGGCAGTAGGCAGATCCATCGGACTTCCACTGCACCGGCTCCGAATCGAAAATCGTGAAGACGTTGGAGGCGCAGTCGCATTTCTGCATCTGGCAAGCGTACGACATTCTCGTCGTTTCCTTCTCGACCTGGGCGGCGCAGCCGGCCGCGAATCCAAGGATCAGGATCGACAAGAGTGCACGCTGCATGGCTGTCCCCCGCTGCTCGCTCATCTCGGCTGCGGGCAATCAAGCAGGGAAAGCAGACTTCCGTCAATCGGCGAGGCGGGCCGCCTTGATGGCGTCGCGCCCGGGGTGCCTGCGCGAATATGCCACACAGCCCGCCTCGCGGCCGCCCGTGCGCCAAGGAACGATGCACCCCATGTCGATGTTTCGCCAGTATCGGCAATCATCAGATCAGGTATGGATCGTCATGACGTTCAAACTCGAGCCCCTTCCCTACCCGAAATCGGCCCTGGAGCCCGCGATCTCCGCGCGGACCATGGATTTTCACTACGGCAAGCATCATGCCGGCTACGTCGACAAGCTGAACAAGCTGGTCGAGGGAACGCCCTATGCGACGCTGGCGTTGGAGCAGGTCATTGAGAAGGCGGCGCGCGATCCCAAGGGCCGCGGCATCTTCAACAACGCCGCCCAGGTCTGGAACCACGATTTCTTCTGGCGCTCCATGACCGCGGAGGGTGGCGGCACTCCCGACGGCAAGCTGGCACAGCAGCTGGAGGCCGATTTCGGATCCTTCGAGGGCTTTGCCAAGCAGTTCCTGACGCAGGCGGTCGGACTGTTCGGCAGCGGCTGGATCTGGCTGGTCATAGACGGCAACGCGCTCCGCATCGTCGCGACCGCCAATGCCGAGACGCCGATGACCTCGCAGCAGCATGCTTTGCTCGCCTGCGACGTGTGGGAGCATGCCTACTACCTCGACTATCAGAACAACCGTGAAGCTTTCGTACATGCTTTTGTCGAGAAGCTCGCGAACTGGGAATTCGCGGCCGATCGGCTGGAGATGCTGGGCCGAGACCACGCGGCGGAGACCAGTCAGCAACGCCGTCGACGCGCTCGATAAGTAGTCGGCCCTCGGCTGTCGTGCGATAGCCGGTCGCTCGCTGGGAACCTTAAGTGTTCCTGCGGGGTTGCTCGACATGCTTCCTTTTCATGAGTGGAGGTCGTCATGGCCGAGAACAGGCAGGCCGCCGGGGATAGATCTTATCAAGTGCTCGAAGCGGAATTGTCCAAGCTGCGAGACGACGTCGGCTCCCTGGCGGGCACTGTGCGCGATATAGCGTCGGACGAGGTGCATGCGACCGTCGATGCCATCCGTGATCGGCTGGACAAGGCGGCTGGCGAAGCCCGCAAGGCGGCCCGGCGCGCGAAAGCCGGCGCCAACGATGCCGCCGATGCCATCGAAGGCGCTATCGAGGAGCACCCCTTTACCAGCATCCTGATTGCCTTGGGACTTGGTTTCCTCATCGGGGCGTTCCTGCGCCGTTGATGTGACCAGTTCGCGTCGGGGTGGCCATGGGGTCTATCCTTCGTAGCCTGCTGTGGACGGCTGCCATGTCACGAGGCGCCGGCGAATTGAGGCGAGCGGTCCGGCATGCCTGCCGGCGAGCGGCCCTCATCGCGGCCGGTATTGCGCTCGCGCTCATGGGGGCGGGCTTTCTGCTGGCCGGCGGGTTCATGGCCCTCGCGGCGCTCGTCGGCAATTTGGACGCCTGTCTCATCGTTGGTGGGACCTTGGCACTGATCGGTGGCACGTTTCTCGTCTTTGCCGGCCGGCGCCGGCGCCGGCCGGCTGCCTCATCGGAGTACGGAAGCAATCAGTCGGCATCGCTTGCGACAGCATTGCTCGGTGTTGGGCACGATCTCGGTAGCGCCGCATCACGCCACCCCGGGTCCCTCGTGACCGCCGCTTTTCTCGTCGGCCTGGTCCTCGGGACGCGCCGCTGAAGCTTCCCCTTCGGTCTCGAATGATAAAAAGGGCCCGGGCGGAAAGCCGCCCGGGCCTGTTGCGCATATCTGTCGGCGCGGGTTACCAGCGCACGCCGGTTTCCCATGCCTTGACTTCCTGCTCCGCCTTCTCACGGTCGTAGCCGTAGAGTTCCTGGAGGCGGCCGATCAGCTGATCGCGCTTCCCGGCCACGACGTCGAGCTGATCGTCCGTCATCTTGCCCCACTTCTCCTTGATCTTGCCTTTGGCCTGCTTCCAATTGCCGGCGATCTGATCCCAATTCATGTTGTCTCTCCTCTATCTTCCAATGATGAAATGCGACGTGTGGGCCGTCAGAGCTTGTACTCAGGAAGTTGCTCGAGCTGGCTCTTGTCCATGCTCGTCGCGACGACGACGGTGCCGCTGCTGTCGGATTGGATCGTCACGTCCGACCACCTGACCAACACCGGCTTCTCATTGATGCCCAGGAATCCTCCGACATCGATGACCAGTCCTTCTGCCCTGCCGTCGCTGCCGAGCACGACTTCATGGATCTCGCCGACGCTTTCGCCCTTTGCGTTCTTCACGGTGGCGCCGACGAGCTTGCTGGCCTTTATGCCGACGACGCCGGCCGCAGGCGCCATTTGCTCGGGCGAGCCGAGCGTCGGGTTCGATTTCAGGGCCTCGTCGTAAGAATAGACGCCATCGGATTTCATGTCGGCCGGGAACTTGTGCTCCGGAAGCGCCGAGAGTTGGTCCTTCGTCACGTTTGCCGTAACCTTCTCGCCGTTCTCGGAGATCGTCAGCTCGTCCCAGCCGAGGGCCACGTCCTTCTTGCCGATGCCGAGGAATCCGCCCACGCCGACGATGGCGTAGCGCACCTTACCGCTCTGATCGATGACGACGCTATCGATCTTGCCGACGGTGTCTCCGTTCGCATTGACGACGCTGCGGCCGATAAGCTTCGCTGCATCGACCGACGTCGGCGGCGCCACCGCTGTGCCCGTCGTCGTATTATCTTGCGCGGAAGCAGCGCCCATGGGCAGCAGGGAGCAGCCCAGTGTCAATGCAGCCGCGACAGATGTTGCTAATAGCGATCGTTTCATAAGCCTTTCCTCTCATTCCAAAAGAAAGGGCGTCACCTCATCTGACGCCCCCGATAACCCAACGCCTGCAAATGCCGGCGGTTCCCAATGGTGCGCGACGCCTATGGCAGGGTCGGCGGCCGGCGTCCGCTGATCAGGTGGTAGAGCAGCGACGCAAGAAACAGGACGATGAAAATGACGAACAGAAGCTGCGCGATGCCCGCGGCGGTCGTAGCAATGCCGCCAAATCCGAATATCGCGGCGATGATGGCAACGATCAGGAATGTCAGCGCCCAGCCAAGCATTTCTCCCTCCTCGTCATGGGTCGATAGGAAGCGCTGCTATGCGCTCAATGGCCCCATAGCAGCCAGATAAGAATCAGGACGGGAATTGGTACGCCCAAGATCCAGAGCAACAGGTATCTCATCCTCCACTCCATTAGCGCTGCGGCGGCGCATTGATGCCGCGGCCTTCGTGTGCGAACGCCCATATAAGCGCCCTGCTTTTGCCTGGTTCCTTCCGGCTCCCGATATTTCTCGTCAGGGGAACCGCGGGCGCGCGACAGGGTTTCCCGACAACGGCGAGTGCCCCAACAGTCGTGAGGTCGGAAGATGCATCCGCATCGCTTCAGCAAGGTCTTGGGCGACGTCTCGCGCGAGTTCGATCGCCCACGCGATATTCTCGACAGCGCCGACTTGTCGGCCGAGCAGAAGGTCAGGCTGCTCAAGGAATGGGAGTTCGATCTGCGCGAGCTGCAAGTGGCGTCCGAGGAGAACATGACCGGGGCCGCTCCATCGGGTGCGACTGCCGAACTGCTGCGGGAGTGCCGGCGCGCGCTGGCGGGACTTGGGGCGGCCGACGGCGGCGCCGAAGGGGCGCCGACGAAGCAGGGCGGCGCCTGAACGCGGAAGATTTCGTCGCGACGCGGGAACCGTACGCGGCCGACTGGGTTGTATTTCACGGCTGCCGGCCGATCCCCGCCCAACCCCCGAGGCCGGCAGTCGAGCTCCTGTCCCTCGGCGGCCTTCGGGCCGCCGCTTTTTCTTGTTCAGATCCGTCGGATTTTTCAACGTATGCGCGAAATGCGGGCGCGCCGGTTTCCCAGCGGCCGCGCAGCGCGGACAGGACAATGCGCTTAGCCCTCGTGCGTCAGCCCGCCGCTTCGCGGTGCTTCTCGGGCTTCAGGGTCTCCGCCGCGTCGGTCTCTGCCACCGGCGGCGACTCGCTGCGGCTGATCTGCAGCGTGTCTCCCGACAAGAGCGTGGTGAGTTCGTGGCGCGCCCGCGAGACCCGGCTCTTGATCGTCCCGACCGCGCAGTTGCAGATCTTGGCAGCTTCCTCGTAGCTGAGGCCGCTGGCGCCGACGAGCATCAGGACTTCCCGGTGGTCTTCGCCGAGCTGCCAGAACGCGCGCCGGAAATCGCAGAACTCGAGCGCCGATTCCTGTGTGGCCGGAATAGCGTGCTCGGTCACCATCGCTTCGTCGAACGGCACGTTACGCGAATGGTCCTTGCGCCCCTCGTTGTAGTAGAGGTTGCGCAGGATCGTGAAGATCCAGGCCTTGAAGTTCGTTCCGGGCGTGAATTGGTCGGCAGCCGCCAGGGCGCGCACCGCCGCGTCGTGCACGAGATCGTCTGCCCGGTCGCGGTTCCGCGTCAGCGACCTCGCAAAGGCGCGCAGATGCGGAATGCACTCGACCAGGGCCGTACGGAACTCCGGCGATGCTTCCTTGACCGTCGTCTCGCCCATTCGCTTCCTATCGGGTTCGCATTGCCGTCAGGCGGGAGACCCTGTCGGGCCGCTCATTTCGTCGGGGTCTTGTCGCGGAGCTTGTCGATCAACTCGAGAAACTCCTTCGGCAGCGGCTCGCTGATGACCTCCGAATACAGCTGATTGAGCTGCCTATCGAACCAGCGATCGACGGTCGCAGGATCCGGTTTTTGGAGCTGGTCCATCTTGTCGGTCATATCGCACTGTTGCGGGCGGCCGCCGCCCCCGGATTGGACTGCGTTCTGTTGGTCTGAACCCGCCGGCTTCCGATCGGTTCCGTCCGGACCCGGCTTCTCTCCGCCCGTCATCGCTTAGCCCCGCCCTTTCGATATCTTGCCCGCCGCCATGATAGTTCGATCCAATGGGCAGCGGCCACGCTGCTTGCGAGCAAACCGTTTCGGTGGCCTTCTAGGTCTGCATAGACTTCTGTGACCCGCGGTAGGGAACCCACAGCCTTCGAATGTGTTCCCTCCGAGCGCAAGATAAAATTTCGAAACAACAGTTTCTGATTTGTTTCCAGCACGGGGAAGTGTGATGGGCGATCTCGCTCTTGAAATCACCAAGCGGCTGCCGTACTTGCGCCGCTATGCCAGGGCCCTCACGGGCGCGCAGGACCGCGGCGACCGCTATATCCGCGTCTGCCTCGAGGTGCTGTTGAAGGAGCCCCATCGGATCTCGCCCGATGGCGATGTGCGCCTGCAGCTTTACAGCCTCTTCCACGAGATCTGGACGCCGCGTCCGGCCGACGAGGGCGTGACCTCGATCGTCGATCTCTCCCCCAATCCACAGCGCTCGGTCGAAGCGAAGCTCGAAACGCTGGCGCCGCGCGAGCGCCAGGTGCTGTTGCTGACCTCCTTGGAGGGCTTCTCGATCAAGCACGCGGCGGAGATTCTCAAGCTATCACTGACGGAAGCCAGCGATCTACTGGCAAGGGCGTGGGACCATGTGAACCGGCAGCTTGCGACGACGGTCCTCGTCATCGAGGACGAGCCGATCATCGCCCTCGACATCGCCGGCATCGTGCGCGACCTCGGGCACTCGGTCATCGGCATCGCCGCCAGCCAAGGCGAGGCGATCGCGATGGCGCGCGCCAAGCGCCCTGGCCTGGTCCTGGCCGACATTCACCTCGGGGAGGGCGGTTCGGGCCTCAACGCCGTGAATGAAATCCTGAAATCGATCGAGGTTCCCGTGATCTTCGTGACCGCCTATCCCGAGCGCCTCCTGACCGGCGAGCGGCCGGAGCCGACCTATCTCGTCACCAAGCCGTTCGAGCCGGATACGCTGAAGGCCACGATCTTCCAGGCCCTGTCCCTGGCGGTGCCACCCGCCGCGGAGGCGCGAGCGACCTGATCCGTCGCGCCGACGGACGGCTTGGTGCTGCCGTCAGTACACGCATCGTCGCTGGCGGCGCGCTTGCGCGCCACCGTGAAGCGTTGGCTCGATCCGCTGCGCAATCGGCTGATGCTGCTGTTCGGGATCCTGGTTCTGCCGCCCACGCTGGTGAGCATGGCCGCCTCCTTCGATGCGCACAGCGAAATGGTCGCGCGCGTTCGTGAGAACGCGGAGCATTTTGCCCTGCTGGCGTCGACCTACGAGCGGACGCTGGTCGATCAGTCCCAGAACCTCTTGGACAACGTTGCCGCCGATCCCGCGGTCCGTGCCTTCGACCCCGCGCACAAGCAGGCCTGCGACAGGCTTTTGCGCACGGCCATCGAGCCGAACCCGACCTATGCGTCGTTGATGCTGTTCGCGAGAGACGGCTCGGTGCGCTGCAGCAGCGACCCCGCCTTTGCCGGGACCAACGTCGCAGACCGCGACTGGTTCGCCGAGATCGTCCGCACCAAGACGACGTTCCTCAGCGGCTTCGTCGTGGCGCGTGGACCGGAGGTGCCGGCCATCGTCCTCGGCCGGCCGATCCCCAGCCCCGATGTCGAGGTCGACGCCGTGCTCGCCCTCAGCATCAACCTTGCGAAACTGCAGCCCTTCGAGCGCTTCCAGGGACTCCCGAAGGGCGGCGTTATCTACCTCCTCGACCGCCGCGGCGCCGTGCTGACCGGCCTCGAACACCCCATGGACATCAACGAGCGCGGCATGCCGTCCCGCGCGATCGCCGAGCTCGTCGACGCACAGCGCCTCACCATCACGGACACAAGGGGGCGGGACGGGATGCGGCGGTTCTACGCGGTGACGCCGATGCGGGCCGGCGCGCTGTTCATCCTGGTTGGCCTGCCCACCTCCGAGCTGAACGGTTGGCTGCGGCAGGATCTGCCGATCCAGCTGACCGGCATCCTGGCGATGTGGGCGGCCGGCGTCCTGGCGGCGTGGCTGGGCACGCGCATCATCGTGACGCGCTGGACGAGGCAGCTGACCGAGACCGCACGGGAAATCGGCAGGGGCGATCTCTCCGTGCGCGCGGACCTTGCGGGCGCGCCGGTAGAGATCCGGCGGGTCGGCGATACCCTCGGCGAGATGGCGGCGCGGCTGGAGGCGCAACGGCGCGACCTGCAGGCGGCGATCGACGAGAAGGACACGCTGCTGCGCGAGATCCATCATCGCGTCAAGAACAACCTGCAGACGGTCATCAGCCTCCTGAACCTTCAGACCAAGGGGATTCGTCTGGAAAGCGCCCGCCTGGCGCTTCAGCAATTGAAGATGCGCATCCAGGCCCTGGGGCTCGTCCACCGGCATCTCTATGAGAGCGACAATCTCAAGACCGTCGACCTCAGGACCTTCCTGGGCGAGCTATGTCGGCTGCTGCAGGACGGCTCCGGCGCGCCTTACTGGCGCGTGCGCGTCGACCTGAACATCGCCCCCGTGAGCCTGCAGATCGAGCGCGCCATTCCCTTGGCGCTGCTCGTGACGGAACTCGTGACGAACTCGTTCAAGCACGCCTTTCCGAACGGCAGGGTGGGCACGATCGGCGTCCTGCTGACGGTGGAGGGCGACAGCATCCGGCTGGCCGTCGCCGACGATGGCATCGGAACGCCAGCCGCCGATGGCGACACGGCCGGCGAAGAGCAGTCCGGTCTGGGCTTTGTCCTAACCCAGGCTCTCGCCAAACAGCTTGGCGGTACCCTCGCGACCTCCGGTCCGCCGGGGACGGCGACGGTGCTCAGCTTTCCGCTCGTTCCTTCGTCGCACGAAGCGCTCGTCGGCCTCGACGGAAACGGAGCCGAGGGGCAGGACGACGGCACGACCGATGAGCCCGTGTCGGCGGGCGGAGTAAGCCCGGCGGCGTGATCGAAGCTGCCGGGAACTCCGGCGCGATCCCCGCGTTGTTGTACCGATCGGGCGCAGGCCCGCGCGAGCGTGCAAGGCGCCAAGCTGTTCGATCCAATCATCAGACAGGAGGTGGCAGTCGACTCTGATTCGGAACGCAGATGTCCACCGTCCCGGTTTGGGACGAAAGAGGAGTTGGCATGCTCATCTGGGCGCTCCTGTTCCTGATCGTGGCCATCATCGCCGGTTTTCTGGGGTTCGGAGAGATCGCCTCCACGGCGACCGGAATCGCGAAGATCCTCTTCTTCGTCTTTCTTGTGCTTTTTCTGGTCACGACGATCGCGTCGTTTTTCGCCTGAGTGGGTCGGTTTTCATTAGGGGAAGGTTCCGTCCGTCGGCAGTTGCGCCGACACGGAAAGTGGAGAGCCCTGATGAGACCTCGACGACTTGCGGGCGTGATCGCCCTCGGCGCGGTTGCTGCGGTGCTGCTGGCGGCGTCACCGGCACCCCGGGCGGCAGCGGCCGATCCCGACGATGGTCGGGAGATCGCCTGTCTCGCGCTGACGATCTATCACGAAGCGCGCGGCGAATCGGAACGCGGCAAGCTCGCGGTCGGCCACGTCGTCATGAATCGCACGCGCAGCGCCCTGTTCCCGGCCGGCGTCTGCGAGGTCGTCGAGCAAGGCGGCGTGCAGCGTCACCGCTGCCAGTTCTCCTGGTGGTGCGATGGGCGCAGCGATCGGCCGAAAGACCTGGTGGCGTTGCGCGAGAGCATGAGGCTCGCCCAGGAGATCTACTACGGATGCACGCCCGATCCAACGGCCGGCGCCCTTTGGTATCACGCGGTGGACGTCAGGCCCTCCTGGTCGAAGTCATTCGGACCGGGAAAGCGAATCGACGGTCATCTCTTCTATCGCGGCGATCTCGATAGACCCATCGGGATCGGCGTGTCCTCGTCCGTCCGCGGCCAATGTCCGCCCGCTCCGGGGACGCAGCCGACGCTGCTCGCCGGCAGTTGAGCGTCGCTGAGGGGAACCGCGCGTTTCCGCGCGTGTTCTTCACGCGGGAGGAAGAACAATGGGACAAGCCAAGCTTTGGTGGATGATGCTGTGCGTGGCGCTCCTCGGCGGCGTCGGCATGGCGCTCGCCTTGTGAAACGCGGCCGTCAGTCCTCCGGATTGGCGAGGTTGGTCCGCGCGATTGCCCGGTCAGTGGTTGTCGAGCGGCCGAGATTTGTGTGCAACGTCCCGGTATTTGACCGCCGGCTTCAGCACCATACCTGCATCCATCTGATCGACCATTGAGCGCTGAATCTCCTGCCACGGCGTCTGGCTTTCGGGCACATAGCTCAAGCCGCCATTGGCCAGTTTCGTCTTGATCTCCGCGCGCCGGCTCTTCAGCTCCTGCTCCGAAATCAGGATGTTGGCCTGTCGCTTCTTCAGGTCGACGCGCACGCGATCGCCGGTCTTCAGCAGGGCGAGCCCGCCGCCCGCTGCGGCTTCCGGCGAGGCGTTGAGGATCGACGGCGAGCCCGATGTCCCGGACTGCCGGCCGTCGCCGATGCAGGGCAGCTCGGTGATGCCCTTCTTCAGCAGCGCATCGGGCGGCTGCATGTTCACGACCTCGGCGGCGCCGGGATAGCCGATCGGACCGGCGCCGCGGATGAACAGCAGCGTGTTCTCGTCGATTCCCAATGCGGGGTCGTTGATACGGGCGTGATAGTCCTCGCGGCCGTCGAAGACGACGGCCTTGCCTTCGAAGGCGTCCGGATCGTCCGGCTTGGAGAGGTAGCGCTTACGGAACGATTCGGAGATCACACTGGTCTTCATGATCGCGGAATCGAACAGATTGCCCTTGAGATTGAGGAAGCCGGCGTCCTTCAGCATCGGTTGGTCGTAGGCGCGGATGACTTCGCGGTCGCCGGTGAACTTCCCCTTGCAGTTGTCGCCGATCGTCTTGCCGTTGGCGGTGAGCGCCTCGGGATGCGGCAGCTTGCCGGCGCCGATCAGTTCCGCCACCACGGCCGGTACGCCCCCGGCGCGGTGATAGTCCTCGCCGAGGAAGCGCCCGGCCGGCTGCATGTCCACGAGCAGCGGGATGCCGTGTCCGATACGCTCCCAGTCGTCGTTGTCGAGCTTGACGCCCATATGCCTGGCGACGGCGTTGAGATGGATCGGCGCGTTGGTGGAGCCGCCGATCGCCGAGCAGACGACGATGGCGTTCTCGAACGCGGCGCGCGTCATGATCTGCGAGGGCTTCAGGTCCTCGCGCACCATCTCGACGATGCGCTTGCCCGTGAGATAGGCGATCTGGCCGCGCTCCTTGTGCGGGGCGGGAATGGCGGCGCAGCCCGGCAGCATCATGCCGAGCGCCTCGGCCAGCGAGTTCATCGTGGTTGCCGTGCCCATGGTGTTGCAGAAGCCTGGCGACGGCGCCGAGGAGGCGACCATCTCGACATATTCCGCCCAGTCGATCTTGCCGGCCGACTTCAGCTTCTTCGCTTCCCATTTGATGGTGCCGGAGCCGGCGCGCCGGCCCTTGTACCAGCCATTGAGCATCGGCCCGACCGAGAGGGCGATGGCGGGAATGTTGACCGTGGCCGCCGCCATGAGCTGGGACGGCGTAGTCTTGTCGCAGCCGGTCGTGAGCACGACGCCGTCGATCGGATAGCCGAACAGCGTCTCGACCAGGCCGAGGTACGCCAAGTTGCGGTCCAGCATCGCGGTCGGTCGCTTGCCGGTCTCCTGGATCGGATGGACCGGGAATTCGAAGGCGATGCCGCCGGCCTCGCGGATGCCTTCGCGGATGCGCTGGGCCAGGATCAGGTGCTGGCGGTTGCACGGGGAGAGGTCCGACCCCGATTGCGCGATGCCGATGATCGGCTTGCCCGACTGCAATTCTTCGCGCGTGAGCCCCCAGTTCATGTAGCGCTCGATATAGAGCGCCGTCATGTCGGGATCATCGGGGTTGTTGAACCACAGCTGCGAGCGCAGCTTGACTTGCGTGCCGTGCTTGGCGTCGTAGGACATGCCCGTTCTCCGAATGCATCCGATCCGCGGCCGTGGGGACGTTCCCCGGCGCAGGACCAACTCCCGTCGATAGCGCCCGGCAAGGCTGCTTCGCAAATGAAATCGTGCGGATGCCAGCCATGCGACTCGCTCGCAGCGTACGGCCGTCAATGGTATGGAACACGGGGGGAAGGAAAGGCTTGCCATGGCAACCGGGACCGTCGATCCGCCGCCGCGCCTGCAAGCGCCTGCGGCGGCCTGCGATACACACATGCATGTCTACGACGCCAAGTATCCGCTGGCACCGACAGCGGTGGCCAAACCGCCGGACGCGCCGGCCGAAGCCTATCGTGCCGTCATGCAGCGGCTTGGGCTCGGGCGCGCCGTCATCGTGCAGCCCTCGGCCTACGGCACCGACAACCGCTGCACGCTCGCCGGCATGGCGGCGCTCGGGCCGGACAGGGCGCGCGGCATCGCGGTCGTCGACGACCAGGTTTCGGAGAAGGCGCTAGCGGACCTCACGGCCGCCGGCATGCGCGGCGCGCGCCTGCACATGTTGCCGGGTGGCGCGATCCCCTGGTCCATGGCCGATGCCGTGGCGGCGCGCGTCCAGGCAGTCGGCTGGCACGTTCAGCTGCAGCTGGACGGCCGCCTGCTGCCGGAGCGCGAGACCCAGATCCGGGCCTGGCCCGGCCGCATCGTCATCGACCATGTCGGCAAGTTTCTCGAACCGGTGCCGCCCGATCACGCAGCCTTCCGCTGCCTGCTGCGGCTGGTCGACAGCGGCCGTTTGTGGGTGAAGCTCTCGGCGCCCTACGAGGTCTCGCGGTCCGGGCCGCCCCTCTATGCCGACGTTGGCCGGCTCGCCAAAATCCTCGTCGCGGCGGCTCCCGAGCGCATGTTGTGGGCGAGCAACTGGCCGCATCCATCCGTCAGCGCCAAGCCTGACGATGCGATGCTGCTCGACCTGTTGCTGGAGTGGGCGCGGGACGAAGCGACCAGGCGGCGCATCCTCGTCGACAATCCGGCCGAGCTCTATGGGTTCTAGCCGCGCTCGAGACGGTCGAGGTCGCCCGAGAATTCCTCACTGCAGAAGCTGCCGCCCTGCAGCCGGTCGCCCACGGGGTCAGGCGGCAGCTTCGCTTGGGCCGTGAGCGCTGCGACGCTCCAGCGCTCGGCCTCGCCGGCCGGTCGATAGCCCAGACGGTAGGCTGTCTCGTTGTCCCACCATCCCCGCACATTGGCGGAGGCGCCGTAGACGACCTCGAAATGCAGGTCCGGATGCTCGAGGCCGATGCGCAGGAGCTGGACCAGGTCTTCCGGCTTGATCCATATCGACAGACGGCGTTCGTCGATCGGCTGATCGTTGACGTTGCCGATGCGGATCGCCAGCACGCGCAAACCGTACTTGTCGGCATAGAGCGCGCCGAGCGCCTCGCCGAAGACTTTGCTCACGCCATAGCGCGAATCCGGCCGGACGGTCACGGCCGTGCCCAAGCGGCGGCGGCGTGGATAGAAGCCGACGGCGTGATTGCTGGAGGCGAACACGACGCGCTCCACGCCGGCCTTCCGCGCCGCCTCGAACAGGTTGTAGGTGCCGACGATATTGCCCTGCAGGATCTCCTCCCACGGCCGCTCGGTCGAGATGCCGCCGAGATGAATGATGCCCTGCATGCCCGCGACCGCGCGCTCGACGGCGGCCGGATCGGTGAGGTCCGCGGGAACGAACTCCTCGTCCGCGCCGAGGTCGGCCGGTCTCGTGCGATCGCTGAGACGCAGCACCGGATAGACGCCCTTCAGCAGACGTCGCAGTCGTGTGCCGATTCCCCCGGCCGCTCCCGTGATGAGGCAGCGTTCCATCCTGTCCCCCTAGCTGTCCTTGGTGGCCGTTGCTGCCGCGAAGACCTCCTCGGCGAGATGGAAGGCCGTGTTGGCGGCGGGGACGCCGCAATAGATCGCGGCCTGCAGGAGCACTTCCTTGACCTCGTCCTTGGGCACGCCGTGCTCGACCGCCGCCCGCAGATGCAGCTTGAACTCTTCGTGGCGGCCGAGGGCCACCATCATCGCCAGCACGAGCAGCCGCCGCGTGCGTTCGTCGAGCCCCGGGCGCGTCCAGATCTCGCCCCACGCATAGCGCGTGATCAGGTCCTGGAACTCTTTGTTGAACTCGCTGCGGCGGGCGAGCGCGCGGTCGACGTAGCCATCGCCCAGGACGCTGCGCCGCTTGCGCAGGCCGCGATCGTAGCGTTCGGAGTCATCCATGCGGGGTCCCATGCAGACGGAAGTTCGAGAGCGTGATTCCGATCTGTCCGCGGCGGCGCGCGGCCAGCGCCCGCTCAACGAAGCGCTCGGCCATGCCGAGATAGCTCTCGGGCGCGAACAGGCGGTCGAGCGTCTCTGCGTTCAGCTGCGCCATGACCGCGGGATCGCGGGCGAGGGCGTCGCGCAGATGGGCCGCCTCCGCGACCGCGCGGCGGCAGGCGGACTCGACGAGCTTGTGGGCTTCCTGCTTGCCGATCCGATCGGCGAGCGCCATCGCCACCGCCTCCGCCATGACGAGGCCGCGCGTCGCATCGATGTTGGCGTGCATGCGCTCGGCATCCACCGTGAGGCCGGCGACGGTATCGCTCATATGATGCAGGGCGCCGGCGGCGAGCAGAAAGATCTGCGGCAGCGTCTCCCATTCGGCGTGCCAGCCGCCGAGGCCGCGCTCCTGCTCCTGCGGCATGGCCGCCAGCAGCGTCGCCACCAGCGGCGGGATGCGCGCAGCCGCGGCCAGCGCGACCGCGCAGGCGATCGGGTTGCGCTTGTGCGGCATGGTCGACGAACCGCCGCGGCCTTCGCCGGCCGGCTCGAAGGCCTCCGCCACTTCCGTCTGCATCAGGAGCGCAATGTCGCGGGCCATCTTCCCGAGCGTGCCCGCGAGCAGGCCGAGGGCGGCAGCCAGATCGACCAGCCGGTCGCGATGGCCGTGCCAGGGCAGCTCGGGCAAGCCGAGGTCGAGCTCCTTGGCCAGGGCCGCCGCCACGTCGAGGCCGCGGTCGCCGAGCGCGGCGAGAGTGCCGGCGGCGCCGCCGAACTGCAGGACCTGTGCCGCCTTGCCCGCATCGGTCAGACGCGTGTGGGCGCGCGCGATGGCGGCCAGCCAGCCCGCCGCCTTCAAACCGAAGGTCACGGGCACGGCCTGCTGCATCAGCGTGCGCCCCATCATCACGGTCTTGGCATGGGTTTGCGCCAATGCCGCGAGCGCGTCGCTCAGGCGCCGGAGGTCCGGCTCCATGCTGGCGAGCCCGGCGCGGATCTGCAGCACCAGGCCGGTGTCGATGGCGTCCTGACTGGTGGCGCCCCAATGCACGAAGCCTGCGGCGTCAGGGTCCCGCTCGGCGACGAGGGCGGTGAGCTGCTTGACCATGGGAATAGCGGGATTGCCGGCCTCGGCGGTCGCGCGGGCGAGGGTGGCGATATCGAACCGGTCGGCGCGGCAGGCGCCGGCGATGGCGTCCGCGGCCGTACTCGGGATCAGTCCGATCGAGGCTTCGGCCTTGGCGAGGGCGGCTTCGAAATCGAGCATGGCCTGGAGCCGTGCCGCATCCGAAAACACCGCCGCCATCGCGTCGCTGGTGAAGAGCGGGCCGAGCAGATGGGGCGCGGGGGAGGGGGCCATAGGATCAGCAGTCGAAGAACACGGTCTCGTCCTTGCCCTGCAGGACGATGTCGAAGCGGTAGACGGCGCCGTTGCCCGCGACGCGTTTGGCCAGCAAAGTCGCGCGCCGCGCCGGGTCCGGCACGAGGGCGAGGACGGGGTCTTCGGCGTTCGCGGCCGCATCCTCGAAGTAGAGACGCGTCACCAAGCGGCGGAGCAGGCCGCGGGCGAAGAGGCCGATGTTGATGTGCGGCGCCTGCAGGGCGTTGCCGCGGCCGGGCACGCGGCCCGGCCGGATGGTGGCGAAGCGGAAGCGGCCCTCGGCGTCGCTGGCGCAGCGGCCGAAGCCGCGGAAGGCGGGATCGAGGGATTTGACCTGCGTGTCCTCGGGATGGGCGTAGCGGCCCTCGGCATTGGCCTGCCAGATCTCGATGAGGGCGTCGGGCACTGGCGCGCCATCGCCGTCGAGGACGCGGCCGAGGATTTCGATGCGCTCGCCCTTGGTCTCCGGCCCGGCCAGCGTCTCGGCGCCCGGCCAGGAGAGCGAGAAGTGGAAGAACGGGCCGACGGTCTGCGACGGGGTCTGGCCGGCCATCGCTCAGCCCAGGGGCGGGGTTTGCGCGCGGCCGCGCAGCACGATGTCGAAGCGGTAGCCGAGCGCCCATTCGGGCCGGGTGGTCTCGAGGTCGAAGGCGGAGACCAGGCGCTGGCGGGCGGCCGCATCGGGCACGCCGCCGAGGATGGGGTCGAGCGGGATGAGGGGATCGCCCGGGAAATACATCTGCGTCACCAGCCGC
This sequence comes from Candidatus Acidiferrum sp., assembly GCA_035518775.1. Classification (GTDB taxonomy): domain Bacteria; phylum Pseudomonadota; class Alphaproteobacteria; order Dongiales; family Dongiaceae; genus JBGPEQ01. Next base: position 59,509 of record DATIXH010000474.1, read on the forward strand.
GTCACGAAGGAGGGGCCGAAGACGGAGAGGTGGATGTGGGCCGGGCGCCAGGCGTTGGGATGGTTGCGCCAGGGATAGGCACCGGGCTTGATCGTGACGAAGCGGTAGCGGCCTTCGCCGTCCGTCACCACGCGGCCCTCGCCGGTGAAGTTGGGGTCGAGCGGCGCGTCATGCTGGTCGCGCGGATGGATGTAGCGGCCGCAGGCATTGGCCTGCCAGATCTCGATCAGCGTGCCCGGCACCGGCCGCCCGTCCTCATCGATGACGCGGCCGGAGACGATGATGCGCTCGCCGAGCGGCGCGCCCTTGTGCTTGCGGGTGAGGTCGTCGTCGAAGGGGCGCAGGATGTTGGCGTCCCATTGCGGTCCGGTGACCTCCGAGAGGGTGTGGGGCAGGCGGATGGGGGGATTGTGGGGGGCGCGCCTGACCGTGCTGGCGTAGGCCGCATGGAGCGCCGGGGGCTGAGCGGCGGGATCCTCGCGCCGGTATTCGGGCAAGTCGGTCATTCTGACCTCCTGCTGCCAATCTAGGCGCTATCCGGAATTACGCAAAAATGTTTCACGTGAAACATCGGCCCAAAAATCCGGAAACAACCGATTCTGCAAAACGACCCTATGGATCAAAAAATCGTCCCGGTTTTTCAAAGGGATGACGTTTACCAGATTCGGTCCGTTTTCGACCGGATATGGCCGAAAAGCCGGGTTTCAGGCCGCTTTTCCGTGCGCAAGCGACGTTCGGCGATGGAGTTCGCGCAGCACGGCCAGCTCCTCGGGGGCGGGCGGCGCGGTCTCGGCGACGGCTGCGGCGCAGCGGACGGGCCAGCCGGTGGCGTCGCGGACGGCCTGGTGGGTCACGCCCGGATGGAGGCTGGTGACGGTCATTTCGCGGCTCTCGGGGTCCGGTTCGAAGATCGCGAGGTCCGTTACGAGCCGCGTCGGGCCCTTTGTGGTGACACCCAGGCGTCGGCGATGGTCGCCGCCCTCGCCGTGGCCGAGCGAGGTGATGAAGTCGAGGCGCTCGACGAAGCTGCGGCGCGACTGGCTCATGACGATGAAGATCTTGCCGCAGGCGGTGGCGATCTCGGGCGCGCCGCCGCCGCCGGGGAGGCGCGTCTTCGGCTTGTCGTAGGGGCCGATGACGGTGGTGTTGAGGTTCGCGAAGCGGTCGATCTGGGCGGCGCTCAGGAAGCCCACGGTGATGCGGCCGCCCTGCAGCCAGTACCGAAACATCTCCGGCACCGACACGGTGGTGAGCGCGGTCTCGCACAGCTCGCCGTCGCCGATGGAGAGCGGGAGCACGTTCGGCTTGGTGGCGATGGTGCCGGACTCGTAGATCAGGGTGATGCCCGGCGCATGCGTGAGGCGTGCCAGGTTGCAGGCGGCGCTCGGCAGGCCGATGCCGACGAAGCAGACGTCGTCGTTCCGGAGCGCGCGGGCGGCGGCGACGGTCATCATCTCCGACGATGTGTATTTCTCTGTCATGGCTCAGTTGCCTTGCTGCATGCGCATCCTGCGTCCTTCGACAAGCTCAGGATGAGGGAAATTCCTGGTGGCACGAAGAAAGCACCTCATCCTGAACTTGTCGAAGGACGCACGATGCTGATCCAAGCCGTCTGCCCGCATGGTCAGGCCGCCTTTCCGGCGTGGGCGCGGAAGGCCTCGGGCCTGCTCGAGATCACATTCGCTTGCATCCAGGCCCTGAAAGAATCACGGTCGCGGGCGATCGCGTCCCAGGCCTGGTAGAAGGCGTTGTCGCGCTTGTAGTAGCCGTGGGCGTAGGAGGGGTGGGCGCCGCCGGGCACGACGGCAAGGGCGGTGACGACCCAGCGCGGCAGGATGACGGCGTTGGGGCTCACCGGTCCGAAGCTCTCGACGACCTCCTCGACGGTGACGACGGAGCGCTTGGCGCCGAGCACGGCCTCCTTCTGCACGCCGACGATGCCCTCGATCAGCACGTTGCCCTCGGCGTCGGCCTTCTGGGCGTGGATGATGGCGACGTCGGCGCGGATCGCCGGCACGGCGGCCAGCACCTCGCCCGTAAAGGGGCAGGTAATGGAGCGGATGTTGGGGTTCACCGCCGGCAGCTGGGCGCCGCGATAGCCGCGCAGCACCGCGAAGGGCAGGCCGGCGGCGCCGGCCTCGTAGGCGCAGGCCATGGCGGCGTGGCTGTGCTCCTCGATGGCCAGCTTATTGGGCCAGCCGTTCTCGACGGCGTCGCGCAGGCGGTGCAGCGAGCCGACGCCGGGATTGCCGCCCCAGGAGAAGATCAGGCGCTCGGCACAGCCCATGCCGATGAGCTGGTCGTAGATCAGGTCCGGCGTCATGCGCACGAGGGTGAGGCCGCGGCGGCCTTGCCGGATCACCTCGTGCCCGGCCGCGAAGGGGATGAGATGGGTGAAGCCTTCCATCGCCACGGTATCGCCGTCGCGCACGGTGGCGGCGATGGCGTCAGCGAGCTCTAGCGTTTGCGCCATTCTTGTTTTCCTCCGCACAGAGGTGACCATTCCTGTGTTGGTTAATGCAAGGGGGTCGATGGCGGGACCCCCAAACAGCGAAGGACGAACACTCGATCTGCGTCTTCATGTCGGGGGTCTTGATACCTCCGGCCCGGCCGGCGACCAACACTCTTGGCTCGAAGAAGAGAAGCTCGCCGTCCGCCTTGGCGATGTGTCATCGCCAGCGAGACCCCGGATATCCGCGCTGCGGAGGAAGGCGAACAGAGGTTGCCGCCTCGAGGACAGATTAGCCGGAGCGCATAGGTGGCACTGGCGATGTCGGTCAAGTGGCAGAAGACGCGGATCAGCCGTCGCGAGCTGCAGGCGCGGCTGGGGGATGTGCGGCGGCAAGGCTAGCGCCGGCCGACAGGAGCTGGAGGAGAGCGCTCCATCGCCGTCCCGCTGCGCGACCGCAGCGGCCTCACGATCAACGTCGGCGCCCACGCGGCGCGCCGGCGAGCACGCTGGTGCAGGAGTATCTTCCGATCTTGATGCGGAGTTGCGGCAACGATCGAGCAGCCGCTGAAGGCGCGGTGACGGGCGGCTGCCGAATTGAGCGTAGATCGGCCGGAAACATATCCTGCGCGGGCGTCTCAATTTGACCCGCCGCCGATTATCCACCGCAGCGCTCACCCCCCATTCTGTGCGGCCAGCGAACCATCGCCTAGGGCATCCACTATTGCGTGTTCCAATTCACCGCTGGTGAAGGGCTTATGCAGGAGCACGACATCGCTGTCGACCACGCCGTCATGAACGATGACGTTTTCGTTGTAGCCGGACATGAAGAGGATCTTGATGTTGGGGTGAATGGCCACCGCCTGACGGGCGAGGTCCAGCCCCGACATGCCCTTGGGCATGATCACGTCGGTAAGAAGGACGTCGACACGGCTCGTCCGTCGGAGGACGTCGAGCGCCGCCGGGCCGTCGCCGGTCCCGATAACGTGGTAGCCCAGGTCGCTCACCATTTTGGTTGTGGTGGCAAGGACGTCCGGATCATCTTCGGCGACGACAACCGTGACCTCTCCGCGCGGCTTCATCCGCAGCACCGCAACATCGCGATGAACGTCTACTGGCGCGCTGGTCGCAGGCAGCAGAAGTCGCACCTTTGTCCCACGCCCTATCTGACTTTCGATCTGCAGGTCGCCGCCGGACTGCTTCACGAAGCCATGGACCATGCTGAGGCCGAGGCCCGTCCCTTTGCCGACCTCCTTCGTCGTGAAGAACGGTTCCACAGCCTTCGCCCTAACCTCTTCGCTCATGCCGCAGCCCGTGTCTTCAACCTCGATCGCCACGTAGCGTCCGCTCTTGAGGTCGTCGTCATCTGACTCGATTTGCAGGTTGCAAGTGCGAATCGTGATCCTTCCGCCGGCTGGCATGGCGTCCCGGGCGTTGATGACGAGATTCAGCAGCGCGCCTTCGAGCTGCGTCCGGTCGGACGTGAGATGCCAGATGTCGGGAGCCCTCTCGACTTGGATCTCAGTTCGGGCGTCCAGCGTAACCCTGGCAAACGTCTTCATTCCGGAAATGACCTCGTTGACGTCAAGCGATACCGGTCGCAGCGGCTGACGGCGCGAGAAAGCGAGCAGTCTGTGCGTAAGATCAGCGCCGCGCTCGGCGGCGCGTTGAATAAATTCCGCGCGCTCCTTCAACCGAGGCCGCTCGCTCAGGGAGCTGGCGAGGACCTCGGCATTGCCCAACACGACAAGCAGAAGATTGTTGAACTCGTGCGCGACGCCGCCGGTCAGCTGTCCGACCGCCTGAAGGCGCTGGTATTGACGCAGATGCTCCTCGGCCCG
>DATIXH010000475.1:0-12359 GCA_035518775.1 Candidatus Acidiferrum sp.
ACGGCCTCTCCCTTGCGTCCATAGGGGGGATTTGGTATTCCCCGGGCCGCCGGAACGCAAGGAGAGCGGTCTCCGGCCTGCCCCATGCGGTCGTGGCGGAACTGGTAGACGCGCAAGCTTGAGGTGCTTGTGGGAGAAATCCCGTGGAGGTTCGAGTCCTCTCGACCGCACCATAGTGAGTTAACGGTTTCTGGCCGCTAGTCGGCCGCTATAATCCGCCGCACAGGCATTGGGGGAGCGGCGGATGGGGGATGATTTTCGCGACAGCGCGCTGGAATATCACCGGCTGCCCAGGCCGGGGAAGCTGGCTGTCGTCGCCACCAAGCCGCTTGCCAACCAGCGCGATCTCGCTCTGGCCTATTCGCCGGGCGTCGCGGCCGCCTGCGAGGCCATCGTCGCCGACCCGGCCGAGGCCGCCACGGTCACGGGCCGCGCCAATCTCGTCGCGGTGGTGACGAACGGGACGGCCGTTCTGGGGCTGGGCGCCATCGGACCGCTCGCCGCCAAGCCGGTGATGGAGGGCAAGGCAGTCCTGTTCAAGACCTTCGCCGGCATCGACGTCTTCGACCTCGAGATCAACGAGCGTGATCCGGACAAGCTCGTCGACATCATCGCCAGCCTGGAGCCGAGCTTCGGCGGCATCAACCTCGAGGACATCAAGGCGCCCGAGTGCTTCGACATCGAGCGCCGGTTGCGCGGGCGGCTCAAGATCCCGGTCTTCCACGACGACCAGCACGGTACGGCCATCATCGTCGCGGCCGCCATCCGCAACGGCCTCAAGGTGGTCGGCAAGGACCTGAAGCAGGTGAAGCTGGTGGCGTCGGGGGCAGGGGCGGCGGCGCTCGCCTGCCTCGACCTCCTGGTATCGCTCGGCCTGCCGATGGAGAACATCACGGTCACCGACATCGCCGGCGTCGTGTACACGGGTCGCAAGGAGGAGATGGATCCGAACAAGGCCCGCTATGCCAAGAGCACGAAGGCGCGCAAGCTGGCCGAGGTGATCGGCGGCGCCGATGTGTTCCTGGGACTCTCGGCGCCGGGCGTGCTGAAGCCGGACATGGTCAAGGCGATGGCGGAGAAGCCGCTGATCCTGGCGCTGGCCAACCCGACGCCGGAGATCATGCCGGAGGAGGCGAAGGCAGCGCGACCGGATGCGGTCATCGCGACGGGTCGGTCGGACTACGCGAACCAGGTCAACAACGTCCTCTGCTTCCCCTTCATCTTCCGCGGCGCGCTCGACGTCGGCGCCACCGTCATCAACGAGGCCATGAAGATCGCCGCGGTCGAGGCCATCGCCGCGCTCGCGCACGCCGAGACCTCCGACATCGTGCAGGCGGCCTATGGCGGGCAGATGCTGAGCTTCGGGCCGGAGTACCTGATCCCGCGCCCCTTCGATCCGCGCCTGATCGTCCAGATCGCCCCGGCGGTGGCCAAGGCGGCGATGGACAGCGGAGTGGCGACGCGGCCGATCGAGGACCTCGACGCCTACGGCGACCGGCTCAGCCAGTTCGTGTTCCGCTCCGGCCTGCTGATGAAGCCGATCTTCGATGCGGCCCGCACCGATCCGCGGCGGCTGGTCTTCGCCGAGGGCGAGGACGAGCGTGTGCTGCGGGCGGCGCAGCAGCTGGTCGATGACGGCTTGGCGAAGCCGGTCCTGGTGGGGCGGCTGCTGGTGGTGATGCAGCGGATCGAGCGGCTGGGGCTGCGCATCCGGCCGGGCCGGGATTTCGAGCTGGTCGATCCCGAGGGCGATCCGCGCTTCCCCGAGTACTGGCGGCTCTATCACGGCCTGATGGAGCGCAAGGGCGTGTCGCCGGACCTGGCGCGCACCATCGTCCGGACTCGCAACACCGTGATCGCGGCGCTGATGATCAAACGGCGCGAGGCCGAGGCGATGATCTGCGGCACCGTCGGCCGCTACGATCTGCATCTGGAGGCGATCGGCGACGTCATCGGGCTGCGGCGCGGCGTGCGGCAGTTCTACGCGCTCAACGCCCTCATCCTTCCGCGCGGCACCTTCTTCATCTGCGATACCCAGGTGATGCCGGACCCGACGGCCGAGCAGCTCGTCGACATGACGATGCTCGCGGCCGAAGTCGTGCAGCGCTTCGGCCTGGCGCCCAAGGTGGCGCTCGTCTCGCATTCGAGCTTCGGCACGGGCGCCACGCTGTCGGCGCGCAAGATGCAGGCGGCGTTGCGGCTGCTGCGGGCACATGCGCCGGACCTGGAGGTGGAGGGCGAGATGCAGGCCGATCTCGCCTTCGACGAGGAGACGAGGCTCAAGCTGTTCCCGGGCTCGCTCCTCAAGGGTCAGGCCAACTTGCTGATCATGCCGACGCTCGATGCCGCGAACATCGCGCTCAACCTGTTCCGCGGCGTGGGCGACGGCACCTCGGTCGGCCCGATCCTCGTGGGAGCGGCCAAGCCGGCGCACATCCTGACGCCGACGGCGCGGGTGCGCGGCATCGTCAACATGAGCGCGCTCGCCGTGGTCGAGGCGCAGGCGGCGGCGCCCGCCGGGACGTAGCGGCGTGACCGATCTGCGTCCCGACGACCTGACCGACGCCGCCAGCGATCGCGAGGACGAGGAGGTCGCCTACGGCGTCTCGCCGGAGACGGTGCAGACCGCGCGCGAGGCCCTCGAGGCCAAGCAGGGCCACATCGTGCGGGAGCTCGTGGAGGGCCTGCACGCCGCCGACGTCGCCGACCTGCTGGAGCAGCTGAACCCGGAAGAGCGCGAGCAGTTCCTCGCCTTCACCAGGGACGAGATCGAGGCCGAGACCCTCACCCACCTCGACGAGGATGTGCGTGAGGAAGTGCTCGACGCGCTCGGCCCGCAGGAGGTCGCGCAGGCCGTCAGCGAGCTGGACAGCGACGACGCCCTCGACGTGCTGGAGGACCTGGACGAGGAGGCCAAGCAGAAGATCCTCGCGAGCGTGCCGGTCGAGGAGCGCGTCATCCTCGAGCAGGGCCTCACCTATCCGGAGGAGAGCGCCGGGCGGCTCATGCAGCGCAAGCTGGTGGCGGTGCCCTCCTACTGGACCGTCGGCGAGACCATCGACTTCCTGCGCGCCAGCGACGACCTGCCGGACGACTTCTACGACCTCTTCATCGTCGACCCCGCCCACAAGCCGCTGGGCGCCGTGCCGCTCTCGCGGGCGATGCGGACGAGGCGGCCGGTGAAGCTGACGGAGATCATGGAGACCGACCTGCGCAGCATCCCCGTGGACCTCGACCGGGAGGAGGTGGCCTACATGTTCCGCCAGTACGCCCTGGCCTCGGCGCCGGTGGTGGACGAGGACGGGCGGCTGGTCGGCGTGATCACCGTCGACGACGTCGTGCATGTCATCGAGGAGGAGACCGAGGAGGACCTGATGGGCCTCGGCGGCGTGGGCGAGAGCGATTTCCACGCCCCGCCGCTGATCACGGCCTGGCGGCGCATCCGCTGGCTGGTGGTGACGCTCATCAACACCCTGATCGCCTCGTCGGTGATCTCGCAGTTCGACGCCACCATCCAGCAGATCGTGGCGCTGGCCGTGCTGATGCCGATCGTGGCCGCCATGGGCGGCAACGCCGGCATGCAGGTGGTGACGGTGACCGTACGGGCACTTGCCACCCACGATCTCAGCCCGGGCAGCAACCTGCTGCGCGCCATCGGCAAGGAGATACTGGTGGCCGGCGTGAACGCCGCCGCCTTCGCCCTGATCATGGGCGGCGTCGCCTCGGCGTGGTTCCACGACTGGCATCTGGGCGCGGTGCTCGGCGCCGCCATGATCTTCAATATGATGTGGGCGGGCTTGGCCGGCACCCTGATCCCGCTCGCCGTCAACCACCTGGGCTGGGACCCGGCGGTGAGCGCGGGACCCTTCCTCACGACCACGACCGACGTGCTCGGATTCTTCTCCTTCCTCGGGCTGGCGACGCTGTTCCTGCTGTAGGGGCGAGGCGAAGGCCAAGGTATCATCTCTTCCGAAAGGAAGGGGGTGCCTCGAAAACTCGAAATTCAAGGCTATCGTCTTCTGCGTAAATCGCGGCGTCGTGTTCCGCATCCTGCCGCAGAACCGGCGCGCACCGAGTAGGAGTCAGGTGACGCGCCCACTTGACGCAGATCAAGGCCGATCGCGTGGATTCGCGGACATTTGAACCGCGAAGCGGGCGGCTGTCATGGAAGACTCTCTGCGCGATCTCCTGCAGGCGAACATCGCTGCCGTCGTGCTTCTCGCGGTCGGCGTCCTGCTGACTTTCCCGCCCTCCGTGGATCTGTTGCGAGGGAGGTAGCGAGCGCCGATCGATCGCTTCAGCGATTGCTTCTGCACAACCCGCGCATGGCAGGCCGATATGGTTCAGATCATCGATCAACTCGGTCGCGATCACCGCAACCTGCGCCTGCTCCTCGATATCGTCGAGGAGGAGGCGAATGCCTATCGCAAAGGCCGCACTCCGGATTTCGATCTGTTACGGCTGATCGCAGAATATTCTTTGCACTATCCTGACCTTGTTCATCATCCGAAGGAGAACCTGATCTTCGAACGACTCGTCGTCCGCGATCCCGGCGCTGCGGAAGTCGTCGGCGACCTGATTGCGGAGCACAGAAAGCTCGCCGAACTGACGCGCAGGTTCGCGGCGGCAATGAGCAACGCGGCCCGCGACGTCGAGCTGCCGCGCGAGTGGCTCGACGCGCTTGCGAGGGAATATCTCCAGGCCAATCGATTGCATATGCAGTTCGAGGAGCAGTACTTCCTGCCGCGCGCAATGGCCGCGCTCACGGAGGAGGATTGGCTCGCCATCGACGAGAATCTCTCCTACGCCGGTGATCCGGTTTTCGGAGAAAAGGTGGCCGAAGCCTATCTGTATCTTCACGACAGGATACTAAGGCTCCGCGGGTAGGGCGCGTCTCGTGCCCGTGCAGGTCGATGCGCCCTCCTGGATGCGGCGTAAGGTCCGCCTCCGTCGGCGAGGCCCGGCGCCGTTGATTCCGGCGCTGCGGACGCTGCGCGGCGACGTGCCGGTCATCATGATCAGCGGCGGCTCGATGGGTCCCCGGCGCGCCGGCGACGCCCGCGATCGGGACTATCTGCGGATCGCCGCCGAGATGGGGGCGGCCCAGACCCTCGCCAAGCCCTTCAACACGCGCGAGCTCCACCACGCTGGTCGCCGAGGTTCTGGCCGATCCCAACCCCTGGCACCCGCACTGAAGGGCTTCCCCGGGATCCTTTTGTGGCCAAAATGCCACAGCAAGCGACAATCCGGCACCCGAATCGGTGCCATTAACCGAGCAGCAAGGCGGACACGGCAGAGTCCGCTCGCGCGTTAAGAAACCTCAGATAACGCCTGCGGCCCCGCCATTCCCCCCGGCGGGGCTTTCTCTTTTCCGGCCGGCCCCCCCCCGCCAGATTTCCTGTTCGCAGCGGCCGCAGCGGTAAGCCTGCGTTAACCACGTCCGTTTACCATGCCTGCGTTGACTTGCGTTGTTTCCCTCTCGCAAACCTGCCCCGCCCTCTGCGGCGGGGCATTTTTTGACATTCGCGTCAGGCAGTGCGCGCCCCGGGGGCGGCCGACAGCTTCACAGCAGATGCCGGAAAGGGCGTGCGTACAGCGCGTCCCCTGCAGCGTCTTCTAGGTATCGAAACCTAGGCCGGTCGGCGCCCGGCGGCGTCGCAGCGATCTTCGCAAGGAGCCGGCCGCACCGGGAGCCGTTACGAGCGGGAGGGGCCTGCGGGGCGCCTGGCCGGCCTCCCGGCCGCCGGCAGCTTTGGCTTCCCGCGGCGCACCCGAACGCGTTACAATGCCCCAAAGTGGGGCAAAAAGGCGGAGGCATGACCACCATCGCGCGGCAGCTATGGCGAAGTGTCGGCCGGCGTCAGCCCGGGCTGCTGGCGGCGGTGACGGCGATCGTCGGCATCTCCCTGTCTTTTGCCGCCTACGTCCTCATCCGCAGCTCCGATCACAGCCCCGCGGCCGAGTCGGTGTGGCAGGAGTTCAACCGCGACCTCGGCGACCAGCGGCTGTGGCTGGCGGTGATCGTGCTGCTGGTGGGAGTGCTGCTGACGGGGGCGTTGGCGCAGGCGGTGCAGACGGCCGCCCGCCTCCGGCGGGCGCTCGACGAGCAGCGGCGCAGCGAGCAGCTCCTGCGCGACAGCGAGGCCCGCTTCCGCAGCTTCATGGAGCATGCTCCGGTCGAGATGGTGGTGAAGGACCTGGACGGCCGCATCCGGATGGTGAGCCGGGCCGTGGAGCAGATCTGGGGCCGCTCGGCCGCCGAGCTGCTGGGGCGGCGGACTTCCGATATCGCCGATAGCCCGAGCGCGTCGGTCGTGGAGGAGATGGACCGCGAAGTCATCACGACCGGCCGGATGGTGGCGCGGGAGATCTATTTCGCCGGCTGGCAGAGCGAATGGGCCTATGCCGTGAAGTTCCCGATCAAGGATGCGCTCGGCCGGGTGGTTGCCGTCGGCAGCGTGGCCCTCAACATCGACGAGCAGAAGCGGGTGGAGAAGGAGCTCGTGCGCGCCAAGGAGGAGGCCGAGCTCGCCAACCGGGCCAAGAGCCAGTTCCTGGCCAATATGAGCCACGAGCTGCGCACCCCGCTGAATGCCATCATCGGCTTCTCCGAGGTCATCCGCGACGAGATGTACGGGCCGGCCGGTTCCGAGCGGTACCTGCGCTACGCCGCCGACATCCGGGAAAGCGGCGGCCATCTCCTGGGCATCGTCAACAGCATCCTCGACATGTCGAAGATCGAGGCCGGTATCTTCGAGCTGAACGAGGGTCCCTGCGACATCGGCGAACTGATCGAGGCGGCGGTGCGCATGGTCGGGGACCGCGCGCAGCAGTCGGGCGTGGCGCTCGAGCAGCAGGTGGAGGCCGGGCTGCCGGTGCTGCAGGCGGACGAGCGGGTGCTGAAGCAAGCGATCCTCAATCTCCTGAGCAACGCGGTGAAGTTCACGGGGAGCGGCGGGCGGGTCACCATCACCGCGGAGCGCGGGGCGGGCGGCGGCCTGTGCGTCCGGGTGCTCGATACCGGGATCGGCATCCCGGAGGAGGACCTGGCGAATGTGTTTGACCGCTTCAGCCAAGTCGAGAACTCCTACACCCGGAAGTACGGCGGCACGGGTCTCGGCCTGCACCTAACCAAGAAGCTGGTGGAGCTGCACGGCGGGACGGTCGAGATCGCCAGCACGGAAGGCGCCGGCACTGCCGTGACGGTCAACCTGCCCGCCGAGCGTTGGCAGGCGTAGAAACGGACGCGCGATTTTCTTTTCCCGTCGACGGCCGTCTATGCTGGAATAGATTCAATCGCAGGGCTGTTTAACCGCCGAGCGGAAGGGCGATGGGCGAGGCCGAGGAAGCAGCGTTCCGGTCCGAGATGGTGGCGCTGTTGCCGCGGCTGCGGCGGTTCGGCTGCAGCCTGACGGGGACGCTCGAGCTGGCCGACGAACTGGTGCAGGCGGCCTGCGAGCGCGCCCTGCAGCGCTTCCATCAGTGGGTGCCGGGTTCGCGGCTGGATAGCTGGCTGTATACGATCATGCATTCGATCTGGTGCAACGAGATTCGCTCCCGCCGCGTCCGCCAGGGGAGCGGGCGCGTCGACCCCGAGAGCCTGGTCGACGCCGGCGTGGAATCGCAGTTGGGCGCACGGCTCATGCTCAGCAAGGTCGACCGGATCGTCGCCCGCCTGCCGGAGGAGCAGCGGGCGGTGCTGCTCTTGGTGTGCGCCGAAGGGCTCAGCTACAAGGAGGCCGCCGCGGCGCTCGACATTCCGATCGGGACGGTGATGAGCCGGCTGGCGCGGGCGCGGCTGGCGGTGACCGAGGGTTTGCACGGCGCGGCGGCGGGCGCGGCCCGCGGCGCGGCACAGCTCTCGGGCGGGAGCGCCTGACATGGACCGGGCGAAGCTGCGCGAAGATCTGGTGGCCTATGTGGACGGCGAGCTGCCGGCTGCGGAGGCGCGGGAGATCGAGACCTGGCTGGCCGCTGATCCGGCCGCGCAGGAGCTGCGACGGCATCTGCAGGAGGACGCCCTGGCGCTGCGCGGGCTGTTCGGCGCGGTGCTAAGGGAGCCGGTGCCGGGCGGGCTGAGCACGCCGCTCGGCGCTGCCAGGGCTGCGACGACCGGCCCCGGCGGTACCGTGGTCGAATTGCCGCGCCGAGCCGTTCGGCCTCGACCCGTCGGCCTGTGGCTGGCGGCTGCGGCGATCATCGGGCTGGTGGTCGGCGGACTCGGTGGGTTCCTGGGCGAGCGGCAACAAGCTCGGCAAGACGTGGCCCAGCTTCAGCAGCAGCTGGACCAGACGCAGCAGCAGAACCGGCAGGATGTGGCCCAGCTTCAGCAGCAACTCACTCAGACGCAGCAGCAGAGCCGGCAGGACGTGGCCCAACTGCAGCAGCAACTCACCCAGGCACAGCAACAGGGTCAGCAGCAAATCGCCGAGCTTCAGCAGCAGCTGGACCAGACGAAGCAGCAGGCGATCGCGGCCGCGCAGCCGCAACCCTGGATCATGCAGGTGGCGCAGTATCACAAGGTCTACGCGCGCGAGCAGCGGCATCTGGTGGAGGTCCCCGCCGAGGAGACTCCGCATATCGAGCAGTGGCTCGGCAAGCGGCTCGACGATCTCGCCTTCAAGGTGCCCGACCTCAGCTCGTTCGGGCTGACGTTCAAGGGCGCGCGCATGCTCGTGGTCAACGGCGCGCCGGTCGCGCAGCTGGTCTATCTGCCGGCCGACGGCCGCGCCGTGGCGCTCTGCATCATCCACTCGAAGAAGGACGACAAGCCGCTCACCGCCAGCCAGCAGGACGATCTCAATCTCGTGGACTGGCGCCTGAAGGGCTACGGCTTCGTCGTCATCGGCTGGGAGAAGCCGGACGAACTGCAGGCCATCGCCGAAGCGTCGGAGAAAGCGTTCTCATTGTAGGGGCGGCCCCGCGTGGCCGCCCCGGGCGACCACATGGGGTCGCCCCTACAATTGTCTGGACCGCTATTTTCCCTTGAATACCGGCTCGCGTTTCTCCGCGAAGGCGCGCGGGCCTTCGAGATAGTCGTCGGAGGCCTTCATGCGCTGCCATTCCGGGATGCCGCCGCCGCGCATCTTGACGTAGGCGTCGCGCACGGACAGGTGCGAGGTGCCGTGCCAGACCGCCTTGGTGGCCTGCACGGCGAGCGGGGCCGCCTTCAGGATCGGTGCGGCGAACGCGCGCGCGGTCTCCATCAGCTTGTCCGGCGGCACCACGGCGTTGATGAGACCGTAGTGCTGCATCTCCTTCACCTCGACCCAGCGGCAGGTGAGCAGGATCTCCATGGCGATGTAGGAGGGCAGGAGGCGGGGCAGGCGCTGCACGGCGCCGCCGTCCGCGATGATGCCGCGCTGCACCTCCGGCATCCAGAAGCGCACATGGTCGGCGGCCACCACCATGTCGCAGGCCAGCGCCACCTCCCAGCCGCCGCCGATGGTCAGGCCGTTGAGGGCGGCGATGACCGGCTTGGTCAGCGACCACAGCTCGGTGATGCCGGCGAAGCCGCCGGGACCGTAGTCGATCTTGGTCTCCTCGACGCCGAGTTCGGCCGCCGCCTTGAGATCCCAGCCGCCCGAGAAGAACTTGCTGCCGCCGCCGGTGATGATGGCGCAGCGCAGGGCGTCGTCATTCTGGTAGGCGACGAGGGCCTCGCCGAGCGCTTTGCTGGTGGGACCGTCGAAGGCGTTGGCCGGCGGCCGGTCGACGGTGAGTTCGAGAAGCGCGCCGCGGCGCTCGGACTTGATTGGACTGGTCATTTGGTCTCCGCTGGGAGTCTCCGGTGGCATTTGTCGCGCAGCCGAGTACCCTAGAACGGCCTGCGGCACAACGGGAGGACAGCATGATCCCCAACCGCTATCCGGTCCTGGATTTCGGCCTCGGCGAGACCGCCGAGCAATTGCGCGAGAGCGTGGCGCAGTTCGCCGGCGCCGAGATCGCGCCGCGGGCTGCCGAGATCGACCGCACGAACGAGTTTCCCATGGATCTCTGGCGCAAGCTCGGCGATCTCGGCCTGCTCGGCATCACCGTCGAGGAGGAGTATGGCGGCGCCGGCATGGGCTATCTCGAGCATGTCGTGGCCATGGAGGAGGTGAGCCGGGCCTCCGCCTCGGTCGGGCTCTCCTACGGCGCGCACTCGAACCTGTGCGTGAACCAGCTGCGCCGCAACGGCAACGAGGCGCAGAAGCGCAAATACCTGCCGAAGCTGATCTCCGGCGAGCATGTGGGCGCGCTCGCCATGAGCGAGCCCGGCGCCGGCTCCGACGTCGTGGGCATGAAGACGAAGGCGGAGAGGAAGGGCGACCGCTTCGTGCTCAACGGCAGCAAGATGTGGATCACCAACGGCCCCGACGCCGACACGCTCATCGTCTACGCCAAGACCGATCCGGAAGCCGGCTCCAAGGGCATCACGGCCTTCCTGATCGAGAAGGGCATGAAGGGCTTCTCGACCGCGCAGAAGCTCGACAAGCTGGGCATGCGCGGCTCCAACACCTGCGAGCTGGTCTTCCAGAACTGCGAAGTGCCCGCGGAGAACGTGCTGGGCGAGGTGAACAAGGGCGTGCGCGTGCTCATGAGCGGGCTCGACTACGAGCGCGCCGTGCTGGCGGCCGGGCCGCTCGGCATCATGCAGGCCTGCATGGACATCGTCGTGCCCTACCTGCACGAGCGCAAGCAGTTCGGCCAGCCGATCGGCAGCTTCCAGATCATGCAGGCGAAGCTGGCCGACATGTACACCACGATGAACGCCGCCAAGGCCTATGTATACACGGTCGCGAAGGCCTGCGACCGCGCCGCCGGCAGCCGCAAGGACGCCGCCGGCGCCATCCTGTTCGCCGCCGAGAAGGCGACCTGGATGGCGCTCGAGGCCATCCAGTGCCTGGGCGGCAACGGCTACATCAACGACTACGCGACGGGACGATTGCTGCGCGACGCCAAGCTCTACGAGATCGGGGCGGGAACGAGCGAGATCCGGCGCATGCTGATCGGGCGCGAGCTGTTCGAGGAGACGGGGTGAGCTGCGGTAGCTCGTCCACGATGTCGTTCGCGTCGCGCGCGAGGAAGCTGGCCCGCCGGGAACTTGTGCCGCTCAGCGCGGTTAGCATGTGTAATGAAGATCGCGCAAGTTGCACCGCTACACGAGGCTTGTCCGCCTCGTCTTTACGGCGGAACCGAAAGGGTCGTCGCCTATCTAACCGAAGAGCTGGTGCGACGCGGTCACGACGTGACCCTGTTTGCGAGCGGTGATTCGGAGACCAGCGCGCGACTGGAGCCGATCTGCGCGCAGGCGCTTCGTCTCGATCGGACCGTGCTCGACCCGCTGATCTATCACATGATCATGTTCAACCGGGTAGCGGCGCAGGCGGCGGAGTTCGACGTCATTCATTTTCATACCGACTATCTGCATTTCGGGGCGATGGCCTTAAGCTCCGTGCCGATGGTGACGACGGTGCATGGCCGGCTCGACCTCCCCGACCTGCCGGCGATCTATGCCGAATTCCCGAACATGCCGCTGGTCTCGATTTCCGACAGTCAGCGCCGTCCGCTCCCATGGGTGAATTGGTGTGGCACCGTTCACCACGGGCTGCCGCTTTCCTTGTACGGACTTGGAAAGGGCGGAGGAGGCTATCTGGCCTTCATCGGACGCATCAGCCCGGAAAAGCGCCTGGATAGCGCCATCGAGATTGCGCGGCGGTTCGGCATGCCGTTGAAGATCGCCGCCAAGGTCGACAAAGCGGATCGCGCCTATTTCGAAGAGGTGATCCGGCCCTTGCTGAGGGCGCCGCACACCGACTTCATCGGCGAGGTCAGCGACGCCGAGAAGGGCCGGTTCCTGGGCGACGCCGCGGCGCTGCTGTTCCCGATCGACTGGCCGGAGCCGTTCGGCCTGGCGATGATCGAGGCCATGGCCAACGGTACGCCGGTCATCGCCACGCGGCGCGGGGCCGTGCCCGAGATCGTGGATGACGGAATCACGGGCTTCGTGGTCGACGACGTCGAGGGCGCCCTGCAGGCGCTGCCGCGCGCCTTGTCGCTTGACCGCCGGCGCGTGCGGCGGCAGTTCGAACGACGGTTCAGCGGCCAGCGGATGGCGCGCGACTACGTGGCCGTGTACGAAGATCTGCAGAGCGGAACGGGATCATGCCGACGCAGGGCGACATCGGTAGCCAGCGAAGACGTCGTTCCGGCCGCCTGAGAGTCGATGCAGGAACAGCAGCCGCCTCACTTAGCGATCGCGAGCGAGCACGAGGCGACGCCGCAATTCTACATTCCCGCGACCACGTCGCTGCAGGAGCGCCGGCTGCGCGCGCTCAAGCATGGCGATACCTTCGCGCTGTTCAATCACTATGGCG
>DATIXH010000476.1:0-8818 GCA_035518775.1 Candidatus Acidiferrum sp.
TGGGTCAGACTCGGCCCTGGCCGGCCGGCAAGCCGACGTCCGGTCTCACCCCGGTAGCGGACTCAAATTGGCCGAGCCCGTTGGTCTCAGAAGTGCCACAAGCTGCTAAGCCCGCAGTGTCAGTGCGCCCTGCTGTTGAGCTGGCTGTATCGGCCACGTCGGCAGCGAGAATCGCGGCAAGGCGCCGGATCACCTAAGTGATACTAGAGCAAGTTAACCCGCAATCCGGAGATCCGGCTTCGAACTAATCAGCCTTATTGTCAGTGCGCCTGGACCGCCAGCATAGCCCCCAGGGCGACCAGTGTGATTCCCGCCAAGCGGCCGAGCCAGTGTCCGAGCGGAATGGTCTTCTCCAGCAGCACGAAGACAGCGAGGCCGGCGATCCAGTACAGGTTCATCACGCCGCCGAAGAACAGAAGCGCCATCAGGAACCAACAGCAGCCGATGCAAAAGGCGCCGTGCTCCAGTCCCATGCGTAACGCGCCAAACCGGCCCTCGCGCCAGTTGGAGATAAGAAAGTCGAGCGGCGAGCGGCAGTGGTGCAGGCACACGGCCTTGAACGGCGTGAGCTGCCACAAGCCGGCGGCGACCAATATGCCGGCGCCAAGCCAACGGTTGGTCATAGCCATCATCGGCGACAGCAGGCGGGCCGATTCCAAGCCCCACTGCAGCGCGGTGGCGAAGATGCCAAAGCCGCCCCAGGCGAGCAGGTACCCGGTGGCGAATAGGGCGGTCGGCGCCAGCGGCGCGCCCGCCGCCTTGTCCTTGCGGTTGACGCGGGCGAACAGCAGCAGCATTGGCGCCGCGCTGGGCACCATCATCGCCACCATCATCACCCACCACATAGTGAAGATCAGCACCGCATAGAGGGGAGTCCACGCCGCTGGCTGCATTAGCCAGCCGTCCATCCGGGCCATCGCGGTCATCTCGACCGGGCCCATCTCCATGCCGGCGCCGGACAGCAGCCAGCCCCAAGACATGGCAACGACCGCGACTAGCCCTGCGACCAGCACCAGTCGGTCGCGCCGCAGCACGGCTTCTAGCAAGCTCGTCTCCACGCTGACCCCGGCTACGGCCGGCCGAACTTCTGCTTATACTCTTTGTAGCTGTGAACGAGGCCCTTCGGGCCCCAAGCGACGTGCGCCATCGAACTATGCCGGCGGTTCAAGTCGAACCTGATCACGTCGGTGCTCTTGGCGAAGCCGGCGACATTCTCGGCTTCGTGAAACACCCAGCCGTTCGGCAGTACAGTAATTATCTGTTGCTCCGTGTCGGTAACTGGGTTGCGGATCGGCTCGCTATGTGCGCGCACTGCCGCCGGCACTTCAATGCGGGCGCGGCGCTTGTCCAAGTCCCAATCGAAGGTGATTGGCGCAAACAGCGGATCCTTGATGGTCTCGATGATCACGGAGAAGATCTGGAACATAGTACCGACCGGCTGGTCCTCGCCGGACATGATATAGAACAATGCCTCTCTCTGTGCTTCGCTTGCGCGCTCGTCGATGATGGGATGCATTACACCCTGGCCATGATGGATGGCGCGCGGGAAGTAGAAGGTGGCGACGACCGACAGGCCATTGAGCTTCACACCGTCGCAATGGCCCTTGTCGATTTTGAAGCCGACCAAACCGGTGCAATGGCCGTGGGTCGGGTCGGCCATCGTCTCGCACGGGCAGCCAAGGTCGCAACTGCAGTATTCGATGTACTTACCTTCGATCAACCAGTCGCGAGCCATCTCAGCCTCCCTGCATTGTGAGCCGACATCTTCTCCGGATGCGTGGTCGTTTGCATCGAGCTTGCGCCGAAGCGGCGGCCCCGAGCCGTCCAGGCGGCCGACGCAAGCTGTGCCGGTAGGACGACAATGATACGCCAGATCGCACAGGAAAGCAGCAATCCAGATTGGGTCGATATCTGCTCGGGGTCAAAGGCAGCGGTCAACGCATGTCCGTGAGATATCAGCTTAGGGAGTAACTGCGGATGTTTATGAACGCCACTAGTCTGAGCGCCGAGAGTTAGCCGGCCTCTATATCTCGTATTACCCGCGGTGCGCGCCGCAGCAGATCCGCCAATGCCCGACGCTCATGACAGTCTCGGCGGCCCGCTCCCCGTGCCGATAGTTCCCATTTCGCTTGCCTTCGGCGCGCCACCGCGTGCGCCGTGCATCGGGCAGACACTCCAGGCACTAACGGCAGGCGCTTGGCATCCCGGCGCGCTTCAAGTGCGCTTGGCAGCGTTTCGCCCGGTGAATGGGCAATTGCATATCGGTTTGACCGTTCGGTCTTGCGCACCGCTGGCGATTGGATTGATACCGGCGCTGAGATTGATCATTGGCCTGCGGCCGTCTCCGCCTGCACGGCCATGCGGACCAGATCGGGCAAGGATCTGGCGCCCATCTTCTTCATGACGCTGGAGCGATGGACCTTGATGGTCTTCTCGACGGTGCCCAGTCTCCCGGCAATCTGCTTGTTCCGGTGCCCATCGACGACGTGGTGAAACACTTCCAACTCTCGGGGCGACAACGTCGCCAGGCGATCTCCGATCGACCGCAGTGCGGCCCAGCTCTCGCGCATCTGTCGATCCAGCTCGACGGCGCACCGGACGGCAGCGAGCAGCTCGCGCTCGTCGACGGGCTTGGTGAGAAAATCGACGGCACCCCGCTTCATGGCCTCGACGCTGCTGGAAACGTCGGCATGCCGGCTCATGAAAACGACCGGACGGCGATTGCCGGGTGTCGCCAGGGTGTTCTGAACGTCGAGGCTGCTCAGGCCGGGCATGACGAAATTCAGCACCGCACAGCCCGGGGTCGCAAAATCATGGTCGGCGAGGAAGTCGCGCGAAGACAGAAAGGTGCGCACCTCGTAGCCCGCCATGCGCAGCGACCGCGACAGGACTCGCGCCTCGCCTGGGTCGCTCTCCACCAGGAAGACCGTGGTTGCCCAGCTCTTCGATTCGCCGCGGCCATCCAGGCTCCTGCGGTCAAGCGCTCCTAGTCGCAGCATTGTCTTCCTCTAATGGGGCACGTTGAGTTGCATCTTGGCCCTCACAGTCATGGCCGTGTTGACCTAGATCAATCCTGCCGCGACAGGGCGCCGCAGATACCGCGAGCGACCGGCCAATCCTCCGACCTTTTTCACCCTCACGAAGACGCCCCTGGCAGGCGCGGTATGTCCCCGAGTTGGGTCAACAGCGCTATTCCGGCGGTGTCCGCTTTACGTCGGATTTACGCCCGGTAGGTGTCGCGTCCGCCTCGGGTAAGCACTTCCGCGAGAATAAGCGGGCAATCCGACGGTGGACAATTTCGCCGCCATCCTCGGTGCGCTTTGCCAGAGACCGGGCGTAGACCTTCCGGCGCACACCCATCGAGCTCCGTGACGAGAAACGGTGTTCTCCCCAGGTCGAATGACATCGGCCACGTCCTCGCCCCGCGCGCATGCTGCTGCGGCAATGGCAGCCTCGTCGGCCGCGTCAGCTGCAAGGATCTCCCGCCTCGCTTCCGCCGTGGCATTTACCGGTTCTTAAGCCATCGGTGAATGATTCATCTCTCCGTGCGCGCGCATGGAGATGATTCCCCACTTCTATCGGATACCGCCGGCACTCTTCTCAAACCCCAACGCGAAGGACTTGGCCATGGAATGGATCGACGAACCGGACCAGGACGATCGGAACCTGGTGAACCGCGCCTTGGTGCTGCAGCCGAACGAGCCGCTGGCGCCGGCGTTCGTCGCCTATTGGAAGCGCATCCTGTCGGACGGATGTGCGATCGCCGGGTCGTCGCGCTGGGCGTCGCTCAGCATCGACATCGTGGCCCGACAGTCGGAGGCGGATGACCAGGGCTTCATGCGGGCCGGCTTTCGCAATGCCCAGCATAAGCGTTGCGAGGGTGTCGGCCACTACATCCTCCGCGGCGATGCCTTCACCTGTCTGGAGAGCCCGGACGAGGACGTGAAGACGTCCCTCCGCAAGCAGCAGCACTGGCTCTTCGAGCAGTATCAGGCGCTCAAGGACGCCGCGCGCGCCGCCGAAGTGCGGCCCTTGTTGGAGCGGATCAGCGCCATTCGGCCGCTGCGAGTCGATGCTGCAGCGGCCTTCAACTGGTTCGATCTGCAGATCGGCCAGGACTCGTTCGGCCGCCTGGCCAGCGACGATCAGGCGCTGTTGGCGGGCAAAGAGGCGAACCCGGCCGATCGGTTGCTCGACCTGTTGCCTGGCGGACCCGACACGATGCCGCTTCTTCAAGAGCTCAGCGCCGCCTTGATCGAGTACACGCCGCCGACCTTCGAGACCATCTGCTGCCGGATCACCGAAGGCGTCGAGCAGGGCCAGAGAGCGTTGTTCTACGACATCAGCTGTCCGCAATTTCCCGATGACGGCACGACCGTCGTCAATGACCGGGTGCACAGGGCGGCGACACGGCTCGTGCAGCACATGGCCTCGGTTCAGGGCGGCTTTCCAGGGGTCTCGATCAGGCTCGAACTGCAGCAGGATGGAACATGGCAGCACAACATGAGCCTGCTCCCGCGTGCCGCGTAGGGTCGGTCTGTCGGTGCGGCAGTTCGGGACGCGCCGTGTAGTTCCTCCAGCCAAGCGTCAAAGCCCACAGGAATCGCGCGGATTTTCGACAAATTATCGCGATTTTTGATGCGATCTTCGGGCATAAGTGCCTCTTAACCATTGCCGTCGATAAAGCACTTTGGTTGGCTAAAACGGCTCAGCGCGCGCACAGCACGGCGCCGTCCTGTGTAGAGTAGAGCGAGTATGTGCCTTGCGTGACGCCGCATGCGACGGCAAGAACCGGCCGGGCCGATTTCAGAACAGAGGCACGCACCCATGACCCGGCGAAGTCCATCGCCGGACACTGATCGGCGCCGGCTGTCGCGACTGACCGCGATGACCGCCGCCGTCGGCGTGCTGCTGTCATTCTCCGGCTTCTTCGTCGCCCGCACGTTCGAAGAGAAGGCGACGGTGCAAGCGGTCTCCCGGCAGGCCGCGCAAGAGGTCCGCCACATCGGGGTCGCGATCGATGGGCTGCTCCGCGATTTCGAACTCCTCGGCCAATCGGCGGCAGCGTCAAGCGCGCCGACAACCGTTATCGCCAGGGAGGGCGGCCCGGCGCAGGATCTGTTGCCTCCCGGCGTGGCGAGCATCGTCTGGTATTCCAAGCCGGCGGCCGAGGCGATCGGGTCCGGCAGGGAATCGGGGAACGACGCGGAGGCGGCCCCGATGGCGGCCGGGGCAGCGATGCCCGACCTGGCGTCCATTCTATGGAAGGCGCTGTCGACCGGACACCGCGCGGCGGCGCCCGACAGGGCCGGTACGTCGCAGCAGCAACTGTCCCTGCTCGTGGCGATTCCGATCGTCTCGCCGGCCGGGTCGCCGAGCGCCGATGCAGGGCCACCGATCGCCGGAGTGATCGTTGCCCGGCTTCAGCTGAACCAGTTGATCGGCTACCTCAAGAGGATTCATGGCCGCGACGAGAACCCGGCTCGACTCGTCCTGGATGTCGCCGGCATCGGCCGGCAGCAGATCATGCCCGAGCCGGACGCCGACGGGCGAGGCGCTGCGGCAACGGCGGCGGAGGGGTCTGCAGGCGGGACGGCCAAGCTGCTCTTCACCGTCGCCGATCTCGAATTGACTCTGACGCTGACCCGCGCGCCGGCCCCGGATCGGCCAGGGTGGCCGCTGCTCGTTCTGCTCGGCGGCCTCGTGCTGACGGGCGGGCTGTCGCACGCCGTGCGATCGGCAGCCCGCGCCAGGCGCGCGCTGGACCAGCAGCGGCGCAGCGAGGGAGCGCTGCGGGAGAGCGAGGCCCGCTTCCGCGGATTCATGGACCACGCGCCCTTCAGCATGCTGGTGAAGGACATCGAGGGCCGGTTTCAGATGGTCAACCGCGGCATCGAGGCGACCTGGGGAAAGACGGCCGCGGAGATCCTGGGCCGGCGCGTCCGCGACCTCTCGCAGGGCCCCGGCGTCGACCTCGTGGAGGCGATGGACCGGGAGGTCGTGGAATCCGGCAGGGCCGTGGCCCGGGAAGTGCACTTTGCCGATCTGGGCGAAGGATGGAACTACGAGGTGAAATTCCCGATCAAGGATGCCGCCGGGCGCGTCATCGCCATCGGCGGCGTCGCGGTCGACATCAGCGACAAGAAGAAGGCGGAGCTCGCGCTCCAGGCCAGCGAGGCGCGCTTCCGCGCCTTCATGGAGAACGCGCCGGTCGAAATGGCGGTGAAGGACATCGAAGGCCGCTACCTCATGATCAGTCGTGCGGTCGAAGAGATCTGGGACAGGCGGGCTGCGGACATTCTCGGGCGCCGCTCCAGCGAAATAACGGCGAGCGCCGGGGCCGCGATCGCGGAGGCGATGGACAAGGAGGTCATCGAGACCGGCCGCAGCGTGGCCAGGGAGATTCACTTCCCGGGCTGGCGCAGCGAATGGGCCTATGCCGTGAAGTTTCCGATCAAGGACGCCGACGGCCGCGTGGTCGCCATCGGGAGTGTCGCGCTCGACTTCACCGAGAAGAAATTCACGGAACAGGAATTGATGCACGCCAAGGAGCAGGCCGAACTCGCGAACCAGGCGAAGAGCCAATTCCTGGCCAACATGAGCCACGAGCTGCGCACGCCCTTGAACGCGATCCTCGGCTTCTCCGAAATCATCTGCCGCCAGATGTATGGGCCGGTCGGTTCGGCCAAATACCTCGAGTACGCCGGGGACATCTGGGACAGCGGAGAGCACCTGCTGGGCATCGTCAACAGCGTTCTCGACACCTCCAAGATCGAGGCCGGCAGCTTCAAGCTCGACGAAGCCCCCTGCGACGTCGTGGACATCGTCGACGCCGCCGTGCGGATGGTCGAGGAGCGGGCGCAGCGCGGGGGCCTGACACTGGAGCAACATGTGGCCCCCGGTTTGCGCCCGATCCTGGCCGACGAGCGGGCCTGCAGGCAGATACTCCTCAATCTGCTCGGCAATGCCGTCAAATTCACGCCCGCGGGCGGCAAGGTGACGGCCACGGCCGCGGTTGCCCCGGATGGAAGCCTGTTGTTTCGGGTCACCGACAACGGCATCGGCATCGCGCCGGCGGACATCGACAAGGTGTTCGACCGCTTCAGTCAGGTCGATGGTTCCTACGCCCGGCAGCACAGCGGCACGGGCCTGGGACTGCATCTGACGAAGAAGCTCGTCGAGCTGCACGGCGGAACGATCCGGCTCGACAGCGAAGTCGGCGTCGGCACGACCGTCAACGTCACCCTGCCGCCGTGGCGTTGGTGCGAGGATGTCAGAGTCCGTTCCGGCAGCGCCTGAGCGGCGGATTGCCCGGAGCTGCTGCCTTGCCGACCGCGTGACCGCTCGAGAGCGCCAGGCCGACGTCTGACTGAGATCTGGGTGTCCCGAAGGTCGGTGCGCTGGTCCAGCCGCTCCCAGCACAAGAAATTCTGGCGGGAGAGTCGATTTGCCGGCTCACCGATCGACCACACGGTGAGGCTCGAGGCCTCGGTCGCGGCAGCTCGTGGGGGCAGACATGCAATCTTCCGGGCGCTCCGGCCGGGCCAGGCACCATCCCGATAGGCATCATTGAGGAAGAGGCAGCATGACGAAAGTCACCCAGCATCTCTGGTTCGAGAAGGACATGGAGGCGGCCGTGCGCTT
This sequence comes from Candidatus Acidiferrum sp., assembly GCA_035518775.1. Lineage (GTDB taxonomy): Bacteria > Pseudomonadota > Alphaproteobacteria > Dongiales > Dongiaceae > JBGPEQ01. The sequence goes on from DATIXH010000476.1 coordinate 7,645, forward strand.
CTACACGTCGCTGATACCCGGCTCGTCCCTGGCGTGGATCTCGGCCGTTCCCGCCGACAACCCGAGCGGGCCGGCGGGCAGCGTCAAGATCGCGGGGTTCACGATCGGCGACCAGCGCTACATGGCGATCGAGGCGGGTCCGCTCGATCCGTTCAACCACAGCTTCTCGATCATGGTCCAATGCGACGACCAGGCCGAGATCGACCGCCTCTGGGAGGCGCTGAAGGAGGGCGGCTCGGTCGAGCATTGCGGCTGGCTCAGGGATCGCTGGGGCCTCTCCTGGCAGATCACGCCGCGGCGCCTGGGCGAGCTGATGATGGATCCCGACCGGGCGAAGGCCAAGCGCGTCGCCGAGGCCATGCTCAAGATGGTGAAGTTCGATATTGCCGGGCTGGAAGCAGCAGCGAAGGGGAAAGGAGGCTGAGCGGAGCATGGGCGCCACGTACGGGCGCTTTGGCTTCATGGCGAAGATGCAGTAGCGTGCGCGGCAACGGCATCAGCGAGCACTTCGGGGGCAATTCATGTCGCTTTCGCTCTGGCTGGCGTTCGTCGCCGCGGCGGCGGTGCTGCTGGTGATCCCCGGGCCGACCATCCTGACGGTCATCGGCTATTCGGTCAGCCATGGCCGGCGCGCGAACCTTCCGCTGGTAGCGGCGGTGGCGCTCGGGGATTCGACGGCGCTGGCGGTGTCGCTGCTGGGGCTGGGCGTGCTGCTGCAGACCTCCGCCTTCTGGTTCACGGCGGTGAAGACGGTGGGCGGGCTCTATCTGCTCTATCTCGGCATCAAGCTGTTGCGCGCGGGCGCCGCGGCCGCGCCGATGGCGCCGCCGCCGGCGCCGGGGTCGCGCTGGAAGCTGTTCGCCAACACCTATTTGGTGACCGCCCTCAACCCCAAGGGCATCGTCTTCTTCGTCGCCTTCCTGCCGCAGTTCGTCGACCCGTCCGCCGACACCGGGCGGCAGCTGTGGATTCTGGCGCTGACGTTCCTCGGATTGGCCACGATCAACGCCACGCTCTATGCCGCCTTCGCGGCCTGGGCCAGCCGCGTGCTGGCCGCGCCGCGGGCGCAGCGCGGCTTCCACCTCGCCGGCGGCTCGCTGCTGTCGGCGGCCGGGGTCTGGGCCCTGCTGGCGCGCCGCGCGGTCTGAGTCCCATAGCATCATGCCCGATCGCT
>DATIXH010000477.1:0-4668 GCA_035518775.1 Candidatus Acidiferrum sp.
TCGGCCAGATCGGGTCCTCGGGCGCGACCACGTCGCCGATGGCGTCGAGCCGCTCGGCTGAACTCTCCGTCGGATCCGATGTACCGAGATCCGTTGCCGCCGGCGTCGCGCTCTCAGTGGGCTCGTGGTCGCCCGCATGCAGCCACTGCTTTGCAGTAAGGGACTCTGATGGCGGCTGCGGCTCGGTCAATCGGCGGATGAACGCCTCCACGGGCAGCGTCTTGGCGCCGATGACCGCGACCTCGCCCGCCATGTAACGGGGTCCTTCGTGGACGGTCACCTCGACGGTCCCGGCTTCCCCGTTGTATTCGACAGCGATGTCGGCGTCGGAGAATCCCGCGTGCCGATAGCCGCGCAGGATCAGGCGCTGCAACGAAGTGAGATATGCGTCAAACGGTGCGCGCGGATGAGCGGCCAGCAGGAACTCGGCGCTCATCAGCAAACCGTCCGGCAGCGCGTCGGGACTGAAACTTGCAACACCCCGAAAGACCAAGCGTGATGGATCGCCCAGATTCCCGACGACGACAGGTGGATTCGTCTCGCCGGCGCGACTTGCAGGCCCGGAGAGCAGCCCGCTCGAGACAGCGAGCGCCAAGATGGCAAGCGGGCGCAACGAACGGGTCGAACGCATGCCCGGAAACATGGCGCATGCCTTTCTGGGGAACACAAACCAACGGACGTTCGCAGATGGCCGCCGAGGTTTGCGTTCGACTGCTAGATTGGACCCGGTCTCGGCTGCCGACAAGGTCCAAAGCGCGTTGTGGCGGCACGGCCGACGGCTGGCGCCAGTTCGTTCACATCGCTGACACCAGAGGCCATCTTGCCGCTCGACGCGGCAGCTTCTCGGGACGGAGTTCAGGTGCTACGCTTTGCTGCCTGCAGACCCTTGCTGGCCTATTGCCTTGGGAGAATAGGCGGAGAACGGCATGTCCCGCGCATCTGCAGCAGGGCTGGCGGCCATGGTGGTGGTCGCGAGCGCCATGGCGGCGCTGGCGGGGAACCGCGAGGACTGCAAGGGCTTCCAGGCGTTGCTGAAGACCAACCCGGCAAGGGCAGTGTCTGCCTGCCGCCGGCTGGCCGAGCGGGGCGAGGCGTGGGCTCAACTCAACCTCGGGGAAATGTACGACAACGGCGAGGGAGTGCCGCAGAGCGACGCGGAAGCGGCGAAGTGGTACCGCAAGGCGGCCGAGCAGGGTGACGGCCAGGCACAAGACAATCTCGCCACAATGTACCACTGGGGCCGCGGTCTGCAGCAGAACGACCTCGAGGCCGTGCGATGGTGGCGGAGCTCTGCCGATCACGGGTGTTCTGAAGCCGAACGCAGCCTCGGCTTGATGTATCGCGACGGTCAGGGCGTCTTGCAGGACTATGCCGAGGCGGTGAAGTGGTTGACGAAAGCGGCGGATCGGGGGAATCCCGCAGCCCAGAGCAATCTCGGCCAGATGTACGACAACGGCCACGGAGTACCGCAAGATCGAGCTGAGGCGCTGAAGTGGTACCGCAAGGCCGCCGACCAAGGTGAGGTCACCGCCCAATACGAAGTGGGCACAGCATATGATGATGGCAAAGGCTTGCCTCTGGATGACGTCGAGGCGGTCAAGTGGTACCGCAAAGCAGCCGAGCAGGGCTACGCTGCAGCTCAGGTCAACCTGGGTGTGATGTATCACAACGGCGAGGGGGTGCCGCAGAACGAGGTCGAGGCGGCGGAGTGGCATCGCAAGGCGGCCGACCAGGGTATTGCCGTCGCCCAATTCAATCTCGGCACCATGTATTTGCTCGGACAGGGCCTGGAGCGGGACCCGGTGAGGGCGTACATGTGGCTCGCCCTCGCGGCTGCAGCGCTTCCGCCGGGACACGGCGCCGCCAAGTACCGCGACATCGCCGCCAGCAAGATGACACCCTCGCAGATCGAGGAAGCGCAGCGGCTGGCGCGCGCGTGGACGCCGAAGCCCACGACCGTCTGGAATATCAAGCTCCCTGCATCGGCTCTCTGTCGGCAGTGACGGATGGGTATGCCGGCAACACCGCTAAAACTGTTGGCCGCCAGAATCGCTGCCGCCGTCGTGCTGGCTGCTCCAGCGCTCGTCGTGCTTTCGGCGCAGGCAGGACCAATCGAGGATAGTGTCGCGGCCTACGAGAGAGGGGACTATGCGACGGCGCTGAGATTGCTGCGTCCTTTGGCGGAAGGCGGCAACGCGCGGGCGCAGTATGGCCTCGGCGTCATGTACAAGGATGGCCGAGGCCTGCCACGGGATGACGTGGCGTCGGCGACGTGGCTCCGAAGAGCGGCGGACCAGGGATATTCCCGGGCGCAGTTTGCCCTCGGAGTCATGTATGAGAACGGTTGGGGCGTGCCACAGGATGACGCGGCGGCGGTCAGCTGGTACCGCCAGGCTGCCAAGCAAGGCATCGTGGAGGCGCAGAACAACCTCGCATTCATGTACCAACGCGGTCGGGGCGTGCCCCAAGACCACGCCGAGGCCTTGAAGTGGTACCGCCGTGCGGCAGATCAGGGCTCGGCGCAAGCACAGTATAACCTCGGGACTGTGTATGAGGGCGGCGAGGGCGTGCCTCCGGACTTTGCGGAGGCCGTCAGGTGGTATCGGCGCGCCGCGGATCAGGGGTTGGCGGTCGCGCAGTTCCACCTCGCGTTGACGTACCAAGACGGCCGGGGTGTCGCGCAAGACTATGCGGAGGCGGTGAAGTGGCATCGTCGCGCCGCGGAGCAGGGCTACGCGAAGGCGCAACAGAACCTCGCCGTCATGTATGACAATGGTTGGGGCGTGCCTGAGGATGACGTGCAAGCCGTGACGTGGTACCGCCGCGCCGCGGATCAGGGCGACCCGCGGGCGCAGAACGATTTATGCCAAATGTATGCCATGGGCGAGGGTGTGCCTCGGGACTACGTGCTGGCGTACATGTGGTGCAACTTATCCGCGGCCAATCCCGAGAGCGATGACCGCGAGCTTGCCGCGCACAACCGTGATCGAGCGGCCAGCCACTTGACGCCGGCCCAGATCGAAGAATCGCAGCGGCTGGCGCGCGCATGGAAGCCGAAGAAAGAACGGCCCGACTGACCTGACGGACTTCGGGCCGCGCGGGTCGGCATCAGCTCGTCGTGTCACGCCGAGCCCCTGATCCGCGATTTTGCCTCGATCGCGTTGATCTGAGGTTCCCGCTCAAATCCACTTCAGCCGCCGGAACAGCCAGATCTCGCCGACGGCGACGAGTCCGAGCAGGACCACGATGATCCAGAAGGCGCCGCCGTTGCCGGCGCCGGGGATGCCGCCGACGCTCATGCCTAGCAGGTCGGCGACCAGGGCGAGGGGCAGGACGACGGCGCCCACGATCGAGAGCAGATACATCGTCTTGTTCATCTGCACGGAGAGCCGGTTCATCATCTCGTCCTGCAGCACCGAGGCCCGCTCGCGCACGAGGTCGAGGTCCTCGACGTAGCGGATCACGCGGTCGGCGCTCTCGTGCAGATGCGCCCGGTGGATGTCCTCGATCCAATCCCGCTGCTCGGCCTGCAGCCGGGTGATGACCTCGCGCTGCGGCGCCAGGTAGCGACGGAGCTGCGCCGCCTTGCGGCGGACGGGGCTGAGCCGGGTGCTGATATGGTCGTCGGCGGCGTGCGACAGCTCGTCCTGCAGCGTGTCCAGCGTCTCCTCGATGTCGTCGATGATCGGGCCCGTGCGGGTGGTCAGGCGGTCGGCGATCTCCACCAGGAACTCGGCGGGCCCGCGCGGCCCCTGGCGCGCGGCGATCTGCTCGCGGATGTCCTGGATGGATTTGAGCGTGCGATGGCGCGTGCTGACGATGCGCATGCCGTCGATCCACATCCGTATCGCCACCATGTCTTCGGCCTCGGCGCCGGGATTGAGGTTGACGCCGCGCAGGATGACGAGCAGCCCGTCATCGATCTCCGAGCAGCGCGGGCGCGTGTCCTCCGCCACCAGCGCCTCCGCCACCAGCGGATCGAGATTGCTGAACCGGCGCAGCCACTCCTGGCTCTTCGGCGAGGTATGGTCGAGGTGGACCCAGAGCACGCCGGCCTCCGGCGTCCACGTGTCGACGTCCGGCCACCAGACGTCCCGCCCGCCGCCTTGCCCGTCCAGGATGTAGGCGCAGATCAGCGATTCCTGCTTCGCGGCCATGACCACCTTCCTGTGCGTGAGACCCACCGGTTCGGGCAGTATAGCCCGGCCGCTCGGCGCTCCCTTGAGGAATCCGGTCCTTGCCAGAGTGGCAGCTCGGCGGCTCGGAGACTGCCGTCGGTCACTCGTAGAAGCCGAGTCACTCGAGGCTATCGGGCCTTTGCAGCGGCCTCGGCGGTTCGATATCGCCGCAATTGTTGGAAAACAGCTTTCGGCGGCGCAGCGTGCTCGGTGCCACCGTTACGATCCTACTTCGTCAGCGGCGCCGCTGCGCGGCTCGTCAAATTGAGCGCGGCCACGCAGTCGACCGCGGCGCCCGCGGCCGTCTTGCACACCGGCACGTCGTTGACGAGCAGCTTGCCGACGTTGGCGCAGGGCTGGTCGAGGAGCGCGAAGCTCGCGACCGTCGTCTTGCCCACGCGCATCGGTCCGGTGTCCAGCACCAGGCGGCGCGCGATCACGCCGCCCTTGTCGAAGATGTAGAGGTCGAAGCGCACCTGATCGAGCGTGT